>NZ_BAAGTF010000019.1:0-297812 GCF_054782055.1 Aliiglaciecola aliphaticivorans
TTCCAACCAATATACAGGTTGTTTATTAGTGCTAATTCGCAGAGATTCCAACCAAACGATGATTAGTTTCAGCTATGTAATAATTGTTATCTAGGGTTGAATTCCAACCCTAGAATGCAAATAGCCCAAGTTAATTATCCAATGATTACGTCATTACTGCCCTCAAACACTCAGCTAGTCATAATTATTTATTTAAGGCGGCAAGACTTACTGAAGCAATCTGTTTATAGTCAGATGGTTAAGCAAGGTACCTTCAGTGGTACTATAAACGAAGATAGTCACTACAATTTTGACCTTTACAAGCAGTGTACAAAGTGGAAAGCACTGACAAATGATATTAGGGTCAGAGTGGTTGAGCGTTCGCAGTTAATTGAAGGCGATTTACTTAAGGATTTTGTTCACACTATTGGATTAAAGTGGAATGAAAAGTTTGAACCGCTAGTAAATCAAATTAATGAATCGTATTGCTCTGATACAATGGAATTTAAACGATTGTTGAATGCAAAAAAGTTACCACCAACAATTAATAAAAAAATAGCTGCAACTTTATCTCAGTATGACAAAGAAAGAAGTGATAATGAGCGCGAAAAAGCGGTCTTTTTTGATTTTAGTGAGGCGAGTAGTTTTTTAGATGGGTTTAACGAGGGGAACAGTGGTATAGCTCGAGAGTTTTTGGGGAGAGAGGATGGGCTGCTTTTTACTGAGATGCCATCTGAAGAGCAACTAAAAAATATTCCTAAATTGTCAGAAAAACAAATATTAAACTTTTCAGCGTATTTGATAAAAAATCTAGTGAGTTAATTTTAAACCTTCTAAGTTAAGTTTCGTTCTTTCAATTCCAACAGCCGATATTATTTTGTCTTATATTATCGGCTACAAGTGGCCAGAACGCTCCACTACTTTAAATTCTATTTCTCAAATGGTGATTTTAGCGGTTAACTCATTTGTTAGGTTTTTAAATTGTTTAAGTCGCTTTTTAACGGGAGTACGTTCCTCTTACTTATTGGTTGCAGGCATCTAATTTTGGAGATCTACTTGCACCATGACTATTTAGCACGCTTAAGGGTAAAGAAACATAACTGGTAAGAGTTGCGCCTGATCCAGATAAGGAACTTCTTAAAAAGCCAACTTATATTGCGGTAGGCTCAATTATATTCCGTGTCCAGAATAATTGAATTGTATGAGGGGCTGGCTCATTTGGAACGGAGCAGGCACTACAAATAAGTAAAAAGGCTAAATATCACGCAGTCATGGGACCTTTGACGAGAAGCTTAGTCATGAACCAAGGTGGGGAATGTCCAGCAATTTATAGAGATCCAGCTATGCTTTCCCCTTAAGCGTATAACCCATCGGTAAAAGTTAAGTGTGAAATTGGCTTAATTCCAGCATTCCTAAAGGATAAGAGTTTAAATTTTTTCATTACTTTTTATTGGTTGATAAAGTTCGACATGCACAACCATACAATTTTCGGGTATTTACACACAATTTAAATACTAAGTTGCATATAAATGTTGCATATTTATGGCAGTTATATGACATTTCGGTATACTAGCCCGTTTTTAAAATAAGTGTAAATTTCATCCCCAATGATAAGCAGATTGAAAAAAGGACTTTCCAGGCGTATTCGATTAGGTCGAGATAAGTTCAAAGCTCAAAAAAATTCAAAATTAATGTCTTTTTCGGATCTCTATTCCGTTAAACAGAGCAAAGATGCCTTATTGCTAAAAAGTGGCCTTCCAGGCTTTGTTTATGGTCCATTTAGAAATGTTGCGGCCCATAGGTTTCATGTAGAGATGCCAGTTAAAGCTGTTCGACTATCATTAATTGCGGAGTATAACGAAGTTCTAAACTTTAACCATATAGCTATTTGGGCCAGGGATGACAACAATAAGCTGTATAAAGTTACTAGCGATTATGAATGCCAAATGAGTAGTGTCTCTAAGGTGCTCCCCGATCCAACTCAGGCAATGTTAGGGGATGGTGCTAATTCGGTTTCTGTTCATTCAAAACGAGAGATTAAACCGTGGTGGATAGTTAAATTCGATAAAGTTCATCATGTGGCTTTCATTGAGTTTTACAATCGTAAAGACAAGTGGGGTGTTCGGTCTAAAAGTATGCTGCTCTCTTGTCTAAATGAAAAAGATAAAATAGTTTTTCAGGCAGGTAATGTCATTAAGAAAGGCGCTAAGCAGGCGTTTTACGATTGGGGATTGCCATTACTGGAAAAATGTACGGATTTTCTTAATTCGAAAGGTTTAAAAAATCAAGCAACTGAAATCGAGCAAAAGTTTGTTGAATATTTAACGGATAACACTATTGACGCCGAGAAGCGCGCGTCATTGTTAACTTGTTTACAAAAGTGTCAAACCTTAATCGAAAGTGACACGCCTGATTTACCTAACGAACTTGATAAAGCGTTAGTTGTCACTGTACCTGCAGATGCGAAGTACCTTAGGGTAATAGGATACCGACGCAAGCTAATGCGTCCTGTAACCCTAAAAGTTAGACTTGACGGTAGCACTTCCACTTTATTAGAAGAACATGATCCTGATTTTATGGAAGCGCATTTTCAAAATAATAAGTGTATTTGGACGCTTCAGCATCCACACATATTTAATATTCCTGTTGAATCGAAAGGGGATATTAAAAAAGTAGAACTATGGTGTGATGATTTTTATAGTGGAGACGCATTTGTTCAGCGTCAAATTCAAGTATCTGCGGATAATAAAACCTGGCAAACCATTGAATCTACGTTTGAACGTTTTGCAGCAAGACTTGCATTACTAACGGCTCAAGAGTGGCTGTTAGGTGAAACTTGGGACCATGTGTTTGTTGAACAATTAGGGCATTTTTTGGCAACTTATCGTATGAGTCAGGCTCGTACAGTGAAGCCTCTTTTAAGAGCCAATAGAGATTTGTTGCCGTCGTTTTACGAGGGCGTTGAGCGGGGGGGAAACAGCGCTAGTTTTTTGCCACCGGTAATTTACACTCGTCATGGATTAACTATACCTTTTGAACACATCGATTCTGCGTTTTTGGCGGATAGGATGAAACGCTTCACGAACTTCTTAGATGAAAATCTCAACCTACAAGCTTTTCCGTGCTACGGAACTTTGCTAGGTATTCATCGAGATGGAGACTTTCTTCCCCATGATGATGATATTGATTTGGCAGTTATAGTTGATTTACCCGCCGATACTGATTATCTAGATGCTACTAAGCAATGGGCAGAAACCTTGCGACAGTTGGGAGTGCCATGTCGCCCACCCACACCGACTAGTTTAAACTTGCATTGTTATTTCGAAGACTTCGATATGGATTTGTTTATGATTTATCGAATCCCTGACAAGCCAAATCTTGTATGGACACACATGGAAGGTTACCAAACTCGGGAAGTGAAACGCAGTTTATTGGAGCCCATTTCTACATTGGAGTTTTGTGGTCATGAATTTTACGCACCAGCTAAGATAGAAGCGTTTCTTGAGGATCGCTATGGCAAAGGGTGGGTAACTCCGGATCCTACATTTGAGTTGTAGATCCGTAATTTAAAGCAGGAAACATATGTTTTTTAGAAAAAAAGCAACGTCATCTGATACGCCAGTTGAGGATGAACAAAAGATTCTCAACGAGGTGAGTAGTTATTTAGCTAACAATCCGCTTAGAGAATTTAAAGGGGTTAAGAGCAACGATCCACTTGTTATTGAGACCAGCAACAAAGCGCGTTTCATTCGCTTAAGCTTGCAGGTTGAGTCTTCATTTCACCTAGATGCAATAGAAATCTTTAATCAAGCTGGCCGCAACGTAGCACCAAATAAAAATACAATTATTAGTTCTACTTACAATGATGAAGAAAAATATAATGGCCAAGGTGCTATAAATGGCAAAAAGAATGGTGGCGCTGGATTTCATACCAAACGTGAACACAATCCTTGGTTAGTAATAGACTTAGGTTCAATCCGCAATTTAGCTAAAATCGTTGTCTATAACAGGGAAGGAGAATTTTTTACTCGAGCTTTGAGCTTGAAAGTGGAAACGTCAAGAGATCTAAGACATTGGCACTTAGTTCATGATAACTGGGGTTTTATAAAAACCTATAAAGACGGTAGTTTGTCAGAATTTGAGCAAGCACTACTCCATGCCGGAATATTGAACCCAGGCCCTCCGGCAGCGTATTTGAAAAAACTAAAAAACCTAGAACAAGATGAAAAAGCCTTATCTTTTCATAGACTAATTAATCAGTTAGTAAAAAGTAAAGGGGTTGCTTTTGGACCTCATGGTTTTATGAAGACCTTTGATTTAAAAACGGATGCGGAAAAAAACAAAGTTTTTCGCGAGCTTTCAATACTACTAAAGTGGTTAAATGAAGAGTTTGGCGTACCGGCTTTTGTGTCTTCTGGGACGCTTTTAGGTTTAGTGCGTGATGGCAAATTAATTGGTCACGATGATGATGTCGATATTTGTTATATTAGTAAAGAACAGGGCGAGCAGGCTATACTTGAAGAAAGAAAAAGGCTTGTTGCATTTTTAACGGAAAAAGGTTGCAGACTTTCCCCTTCTGGTATTGCACATTATTGGTGTACCACGCCAGGCGGATTAAACTTAGATATCTTTACAGGGTTCACCGAAGAAGGTAAGTGCAGCATGAATCCAATAGGAAGAAAAGAAGTTCCTATTGACGCCGTATTGCCTTTGAGTAAACAAGGTATTAACGGCAATATTTTGTATTTTCCACAGAACCCTGAACCCTTATTAGTGTTAAACTACGGTGATAACTGGCGTAACCCAGATCCACTTTGGACGTTTAATTGGGGCAAAGCGAAACAAGATTTTGCGTTTCTTTATTTTTAATTGATTAGAGAATTAATGAGAACAGTAATAACTTTTGGTACTTTTGATGTGTTTCATGTTGGGCACATTAATCTTCTTCAACGCGCTTCTATGCATGGAGATTGTTTAATCGTTGGTGTGTCTACAGATAAACTTAACTTTTCGAAGAAAGGAAGAAATCCTGTATATAACCAAAACGATAGAATGAAGATTATAAACAGTCTTCGCTATGTAAACCTGTGTTTTCCCGAAGAGTCTCTTGAGAAGAAAGCGGAATATATTCAGTATTATAAAGCCGATGTTTTGGTGATGGGGGATGACTGGGAAGGAAAGTTCGATCATTTGAAAGACATTTGTGAAGTGGTCTATTTACCTAGGACGCCTTCCATATCCACCACCGAAATCATTGAAGTTATTAGTTCAAGCGCTGAATAGCCATTGGTTTTTTGAGTCAGTTATCATTAATGAATAAGACAATACTTATCCATATTGGCCCGCCCAAAAGCGGCACTTCGGCTGTGCAAAAAGCTCTCAGTAATAATCGCGATCTATTATTACAACATGGGGTAGATTATCCAGAGCATGAAATTGGCCCTAATGGCATAAGTTCTGGAAACCTAACGTCTATTCTTGATTTGGACCAAGATGGTAAATGGACCGTTAGTCAAAGTAAGGTTTCTGACCTTTTAGAGCGATTTAAATTGTCGGAAGCTCACACCCTTTTACTTAGTTCCGAGTATTTTTTTTATTTAACTAATGAAATTGCAGAGCTTATTCCAAATGCGAAATTAATTGCTTATATTCGCTGCCCTTTGGAAACCTTTGAATCGTCGTATAATCAGTCTGTCAAAAGGCATATGCGCACAACACCAGTAGAATTTGGCAAAAACCTTCATCTGACTACCTTAAACTTGTTGACAGAAGCCGTTGAAAAACTTGGAAGAAAGCGATTTATATTACGTGCTTATTTGTCTAGCCATGACTACGATTTGATTGAGGATTTTTGCTCAGCTGTTAATCTGCCCTCTCTAAAATCGTCGAAAAGCAATACCAATAGTTCATATACATTTGATGCGTTGGAGTTCAAGAGGTGGCTTAATCAATTCAACTTAGAAGAAATTGATGGGGCAATCGACCAAGCTTTACAAGCCTACGATGGAGGGGATAAGCAATTTTCTCTTTTACCTGAATCGCTATTTAACCGTTATCAAAAACAATCTCTGGATAATACAAGAGACTTTGTTCATCAATACAAGGTCGTAAATGGTAAAGCGCTTATTTCTTTTTTAAAAAATCGCCAATCTAAGCCATATCATGAACAAAATATAAGTCGGTGCAATGTTAAAGAAATATGTCAGTATTTTATTGAGCATCACCCCCAGGTGTTTGATGACATTTGTGAACGACTAAAGCACCATTCAAGTTCAGATATTCAACATGTTGAAATTATTACACTTTTACTTGAACAGCAGAAATTAAAATCGTCGTTTTTAAGACGGTTAGTTTCATTATTTGGCTAAATAGTCAGGCTGTCTGATGTCTGTTAGTAATTTAAATGTCATATTTTTGTAATTTAAAGTTCATCTAATCTACTTACTCTCTCAACTATTCTCAAAATAACAGTTGTCTGAGTATGAAACATAAAAAAGTGGCCTTTATTGGACGTCCCGGCTTTATTGAAAATAGTTTTAATAAACCAGTAGAAAGTCTATTTAAAGAAGTGGGGTTAAATACCGGCAATCTGGCATTTTGGTATGCAATGAGTCAACATATCGCTGATCCTAAAGATTATTTCGGATGGTCTTTCGACCCCAAAAAAGTTAAGAATGACTATGATGTGCTGGTTTTTCCTGCTGCAAATCAACTCAATCCTGATTGGGATATGGGGGGGTTAGCTGATTTAATTGATAAAGCCGATACGCCTCTATTAATTTGTGGTTTAGGGGCTCAAGCTTCTGATATGAGCAAAAAGTTAAGTTTTAATGCTGGAACCAAGCGCTTTTTAAAAGTGATATCTGAACGCGCGGTTAAAATAGGCGTAAGAGGCGATTACACCGCTCAGGTGTTAAACGAAAACAATGTTACTAATGTTGAAGTATTAGGCTGTCCGTCAAATTTCACTAACCCTTCGAAAACACTGGGGCAGGATATAACACAAAAGTTTTCAACAATGACTGATGTTGAAAAATTAGTGCTTAATATAGATATTACCCAAAAACTTGCTGAAAAAGTTCGTGTCATGTTTAATTGGACAATGGGGCGCAATACTGAAATTGTTAACCAAGCGCCCCTCGATCTTTTGAAACTTTCCCACAGAGACACTAAACATATCGATACGCAATTGACGAGACGAGTACATAACCTTTTAGCACCCTCAGTTTCGCTTTCCTACTTCAAAAAAATAGTGAGTAATCAGTTTGTATCCTACTTTGATGTAAATGAATGGATGTATCAGCTGCATCAATTTGATCTATCGATTGGAACTAGGCTTCACGGAAATATGCTTGCGTTACAAGCCGGCACGCCTAGTGTATTTATGCCTCACGATTCTAGGACGCAAGAATTAGCAGATATCATGGCTTTGCCTACCTATTCACTTGACAAAGTCACGCGTGCGACTACTTTAGAAACGGTTATTGAGAATGTAAATTTTGATGGTGCTTTGTATGACAAATCTAGACATAAGCTAAGTTTAAAATATAAAAAACTGATCAATGATACTGGTCTAAATGCAAGTGAAGGACTTAAAGCCTTAAGTAAAGGAAAAGAAAAATCATGGCTCGGCTAATTCACGTGAATTTAAATTAACCTATAATCGTTCTCTACTTTTTTTCCCTCCCATTACAAGCTAAAATGCCGCATCTCGCGGTTTCGCCTCTGTATCAAGTATTTTGCTATAGATTAAAAGCTCTGAGCATAACTCTCTTTTCCAAATGTTTTATGCTTGAATGAGTCATTATCAGGATGTTGAATTGATAAAAAACGTTTACATACATGTTGGTCCCCCTAAAACGGGTACTTCAGCAGTTCAAAAGTGGCTGAATAGTAATCAAGATTTTTTAAAAGAAAACGGAATTTTTTACCCTTCTCACAATGTTGATTCCAATGGCGTTAGCTCCGGAAACGTCAGGTCTATCTATGACGTTAACGCAAATAAACAATTAAGTTTAAACACCGATAACCTTTCTAAATTGTTGGATGGATTCTACAAAAGTGATTTTACAACTTTGCTTTTATCATCAGAATTCTTTTTCAGAAGAATGGAGGAGCTTAAACGGGCGATTCCAGATGCGAACTTTATTGCATACATAAGAAACCCCATGGAAATTAAGGAGTCGACGTATAACCAATCTGTTAAACGACACTTTCAAATTCAAACAATAAATGTCGATAGAAGCAAACGCCTGCCTTACATGGATAGGTTTGTTGAATTTATTACACAGTTTAAAGCTGATGATTTATATTTGCGGGTATATGGTGATAAATATTTCAAAAATGGCAACATTGTTTCAGATTTGCTTTCAGTGTTAGGGGTAGATGTGAGAGCTACATTACCCATGGTGAATAGTTCTTATCAGTTTGAAGCATTGGAATTTAAAAGATGGTTTAACCAGTTTGAACTGCACGATTATCAAGTGTTAGTAGACCGAGCACTGCAGGGCTATACAGGGGGAACAAGCCAT
This sequence comes from Aliiglaciecola aliphaticivorans, assembly GCF_054782055.1. Lineage (NCBI taxonomy): Bacteria > Pseudomonadati > Pseudomonadota > Gammaproteobacteria > Alteromonadales > Alteromonadaceae > Aliiglaciecola > Aliiglaciecola aliphaticivorans. The sequence continues at coordinate 8,511 of NZ_BAAGTF010000019.1, forward strand.
TACTCCCTTATTCCATCCACAAAATATGTTGAAGATAGTATTTATTACTCCTCCATTATTGAAGGTTTCGCGCGAGATTTAAATGCAAGCTGTCTTCAAGTATTAGTTGCAGACATGAAATCACCCGACCCCAAACCGTTTTTTGAGCAAGGATTAAATGAAACTGATTTCTTATCGGTTTGCGACTATTTACAAAATATATTGAAGGTCGATTATTATTTACTGACAAAAAAAATAGAAAGTTCGAAAGTGTCAGAAGATAAAAATTATCGCTTATTGTTTGTGAACTCATGTGCATCAAAATACAAATATATGCATAGATTTTATCAATTTCGCTTTCGAATTAAAAAAGCAATAAATTCGTTAAAAAGTAAGATCAAATAAAGTCTATCACTCATTGAAGACTTTAAATTAGAAGAAGAATGTAATTGAATATTAAGCATCGAAAACAGCTAATGCGCGTAATTAAGTTTTTTGTAGGTTTATTTCCTGCTGAAATTAGAAAGACTATGCGAAAAAATATCTGGTTGTTTAATCTTTACAGTAATAACCTGCAAAAATCAGGCTTATTTTATGGTTTTCCTTCTCCTCAAAAGTTACAAAAACTATATGTTAAAACCATTAAAAAGCAAAACACTGAAATTGCCAAAAGGCTGAAAAAATATAGTGATTATGCACAAGTAAATTGTCTGCTTTTATTAACCGGGCAGTTTAACTATGACAAAGCGTCTATTGAGGCGTTGATGATTAGCCCAAGTATTCGTAAGGTATATGTGTCAGGGAGTTCCAAGGCGGTTGAACAGTGTCTAAATGGGGTGAATTTGCCTTCGGATAAAGATATTTGCGACCTTAGACAAAAAGTTGACGAAGAGGCAGCAGTACCTCTTTTTATCATATCGGGCGGAGATTTTCTGCACTCTCAAGCTATCCCACTCATGCAAAGCTACCTTGCTGACTTATCTGAGAATAAGATTCTCTATTGTGATGTAGATCATTTTGATAGTTCAAAAGATAGACACTCCGCAGAACTTTATCCTGACTGGAATCCTGATTTGCAGTTAGCCACAGGGTACGTGAATACGGGGGTAATGCTGGTAGGTGAAAATATCATCGATAACTTCTGCCAATTCGTTAACGAAAACACTTCTTCTTCATTATTGGCGATTTGGTTAGTTGATGTTTATCTGAAAAGCTCCTCAGTACCTATCCTTCACATTCCATTTAGTTTAGTGCATAAGAGTTTAAAAAATTCCTCTAATTGGGAACGGGAGTTATTAAGTTTAAATTACTCCAAATTTACATCTAACAATCGGGAAAATAGCGGGGTTGCTCAGGTTAAATGGGACACTCCAGGTGAGCCATTGGTTTCTCTTATCGTGCCGACTAAAAATGCCAAGGAATTGGTAAAAAACTGTATTGAATCAATTATTTCAAAAACAAATTATTGTAACTACGAGATATTATTAGTAGATAATAATTCTGACGATGCGGATGCATTGGCTTATTTTGAACACTTAGATCAAAATGAGGCAAAAGTACGAGTGCTAAAATATCCTTTTGATTTTAACTATTCGGCGATTAATAATTTTGCAGTAGAACACGCCAATGGCAGTGTGGTTGGGTTAGTCAATAATGATATAGAGGTTATTACTTCCGACTGGCTTGATTTTATGGTTGGTCATGTTTTACGAGAAGATATCGGTTGCGTGGGGGCTAAATTGCTCTATCCAGATAATCGTATTCAGCACGCTGGTGTTGTGATGGGATACGGGGGCGGTGCAGGTCATGCTCACAAATATTTTCCTCGTTATCATCCAGGTTATTTAAATCGCTTAATTGCTTCCCACAATTTCAGCGCAGTGACAGCAGCTTGTTTATTAGTTAAAAAGTCAGACTACTTGGCTGTAAATGGACTAAATGAAACAGATCTAACTGTCGCCTTCAATGATGTTGATTTTTGTTTGCGAATTTTATCCTTAGGCCGGCGAAACCTCTATTGTGCAGAAGCCGAGCTTTATCATCACGAATCAATATCTCGAGGACTTGATGATACTGCTCAAAAAAGAGCTAGATTTGAAAGTGAACTAGTTTATCTACAAGATACTTGGAAAGCATACATTGAGCATGATCCTGCCTACAACCCAAACTTAACGCTCAAACGTGAAAATTTTTCACTTAAAGAATAGGTGAAAAAGGTAAATTGAAAAAAACGATAAAGTCAGCAATTGAAATCGCTCCTTCTGCAAGGATATGTGTGTTAGAAAATGCGCAGGTAGTTCCCATGGCGCCCGGCAGTAATCCTGGTAGGGTGATTGGCGGTGTTCTGCATCCAAATAAACCAGATTTTACAGGACAATATAGAGGAAAGACTGTTTTTCAAAATAGCCAAGAGCTTGATCATGTTACAAATGATACTTTGCTTGAATCTATTGATATTGGAAACCGCAAAAATGCTGGGCAATATCTCTATTTAGGTCCAGTGTTCAATAATTTTGGGCACTTTTTGGCGGAGTGCATTCATCGAGCGTGGGGCTATGAATATGTGACACAAGGGCTTGGTGAGTCGGTTAAAAAACTCATTTTGCTTCCCCAAACACCCAATAAGTTTCCATGGGTGCGGCAATTCAAATATAAATTGCCTTCTATTTTTTTACAAACCCTAAGCTATTTGGGGATCCCAGAGAAAAAAATAAAATACCTATTCACCCCGTCGACGTTTAGTCAATTAATCGTACCTGAGCAGGCCAGCTTTTTTCGTTCTAAAACTTCGGTTGGCTGTGCTTATCTGGCGTTTCTTAAACGTTGTGAGCGTCGAAACAATATACAAGGGACAAGAGAAGGGGTTAAAAAAATTTATGTCAGTAGAATCCACTTTAAGTTTCGTGGTTCTTATGCGGGGGAAAGTTACTTAGAAAACTATTTTGAAAAACAAGGTTATCAAATATTTTATCCCCAAGAGCATCCATTACTTGAGCAGCTTGAAATATATAAAAGCGCAACAGAGATTGTATTTGCTGAAGGTGGAGGATTGCATATTTTGGAGTTATTAAGTGAGCTTAAAGCAAAGATCTATGTTCTTGGCCGTCGCCCTATGTGTGCAGGAGTATATACTTCTATCTTGCAGCCTCGTGTAAAATCATTCTCATTTTTTACCCAAGTAACCACATTACCCTCATTGTTTTTTCCGAAAAAAAGCAGTCGTGCAGCCCACGGTTCAGCAATTAGTATGTTAGACCCTGAACCCTTGGTTGAGTTTTTCTCATCGGAGCTGGCCCTTGATACGTCATTATTTAACGTAGAAGAGTTTATCGATATTGCTATCAAAGATATTGAACTGTATCGGGATCATTATCAGAGTTTGCAGTCAGAAAATGAACAAACAAAGCAGGATGCAATGCGGTCGTTTAATAAACAATTAAAAAAACTATTTGCGGAATAGCGTATTTTTATTGCCTGATTGTTTATTTGTACATCGCTTGGCACAAACACTGATGAAATGACTATTTTTTTTGGTATACTGCGCGGTCACGATATATCCGTAAATTTATGCCACATTAAACAGGTTGTAACCTCATTTGAATAATCAATTTACCCCAGTAACCCGAATCAATTTGGTTGACCCGGTTGATTCTATAGTCGGCATGGGTGTTTACATTGAAGATCAGCTGGATTGGGTGGTGCAATCGGTGGAGTCCGTTCTTTCTCAAAGTTACCAGCACTTTCAGCTAGTCTTGGTGTTAGACGGTGAGGTTAAAGAAGATGTGTTCAACTACCTTTCAAAATTGAGTGTCGAACGCAATAATGTGCAACTGATGAAGTCTGCAGCTAACGTGGGCTTGAGTGCCTGCATGAATTACGTTATTGACTGGACCATTGAAAACCTGCCTTCGGTAAAGTTCTTTTTTAGAATGGATGCCGATGACATATCCCTTTCTCGTCGCTTTGAGAAACAAATTAATTTTCTAAAAACACATAAAAATACACAGGTGTTAGGAACCTCTCTGGTTGAGATAAACGAGCATGGTAAAAAGGTAGGAAAGCGTAAACTGCCTAAAAACCATGGTGATATATTTCGTATTTTACCCAAGCGTTGCGCCATTAATCATCCTACTGTGGTGGTTAGAATGGATGTGTTTAAAGCTGGCCACCGATACAGTGAAGATCTGCAAAACACCCAAGATTACTTTCTGTGGATAGAGTTATGTGCTGCAGGATACAAATTTGCTAATCTTGTGGAGCCTTTGCTGGAATTTCGGCGAGTAAATGATTTTTATAAGCGCCGTGGTTTGAGTAAGTCGATTAATGAGTTTAAAGCCCGTTTTTATGCCATGAAAGTATTAAAGCGCTACAGTTTAGGCAATATAGTTTACGCTTGTGCGGTACTCTTTTTACGGCTCATGCCTTCCAAAATTGTAAAATTAGCGTATAAAATAGACCGTTATCTTTTGAATAAGCGGGTTAGACACGAGTGATAGGCGCGACAGTCATTTTATATAAACCGGATATGGGGATCACCCAAGATCTTCTTGAAACGGTTTTAAAACAAGTTGATGTGGTTTCCATTGTGGATAATTCCCCGGTTGCCACCGAGTTACTTTTCGATAAAACCAATCTGCATTATCATCACTTTCCTAATAATATTGGTATTGCTGCAGCCCATAATGTGGGCCTGCGAGATCTGCGTGCCGCTGGCTGTGAGTATGGCATGTTGCTGGACCAAGACAGCACTATAGATGAAGACTTCGCTTTTAGACTGTCTTCGTTGCTGGTGGCATCTAAGGTGGAAAAGCGACCTGTTGTTGCCATTGGCCCACGTATTATTTGTTCATTTTCTGAAAAAACCGTTAAACCCAGGGTGCAGCGGGAAGTTTTGGTGTATGACGAGATTGTCTGTGTGACCCAAATTATATCCTCGGGCATGATGATTGATTTGTCTCAATTGGAAGCCATTGGTTATAAAGATGAAAGCTTGTTTATTGATGGGGTCGATCACGAGTGGTGCTGGCGGGCGAAACAACAGAACTTAATGGTGGCGATTGCCGACAAAGTTGAGATGATCCACCGCCTGGGCGACTCCCGCAGCAAATTTGCTGGGATTACTTATAAAGTAGGCAGCCCCGTAAGATTATATTATCAGTTTCGCAATATTTTGCTGTTATCACGCAGAGGCTATGTGCCTAAATATTGGAAAACTCGCAATTTATGTGTGTTACCCATTCGTTTTTTTGCCAATAGTTTATTACAAGATCGTAAATTAGAACGCCTGAAATTTATGTTGTGCGGTTTATGGGACGGAATTTGTAAAAAAGATGGCGCATTTTCCGACAACTGGTAATACCTTCTGAGTAAAGTTCTTTACTCGCTATTTTCTACCTATATTTTTTAATTTTGAAGTTATACACTAACTGCCGTTTGTAATATGAATCACAACATTCGTAGTTTAAAATATTTGCACGATAATTGCTGACAGAAATACAGCTAATTGATTAAAGGAACTAAAGATAATGAAGGTAACCGTATTTGGTATTGGTTATGTGGGGTTAGTACAAGCAGCTGTATTAGCTGAAGTTGGGCATCAAGTTGTTTGTGTTGATGTTGACCAAAGCAAAGTCGACAACCTTGAGAAAGGAATTATTCCTATTTATGAACCCGGTTTAACACCTTTAGTTAAATCTAATTTTGATGCCGGTAGGGTGAAATTCACCACCGATGCAGAGGCGGGAGTGAAGCACGGCGATGTGATTTTTATTGCTGTAGGTACGCCGCCTGATGAAGATGGTTCTGCCGATCTTAAATACGTGCTAGCTGTGGCTAAAACCATATCTGAAGCGATGGATCAGCATAAAATTGTGATCAACAAATCTACGGTTCCGGTGGGAACTGCGGATAAAGTCAGGGCTAAAATCGCTGAGGTACAAGAGTCACTTGGTAAATCAATTACCTTCGATGTGGTTTCTAACCCTGAGTTTTTAAAAGAAGGCGCTGCCGTTAATGATTGCATGCGACCTGACCGTATTATTATCGGTACTGACAGTGTTGGTGCAGAGAAAAAGCTAAGAGAGCTTTATGCACCATTTAACCGCAACCATGACAAAATTATTGTTATGGATATCCGCAGTGCTGAATTAACTAAATATGCAGCGAACTGTATGTTGGCAACTAAAATCAGTTTTATGAATGAAATGGCGAATTTAGCCGAAGTTTTCGGTGCTGACATTGAAAATGTAAGACTAGGTATTGGTTCTGACCCACGAATTGGTTACCAGTTTATTTATCCTGGTTGTGGTTATGGCGGCTCTTGTTTCCCCAAAGATGTGCAAGCGCTCGCTCGTAGTGCAACTGAGGCGGGTTACACAGCTAAAATTCTTGAGTCTGTGGAAGCCGTAAACTACAAACAGAAAGAAAAGCTGTTCGAGTATATCTCTGGGCATTTCAATAATGACTTGAAAGGCAAGACTGCGGCTATTTGGGGATTGTCATTTAAACCTAATACAGATGACATGCGCGAAGCATCCAGCCGCGTTTTAATGGAGCATTTATGGGAAGCTGGCGCTAGGGTACAGGCCTACGACCCTGAGGCCATGGAAGAGACTCAGCGTATTTACGGTGTACGAGACGATCTGAGCCTAACTGGCACCAAAGAAGCGGCCCTTAAAGGTGCTGACTTCTTAGTTATCTGCACCGAGTGGCAGGCATTTAGAGCACCTGATTTTGAATTATTAAAACAGTCGCTAACTGAGCCATTATTATTCGATGGACGAAATTTATTTGAACCTAAGCTAATGCAGGAATACGGATTGCATTACTATGCTATAGGTCGTGGATTATCAATAAAGGAACGTTAATATGAGTCAGGTTAAAAAAGCAGTCATTCCAGTTGCAGGACTGGGGACAAGAATGTTACCCGCAACAAAAGCTATTCCAAAGGAAATGCTGCCAGTTGTAGACAAACCACTGATTCAGTATGTGGTAGCGGAGTGTGTCGCCGCGGGTTTGAAAGAAATTATATTGGTGACCCATGCAAGTAAGAACAGCATTGAGAACCATTTTGATACTAGTTTTGAGTTAGAAGCAACACTCGAGAAACGGGTTAAGCGCCAATTGTTAGAAGCGGTACAAGCTATCTGTCCTAAAGACGTGACTATTATGCACGTACGCCAAGGTGTAGCTAAAGGTTTGGGCCACGCTATCTTGTGTGCTCGTCCAATGATCGGTGATAACCCTTTTGCAGTGGTTCTGCCAGATGTCATCATTGATGATGCTGCTTGTAACCCTAAAAAGGACAACTTAGCCGACATGGTCGCTACCTTCAATACCAGCCAGGTCAGTCAAATTATGGTTGAAGCTGTACCTGAAGAGTTGGTACATAAATACGGCGTGGTTGATTTAGAAGGTAAAGACTTAGGTGAAGGTGAGTCAGCTAAGATCCACAGAATGGTAGAAAAGCCACCACTGGAAGAAGCGCCATCTAACTTAGCCGTAGTGGGTCGTTACGTTTTATCTGAAAGTATTTGGGATGAGTTAGAAAAAACTCAGCCTGGTGCGGGTGATGAAATTCAATTAACCGATGCCATAGACACAATGATGGAAAAAGAGCAGGTTGATGCGTATTACATGACGGGTAAGAGCCATGATTGCGGCAGTAAACTTGGTTATATGAAAGCCAACATTGAGTACGGTTTACGCCATGAAGAAATCAAAGATGAGTTTCTTGAGTTCTTAAAAGAAACCATTAAGTAGGTGTTAAAACAGCATGAAAGTGGCGCCAATCGGCGCCATTTTTTTATTTTACAGAAACCGAAGTTTTCAGTTTTTCTAACATGCGATCACCAATCCCTTTCACATTGGTAATATCTTCCACACGCTTAAAACTGCCATTGGCTTTTCGATAGGCCACAATATCTTGCGCTTTTTTTGCACCAATACCAGGTAAGGCTTCTAAATCGTTGGCGGTAGCCGTATTCAGATTGATAGGTGTTGCTTGCGCCTGCAATTGGGTTTTCGCAGTGTCCATTTTTTGATTTAAACTTTTAGCATGAAGGGTGAGTGGGCTGCCTGCCAGAAAAACTGCGCAAGCAATAACTAAAGTGGGTAAGAACTTTTTCATATTGAATCTCCGTGTTCATTTTTAATCCGTTAGTGCGTCATTTGCACGATTTAAAATTAGTCCGGCTTTGTTTATATGTAAAGTCTAGTTTTTGGGTGTGCCACATAGTTAGAGGGGGAAAGCGTATCGAGGAGAGTATTTAAATAATCACTTTTCTAAGCAATTAAAAAAGGCCCTTGAAAAGGACCTTAGTTAAACTCTACTGTTTAGTAGAATATTCAGGGTAGCTTTACGCAGGGTTATTTTTTACGGCGAAGCGCTAATAAACCCATACCTAGTAATAGAATGCCTGCTGGCTCAGGTACGCTAGCCGCTTCTACTGAAGCAAGTGATAAAGCTTGAACGTCGCCAGAGCTGACTTCGGTTAGCCTAATTGAGTTGTTACCACTACAACAGTTTTCAGCCCAAAACAATTCGATTGTGTGGCTACCAATTGCGATGTCGTTCAAATCAACAGAAAATACATCTGAGTTACCCCAATTATATTTCCACCAAAGGTTGTCAGTGCGTTCAGATACTAACGTTCCATCTAAGTAAAGCTCGGCTCCATAACCGGCGTCTAGGCCTGCTTCAAGTGTCCAACTTCCTTCATAGCCCATATTAAATTCAACAGTTAATAAGTTCACGCTATCTTGAGCTGTATTGAAGTTATCAGTAGAGCTAATGCTATTCACTGAAGATGAAGGCAATAAATCGAATGCGGCTTGCAGATCACTGCTATCAAAACTACCAGCAATGTCGCGAGATTCTAGGGTGATGACAGTTGCGTTAACTGATGCGGAAATTACAAAGCTTGCCAATAAGGCAGATTTTAAAAGATTTATCATGACTGCTTCCTATGATACTAAAAATTATTTAAAAACATGATTAAGCACAACTTGTGCCAATATTTAAATTGTTGATTTTAATTGATTTATTTGTGTTTTTGCGAGTGGTCGGATTAGTTGTGTAAAATATTTTGACAGTTCAAAATGAAAAAAGCCGTTACATTATTCAATGCAACGGCTTGTGTAGAGAGCTTCTAAATCTTTTGTTTAAAGTCTATCTAAAACCGCTTGAGTGAAGTCAGTTGTGCCGTGCTCACCACCTAAATCACGTGTGGTGCGATCACCTGATTCGATAACGTCTTTAAGGGCATTACGAATTTTTTCGGCTTTATCACCCATTTGTAAATATTCAAGCATTTGTACTGACGCTAAAATAACTGACGTTGGGTTGGCTAGGTTTTTACCTGCGATATCTGGTGCAGATCCATGAACCGCTTCAAAAATAGCGCAGTCTGAGCCAATGTTAGCCCCAGGAGCCATGCCTAAACCACCGACTAATCCAGCACAAAGATCGGAAAGAATATCGCCAAACAAGTTGGTTGTTACCATTACATCAAATTGATGAGGATTCATCACCAATTGCATGCAGGCGTTATCCACGATCATTTCTGTTGATTCGATGTCGGGATATTTGTCGGCTATTTCTCTGGCCACTTTCAAAAATAAACCTGAAGTCGATTTTAAGATATTGGCTTTGTGAACGGCGGTTACTTTTTTACGACCTTCGCGACGGGCTAATTCGTATGCGAAAGTAATAATGCGCTCAGCGCCTTCACGGGTAATAATACTTTTCGCTTCTGCTTCTGTACCATCATCAGAAACCACTTGTCCTAGGCCCGAGTACATGCCTTCAGTGTTTTCTCTGACGGTAATGATGTCGATGTCTTCATAACGTGCTTTCGTTCCTTTAAAGGACAATACTGGGCGCACGTTTGCGTACATTTGGAACTTTTTACGCAAGCTAACGTTAATGGAGGTAAAGCCCTCACCTACTGGGGTAGTTAGTGGGCCTTTTAACGCGACTTTATTTTTTTCAATAAGATCTAGAGTCTCTTGAGGTAATAACTCACCGTGGTTTTCCAACGCCATCAAACCTGCATCGGCGAAGTCATACTCAAAGTCGCAGCCAACTTTTTCTAATATTTGGAGGGCCGAATCGACGATATCAGGTCCGATACCATCTCCTTTGATAACGGTAATGCGTTGTTGTGTCATGATCTATTCCTATTTTACACTTTCGAGGGCTGGGGAGTTAGCCGGCGTACAGACTGAATTTAAGGGGCAGATTTATACCATTTTTAGCGCTGATTTTCCATGTATTACGACGATTTCCGCAGTTTTGTTGCTGAATTTACGGATATTAGGGGAGTGCACAGTAACTATGGCTGAGTTGCAGTGAATTGGCTAACAATTCACTAACGTTTTGTTCATTTAATTTAAAAAAGCTTAGGCACTGAGAATAATAATTTTGAGAGGGGTTATTGGCTATCTGTTCACTGAAATAAATTCTTCTGGCTAATAATAAACTCAAGCCAAGGGTCATGATCATGGTTTTAAGTATGGGTTTTTTGGGTAGTTCATCCGATAGCAAACCATTTGCAACAATCGCTTCGGCATACAAAGCAGGTTGTTGCCACGCTTGGCATAACTTTAAACAATGACTGCGCAGTGTCTCTGCATTGCGAAAATCGAACAGACACCGAATATCCTGCTGACGTTCAACACTGAGGCTCCATTTTGTGCGGGTTTTAAGGGCAGGCTGGGTAAATAAACCACTACATGCAAAGCACAATAACGTGGAGGCTTCCTCAGGAGATAGGTGTTTATTCTGAGAACTGAGGTTAGCCGCAATTTGACTGGCTAAGCGTATGAACTGGGTGAAATTTTGCTGCAATGGAAAGTGACTTTGATTCAACCTTAGCAATAGTGCCTGTTGTATCAGCATGGAGTTTGCTTTCACATACCCATGCATCATTAAGCCATGTTTAACTTGTTGAATGGGCAGTTTATTTCTATTTGAAATTGTCGCGGTTTGTTTTAAATAATCGGCAAAAGCCGGTTCTGAATTGATTTGCAGTGCCAACCTGTCGATATCTACAGCACCGCTATTTAAGTGCTTTTGTACTTCGAGTAGCAGGGCTGGTGGCTTGTCTAATGGGAAATTTGTTTCTATTGGATCAAAACAATCGCTCTTTTCCAGTTGCCAGTTGATATCCCACCATCGTTGAATTTGATTAAAACCTGATAGAGTTTGTGTAGCGGACACCCGTTGGATGTTGTCAGTAAAAACGCGTTTTAGTTGCTGCACGTCATTGCTATTGGGATTAATTATCGCTACCAGCACCTTGTCTTCGCAAATACTGAGTATTATGGCCGGATCTTGTTTGTCTAGTTTCACTAGGCTACCGGGGCTAAGTAACGATGAGTATTCTAATAAGCCATCTAGATTGAATGCATAATTTTCCGGCACGGTTTGTATCAGTTGTCGCAGCGCCGCGGAAAAATGCACAGGCTTTTTCGATTGGCAAGGCGTTACGCGGGAAGCAAGTTGATGGGCTAATAAGATGATTTGCTGGTTTTTGGTTAAGGTTAGTGGCCAGGAACGGCTAGTCTCAAATTTAGAGAATAACCATTTATATGCATGATAGCCGTCCATCCACGTTTGTAAGTGTGCTTTATTCAGAATTTGTAACAGCCGAACGCTTTTACGGTGGTGTGAAGGGCGTTTATTTTCCTCGAAGAACTTTTCCAGATCTTCTTGGCGTTCGCAATACAGAGCTAATAAGCAGCTTAATAACTGTTGGCAGCATAAGTCATTGATGCGTGCTCGATTGCAAATGAGGGCGCAATAGACCAAGCCATTGAATACAAAGTTGTTTAAAAAGCCACTTCTGGATTTATACAATAAGGGTTGGGATACAAAAATGTCAGGGGCGAGTTTAAATGCCCCTAGAAAATGTTCAGATACTTTAACGATCCGTTTGATTTGTTCAGGGCCAACAGGGTTCTGCCGCACTTCATCCAGTACGGTGGAAACCTGCCCAAAGCTTTTTATTAAGCCTTGAGTTGGCATGCTACAGGTAACTCTGGCGAATGTGGGTGCAACACTAGCGCTTTAAATAACTTTGATATGTGCCTTCACCCCAAGCAATTAACTTATCATTTTGAAATAGCAGTGGGGTGCACTCATCTTGTGTGGTGATACCGTCTGATTGATTCCAGGTCGTGCGGTAAAACATCACTTGCAACTGCGCATCGCCTACCTGTTTGGCTTCGCTTATATCTGGTGGACCTAACAATTCAACAATACTTGAACGAAGATCGCCAATCTTGATTTTAGTTAACTGAACTTTATTATACTCCTGACGATCTTCCCATCCCATGCTGGTGGTATCGTCAGGGTTAAATATTATCAGCACTACAACTAGAGATACGTAGATAAATACGCCAATTCCGATACGCTGTATTACTTTAGTATTCATAATTATATCTCATGTTTAATTAACCCCATGGTAATCAAATCACTGGGATGAATAAAGGCCACTAAACGCGAAAAGCGTATCGCTTGCCTTAGGTGATTACCTGATAGCATGGGCTATAGTCGCTACCCGGCAGTTTCATACGTTGTTGTTTAACAAAGGATTCCAATAACGTATCAAGCATACTCATTAATTTCGGATCGCCATTGATTTTAAAAGGTCCGTGCTTTCGTATTTGGGTAATGCCTTCGGATTTTACGTTGCCAGCAACAATCCCAGAAAAAGCTTTGCGCAATGCTGCGGCTAATTCTGCCTTGGGCTGGGAAAAATGCAAATTCAGCTCTTGCATGCTTTGATGAGTAGGCTCAAAAGGCTGCTGAAATTCAGGTTCAATTTTTAACAGCCAATTGAACAGGTAGGAGTCGCCGGTATTTCGCCTATGGGTGCGCACATCAAGTTGTTTACTCTTTATTTTTTGCGCAACTTTAACTGCATCATCCACTACAATTTCATACAAAGCTTGGGCTTCTGGCCCTAGGGTTTCGCCTACAAATTTGTCGATGGATTCAAAATAGTCTTTGCTGTGGGCAGGGCCCGTTAAAATAATAGGCACTATTTGCTCGCGATTATCTTCATTTAGCATCACGCCCAGTAAATATAAAAGCTCTTCAGCTGTTCCTACGCCGCCTGGGAAAATAACAATAGCATGGGCAATTCGCACAAAGGCTTCTAAGCGTTTTTCAATATCGGGCATAATCACCAGCTCATTGACTATGGCGTTAGGTGGCTCTGCGGCAATGATCGAAGGCTCGGTCATGCCTAAATAGCGGCCGTTTTTATAGCGCTGTTTAGCATGTCCAATTGCGGCTCCTTTCATGGGGCCCTTCATCGCCCCAGGGCCACAGCCGGTACAAATGTTCATTTCCCGAAGGCCAAGTTGGTAGCCCACTTCTTTGGTGTATTTATATTCCACTTCTCCGATGGAGTGACCGCCCCAGCAAACAACCATATTTGGATCGCTGCCCACTTTAATCACTTCAGCATGACGCAACATATCAAACACGATATCAGTTAAATCTTTTGAATCAATGAGATGAGCTTCACTAAATCGATATTTTACACCCATATGTAAGATATCTCGGAGAACGGCAAACAAATGCTCGTGGACACCTTTGATAAGTTGACCATCAACAAATGCCACTGCGGGGGGATTGACCAACTCTATTTTAACGCCGCGCTCACGTCTAATTAGATTCACTTCAAAGTCTTCATAGGGAGTGAAGAGTTGTTCGAAATCATCCTCTTCCACTCCTGAATTCAATACGGCTAAGCAGCAGTTCCTGAATAATTTATACAGGTCACTATTCACTGATTGTTTTAGCCTATCTACTTCGAACTGTGACAATTGACTCAGGGGGCCAACTGGATTTAATTGAATTGAAAGCATAGATTATCCTATTTCCGACCTTACTGGCGAGCCTGTCTTGGCATGTTATATGGCGTTTCGAAATCGCTTCTGAAGGGGTTGATATCAAGACCTCCTCGACGAGTGTATCGCGCATAAACGGTTAGCTCAGATGGTTTGCAGAAGTGCTTTATATCGCGAAAAATTCGCTCTACACATTGTTCATGAAATTCATTGTGCATGCGAAAAGAAATGAGGTAGCGCAGCAGTGATTCTCGGTCTATTTGAGTACCAGAATAACGGATCATAATACTTCCCCAATCAGGCTGATTTGTGATCAGGCAATTGGATTTAAGTAAGTTACTGCTAAGTGTTTCACTAACTTGGTTAGCGTGGGTTTTTAATGCTGAGGCATCGAGTTGATAGTCACTAAATTCGATATCTTGATCATCGATATTTTGCCCCAGCATGTCTTCAATTTTTTGACTGGCAAAATCCTTGGGTAATATCACTTTTACTGCCACAGGTTTGCCGGCGCAGTGTGATAAATCTGTTTCTAGGGTCGTCGTTAAGGATTCAACAGATTCGATTTTAGATTGATTGAAGCTGTTTAAATAGAGTTTGAAGCTTTTTGATTCAATTAAATTGGGGGAGTCAAACGGAACTACACATTGCATTATGGCAACCTGGGGCTTTCCCCGTGAGTTGAGCCATGACAGTTCATAAGCGTTCCAGATATCTTCGCCGGTAAACGGCAATTTATCGGTTAGCCCTATGGCTTCTCGACTTAAGCTGCGTGGAACCGCCTGCAAGAGTTCTGGAGAATAGGTTTGTACATATTCAACTGCTTTACCGAGTGTCAGTTTTTCTAGAGCCGAAGATGAAGTACTTATCTCATCGGTTTTATTTGTCATTTAATCTTCTCGTTATACAATGCTTAAGCAGTGTATATACCTTGTGTGTTGATTTATCTTTTTATCTTAGGCGTTTTTGCCATTTTCACATTCATTTCGCATATTAATGCAATTAATTGGTATTCACTTAGGTTGTTTCAAGTCATCTTAATTAAAATTAAAGGAAGTGTAGTCTGTGAGCATTGATTCGGCACTACAAAATTTTGTTTCTGAATATGTCGATTGTCATCAACGCAATCAACACCCATTGGTTATTCAATTCGATGAAAATTGGCCATCAAAATGTTATCAGCAACGTGGTGAACAAGATGAATGGGTGCCTTGGTTACCGGTTAAACAAACAAGTGACCAGCATTTCGAACACTTTGAAAACGCCCTTGAAATTAAAATGGATGAACAACTTAAGCAGTACTATACCTGCTTTTGGAGTGATAATCTAAATGCGAAAACCCCAAGGGGAAACCTGCAATTATTGATGCCTTGGAACGATGACGATTTTGAGCGGTTACAACAAAATTTAGTTGCCCATGTGTTGATGAAAAGGCGCTTAGGACAAGACGACACCTTGTTCTTCGGCATTACCGACGAAGATGATTTTATTGTTAGCGTACACAATCAGACAGGACGGGTAATGTTGGAACAGATAGGCCTAGAGCCCCAAGAAACCTTGGCCGATTCATTAACCGAATTTATCCAGCAACTCACCCCCCGCCTGTAGCATGGCCTTTAGGCCATGGGGGGCCATGGGGCCGGGTTTTCTCGGGGCGGCTCGGGGCTAAAGCACCCGACTACAGGTGTTTTGTAGCATGGCCTTTAGGCCATGGGGGGCCATGGGGCCGAGGGGCTGGTTTTTCTTGTGTGCCTCGGGGCTAAAGCCACCGACTACAGGTGTTCTGTAGCATGGTCTTTAGGCCATGGAAGCCCATGGGGCTGGTTTTTCTCGTGTGCCTCGGGGCTAAAGCCACCGACTACAGGTGTTCTGTAGCATGGCCTTTAGGCCATGGGGCCATGGGGCCGAGGGGCCGGGTTTTCTCGTGTGCCTCGGGGCTAAAGCCACCGATTACAGGTGTTCTGTAGCATGGTCTTTAGGCCATGGAAGCCCATGGGGCTGGTTTTTCTTGTGTGCCTCGGGGCTAAAGCCACCGACTACAGGTGTTTTTGTAGCATGGTCTTCAGGCCATGGGGCCGAGGGGCCGGGTTTTCTCGGTTTCTTCTCGGGCTCTTCTCGGGGCTAAAGCCACCGACTACAGGTGAGGGGAATTATTTTTTCAGCGTGCGGGTTAAATGTAACACTTGCTGTTCCAATGACTCGATGCGTTTTTCTAATTGTTTTACGTGCTGTGTTAAATCAGTGGGTTGTTGCACTGGTGCTTCGTCCTCAACTATCTCTGAGAACTGTTCTGGTTCGTTTTGCCAGCGTCTTAATACCTCAATCACCTCCCGCAGGGGTAATGGCCGATTAGATGCTTTTTTAATTAATGCGACACTTGGTACTTTCCCGTTAGATTGTATATTTTTACATAGGGAAGCAATGTACTGGAACTGATTTGACATGATGAAAAACGCTAATAATTAGTTAATGTGACTATTTTAGCGGTATTGAGAATCACATGCATTTATATATCTACTTATAAAACAACAAGTTATATTTTGGCCTTAATTTTGTATTGTGGAATGCAATTCAATAATACAAATGGAACTACAGGGAAACTAAAATGAAAAAAATACTTGTTGCTGCAGCATTAGCCTTACCTCTAACCTTATCCGGATGTGTGATATCTGTTGGTGGAGAAGGAGACTACTCGTATCAATCTGATTGGGAACAAAAAGAACGTAAAAACAGGAAGGCAATTGCTAGGTTAGAGTCAAATACCGCCATCGAAGATATTAGAAGCCGTCTAGGTACGCCTGATTTCAGTGAGTTGTATCAAGAAAATAACGATGAAATCAATGTGTTGTTTTACCGCACGCAGCGTCGCGAAGGAGATGGGGTTACCACCAAAGACGAATGTACCCCTCTAGTTTTTAAAAATGGCAATTTGATTGGGTGGGGAGATTCTGCGTACAGCAATATATAAGTTGTACCATTCTAAACGTCATGTAAGCGAATTTACGCTAGCCAGGCTGCTTGCTTGGCTAGCGAGGTATATTAGCGCAGTCGATTATCAAGTTGGTCTATTAATTCTGTCCATTCCGCATCTTCAAAAAAGGACTGACGTATAAAGGTCGATTGCGTTTGGGTCCAGAAGCTGGCTTCTTCAAGTTTAACCGATTTATCTAACCCTTTATGTTCACTAATAAAACGCTCAATTGCCTCATCATCATTGGCTAAACCTAATTGCATAAACAAATCTTTCATCTCTAGATTTTCAGTTAACATCTAATGTCTCCTTTATGAAACTCTATTCTTTAACATCTTGGCATTTCAGTTCAATTGATACTCAATACAACAATTGCTGTTATCTTTGCTCGCCTAGCTACTTTTCTTGTGCTGCGAATACTTTTAGATTGCACTCTTTAAGTCTTGGGGGGAATAGGCTATAAATCAACCTGTTCAGCACAAAATAGTACAAATTGTTTGACCTTGTGTTTAATGAGTTGTTAACAAATGGTTAATAATTATGTAAAGTGAAAATTCCTAACTGAAGAGAGTCGAACTATGTCAAATACTGCACAAGACATAACCCCGTTAAATAATATCAAAGCTGTTTACCTTGCTGCTGAAGATCTCAAGATCGCTGCTTCGATTTTATACCAAGCTTATCATGATGATCCGCTGTTTTTAGATATTTTCGACTCTGAGAAAGAGGGGTATGAATCCCGGTTGCGCGGTGCTATCCGAGAAGAACTAAATGCGTTTTGGAGCGCTAAGCAACCTATGATTGGGCTGTTTGAAGATGACCGTTTATTGGCGGTGGCCTGCTTAATCAAACCTGATAGTGCTTTCAACCCAGACCGCTTCTGGCACTGGCGCTTGAAGATGTTACTTACCGCTGGGTACATAGGTACTAAGCAAATGATTGAAAAGGAACAGCGTGTTAGGGAGCGTATTCCCCACGAAAAATATCATATGCTGTCGTTTATTGGCGTGCATCCAGATCATCAACATCGAGGTCTTGGTCATTTACTCATGAGCGCTATAGATAGTATTGTCCTTGAAGAGCAAAAAAGTGAAGGTGTGGGTGTATACGTGACCTTGCCTAAATGTTTATCGTTTTTCACCGATGGCAAATATGAACACATAGAGGAACTCAAAGTGTCTCGTATCAATGGTCAAATAATGTTTAAACCCCGCTCAGAGCAATAGGGGCTCATCTCACAGGAGAAGAAAAGCTAAATTAATACTTTTCTTCTCTGCTTCTATTCTTCGTTCCTATCCTCTTACGCTCATTCTATTTTACTTTAATGCTAGGCTTCTAATTTCACTTTTTAAGCAAAGAACATCATTGAAATCGACAAAATATTGAAATTGACCTGAATAGTTTAAATAGACTCAAACTAGCGCGTAAGAAAAGGGCTGTTTAATTTGTACGATATTTCTTACATGGCTGTAGGTTTTAAGCGGAATAAACCCCTAGAGTAAGGCTTACTGTTTTATTAAGTTACTGAATTTATTAAATTAAAATTTTTAATTTAGACTTTAGTCTGATGGCTTACAAAAAAAATGTTTTTTGGGTACTAGTAGAAACTTTTAATTCCTCTATCTTATACCTCGTCACAGGGAAATACGACGGGTCAGGAAGACTTAGGGAAAGCCAAAAGGACACTTTCATTGGATGAAAGTAAATGTTCAAGGTGAACATTAAGTAACGGAAGACAAACACAGGGATAGTTAGGGAAGCTTGAGGACAATCTTAAGGATGAGAAATACTGTCAATATGGATGTACAGTTATTTTAGGATCAATGGAAAGGGACTCACTCAGGGAGAGTGACTCACTTAGGGATGAGCGAGAATAGAAGGAAAGGGGCGTATATGGATGTTGACCGGGATGGTTTAATAGCGAAGGATAGCTGAGAGGGATTCTCAAAATTCTCTGGGGTGTGTCTAATTTATTTTAGACACACCCTTTTTCTTTTCCGCTCTAATAAGTCGTTTTAATCAGTGCCGCTTGTTATTCCATTTAAGTAAGCCTTGTTTCAAATCCTCAATAATAATAGGTTTACTAAGATAACCATCCATTCCAGCGTTAAAACACTTCTCTTTATCCCCTTTCATGGCGTTTGCGGTTAATGCAATAATTGGGATGTTAGGATTAAACTTATCACCTTTGTGTGCGCGAATGATTCTAGTGGCTTCATACCCATCCATAACAGGCATTTGGCAGTCCATCAGTACAATATCAAAAGGAGTCGACGCGCGGCTTAACTGTTCAATGGCTTCTAAACCGTTATTTGCTACTTCAGTAAGACAATTTAATTTATTAAGCATTTCATTTGCAACCACTTGGTTAATTTGATTATCTTCAACTAGCAATATACGTGGCCGCCCAACTATCCTATTACTTGCATTGTGACGGGTGATAAGCTCGTGCTGTGAGCGCTCTAATGGTTGGTTTTTTTGGTTCGCTATTTGGCAGATTGCGGAAAATAGGTCGTCATTCTTAACGGGCTTATGGAAAAACGCATCAAAGCCGATACTTTTAAATTTCTGAGCATCCCCTCGTTTTGCAGCGGATGTCATTAAAATCATATTTAACTGAGCAAATCTTTCGTCACTTTTAATCGCTTTTCCTAATTCAGTACCACTTATCCCAGGCATATCAGCATCAATAATGGCAATATCGATATTCTGCTTAATATCACAATGCTTGCGCAGTAATTTTAATGCTTCTGGTGAATTCTTTGCCTGGATCACAGTGATATTTTCAGAAGACAGTATAGAAGATAATACTTCTCGATTAGTTTGGTTATCATCAACAACTAATACCCTCAGATCCGCCAAATTGGTGTTAGATAAATCGTAAATCTGCTGATCGTGGTTATTTTTTGCTGGCTCAAATTCAAGAGTAAACCAAAATTCGGAACCTTTTTGCCACTCGCTATTAACCCCTATTTCTCCAGATAACAACTCAACAAGTTCTTTCGCGATAGACAACCCCAAACCTGTACCACCGAATTTACGAGTGGTTGACGCATCAATTTGACTGAATTTAAGAAATAACTGTTTCTGTTTTTCTTGTGAAATACCAATTCCTGAGTCGACTACACAAAAAATAAGGCTATTTTCACTAGCCAAATTTACTTTAATGACGATTTCGCCTTTTTGGGTAAATTTGATGGCATTACTGGTAAGGTTTGCCAGTATTTGCCTTGTTCTGCCGGGATCTCCTTTGATCCACCGCGGAACCTTAGGGTGCATAGAAAAAATGAGTTCTAGTTTCTTTTCTTGGGCTCGCAGTGAGAAGCTTTCAACAAATTTGTTTAGCATTTCGTGCAAATCATACTCTATATTTTCGATTTCTAATTTGCCCGCTTCAATCTTGGAAAAATCTAGAATATCGTTAATCAAGGTAAGTAAAATGTGACCACTGTTTTGTGCAAGCTCTGCATATTTGTGCTGTTGCTCAGTCAAAGGGGTATTTAGCAAAAGGTCGTTCATTCCAATAATGCCGTTTATGGGGGTGCGAATTTCGTGACTCATATTTGCTAAGAAATCACTTTTCGCCTGACTGGCGACTTTGGCATTTTCTTCGGCCTCTTTTAACTCTGTTATGTCTTGGAATGCACCACGTAGAATCATTTCCCCATGTTGGTTAAGTTCTCTAAAGCCAAATGATTTCACCCATATTTTATTGTTTTTGGCAGTGATAAAGGGCAGTTGAAAATCGAATGGGACATTATTATTAATCGCTTCGTCTAACGCATCTTTTACTTTTTGTCGATGTTCAGGAAGGTAGAAATTAATCGCATTTTCAAGTTCGATTTCACTGCCAATGGGGAGCTCATGAATACGGTAAACTTCTTCAGACCAATATACATCATTGGTGTTTATATTAACTTCCCAGGCACCCAACTTCGCGACTCTTCCTGTGGCTTTTAATAAGGATGCACTACGTTCTTTTTCACCTTCAATATACTTGAGCTTCGAAATGTCTCGACCAATTAACAAAAAGCCTTCTACTTCCTTTTGAGAATCCATTACGGCGGTTACCGCCAGTTGAATTGGGATTTTTTTCCCACTGCGGCTAACAAATTGAGTTTCATATTCGTCTGCTATGCCTTGTCTGGCAGAGTAAGTAATTGATTCTATACCTGAAGGAATTGTCTTGCCGACTTTGTTGCTCAGCTGTTTTGCGTGTTCAATCAAAGATTCTGGGGCAAAAAATAGTTCCGGCCTTACTTGGCCAACTACCTCATTACGATCATATTCCAGCGTTCTTTGTGCAAAACTATTATAGGTAATGATGTGACCCGATAGATTAGTAGACATAACGATTAGGTTAGCGCTATTTAGAATAGCTTCTTGCAGATTACTATAATTTAAAAGTTCCAGCTCTTGTTGTTTAGGTTTCGAAATATCAGTGGCAACAATAACAATTCGTTCAATTTTATCATTTTCTTTTAGGGGTTTTATATTTGCACGTAGCCAAACAGGTTGCCCTTGCTTATTATAATTTATCAACTCATAGCTATAGCTTTTACCTTCTGCAATGGCCTGCTTAATTTTCTGTACTGTCGCAGCGTCGGTCTTAGGGCCAAATACAAAATCCCGTAGTGATTGCCCAAAAACTTCAGCAGACGTGTAGCCACTTAGTTTTATAAATGCTGGGTTGACCCATTCAATTGCCATGTCGGGTGAGCAAACGACTATTGCATTTTCGGCTTCCTGCACAATTGACGCTAAAAATTCGTTTTCCGCTTTACTGTCTAACAATTTTTGTTGGGTTTCATACTGTTCGGTTAAATCTATATTAATGCCAGTATGTTTAAGTACATGATTGCCCGATGTATCAATTACTTGCCCAAAAGCTTGAATGTATTTTTCTTTCCCCGACGAGGTTTTGATTCTAAATTCCGCTTGGTATTTGCTATTTAGGGAATCAGCTTGTTGAAATTCATTAAACGCCATTTCCCGGTCTTCGGGATGGATAAATGAGAACCAGTCTTGAAGATCTGTTGCATAGTGATCAGCATCAATGTCGTACAAGCGGCACATCTGTTCGTCCCAGATGACTTTCTTTGACGAAAAGTCATATTGCCACACACCAATACCTGACTGTTTAGCGACTTCATACCTTGCCAATAAATTATATACTACGGTTTGTGCCGATACGAGTTTTTTAGCTGGGCTAAGTGTTATCACCAATCCTTCAAATTGGTCCTTAGGTAATAGGTCAATGACTGCTGTAACATAGTGGATGGCGAAAGTAGGCGTTGAAATAGCAATTGGCTCTTCGTTATTCAACTTAGTGTGTTTTTCAGGTGTTTGAGAGCTTAGCAGTTGTTCAAAAAAGGCGACAAAGATGGACTTACTAAAGCTTAAAGTGAAAAGATCACAAACCTGTTTTCCATTTATGGAAGATGCATCTACATCAAATAATTGCCCAGCAGCCAAGTTTGCGTTTGCGATTTTACCTTTTAAATCACACACTATCATTGCTATGGAACTTTGCTCAAATAAACAGTGAGCAATAGCTTGGTTCCAATTATTTTGCTTTGCCACTTTCTAAGATCCTAATAATAAAGTTCTCCATCAATTTAATTATAGATTAATTACTCATTTTTACGGTCAATTTTTTAACTTTCGTCAAGCCTTTAAAACTATAATGAAACACAATTTCAGCTCAAACTATATCGTTATTTAGTGCTGCTAATTGATTGAAAAAGCAAAACTAGGATAAATCGAAAGACAGTAAGCATATTGGCGTAAACGGTGTCCTAAAAAAACATAAAGTTTACAGTCAGTCCTAATTTATTTAAAAAATACGCTGCTCGCAGTAATTAAGTGCAGTTGAATACCGCTGAATATATAAAAGATCTAAAGGCTAGCTCAAATCGATGGGCATTC
This sequence comes from Aliiglaciecola aliphaticivorans, assembly GCF_054782055.1. Classification (NCBI taxonomy): domain Bacteria; kingdom Pseudomonadati; phylum Pseudomonadota; class Gammaproteobacteria; order Alteromonadales; family Alteromonadaceae; genus Aliiglaciecola; species Aliiglaciecola aliphaticivorans. Next base: position 31,252 of record NZ_BAAGTF010000019.1, read on the forward strand.
TCTTCGTTCTAATCTTATTTTTAACCTTTATTTTGAGATTGAAATCTAGAGGCTGAAATCGTGACACTTTGTCATCTGCATGCGTTAGTTATTAGACTTGGTTGTGTTAGCCACTTACTTTTCACAGTGACAGTATTGGTAACTGCGCCATTTGTTAATTACAATAGCGAAAATTTCAAACGAGAGGTTATCGCTTGTCAAACGCTCGGGTTAAAGCCCCACCATTTAAAATGTCTTTTCTATTACCTCAATATTGGCCGGTTTGGTTGAGTATTGGACTACTTTATAGCATTTCATGGTTACCCTACCGGTTGCAGGTAATTATCGGCAAAGGAATTAGTTTTTTATTAAAAGTCTTAGGTAAAAAGCGTGTTGCAGTGGCAAAACGTAATCTTGAGTTGTGTTTCCCAGAAAAAACGGAAGCACAGCGAGAAGCCATGTTAGCCAAAAATATCGAGTATGCCGGAATGGCGGTTCTTGAATCTAGTATGGGCTGGTGGTGGCCGGACTGGCGAGTAAGACGTCATTCAGAAATAGAAGGTTATGAGCATGTCCAGGCCATTTTAGATAAAGGCAAAGGGGTGTTTGGTTTGGCGATTCATAATATGAATTTGGAACTTGGTTGTCGAATCGCAGGTCTAAAAAATCCATCAGTGGCGTTTTATCGCAAACATAATAATGCGTTAATGGAATACATGCAGTATCACGGCAGGGCACGTTCTAACAAATACATGATCCATAAACGTAATGCTAAAGGGTTAATTAAAGCATTAAATCAAAAAGAAGTGTGCTTCTATTTACCCGATCAGGATTATGGCCGTCAGTTTAGTGAGTTCGTTCCTTTTTTTGCCGTAAAGGAAGTGGCATCAACCAAAGGAACCATGTTATTTGCGAAAAATTCCAATAGTGAAATGGTCTTTATTGTTTCCATACGCACAAAAGATGGTTATAAGGTTAAGTTTGTCCCAGGCCTTAATCATTTCCCGTCTGGGGACGATAAACAAGATATAGCGAGAATAAATCAGAGAGTGGAAGAGTTAGTCAATTTAGCACCAGAGCAATACCTTTGGATGCATAAACGTTTTAAAACGCGTCCTAATGAGGATGATCCTTCACTCTATGATTAGCGATTTAATTGAGAAATGAGGCTCTTAAAATGAGCAAAAAAACATCTAACTTTTTGTTTTGGGCTAGACACATTGGCTTAGCGATAGCGTTAATTATTATCGCTGCCATCGTGCTTAACTTACAACGTTTCAATATGTCTAGTCCCAAACCTGAAGGAAAGTCTGAACAAAAAAGTGTGTCCCAAGGCATGACGGATTTTTATGCGGCCTATAGAATGTCTTCCTCAAAACCGTTTGAAGATGACATCGGTGACTTTGTTTTGCCGGTTAATCCTCCTAAAGAGCCCTTAGAGCAACGTTTGCGAAAGATGGTAAGTATTCAGAGTAATATTAATTCTAGGTGGGTAGGGGAGCATAAATATCGGAGTTTCCGCGCGGGCAGTACTCTGCGAGAAGCCATCACTAATTATGCGCAATCTGAGGGGATGCAAGTATTATGGGAGCTGGATAAAGATTTTATTATCAAAAGTCAGTTTCAATTAGACGATACCATTACCGGCTCGATGGCCGAAATTGCCAGCGCCGTGAATGGCAGTTTTGAAAAGGAGGTTAAAGCCTATATTTGCCCTAAACAGCGCTCAATGATTGTTACTCAAGAAACCAATGATTATGTTCTAAAGAATTGTTATTTGCTTGAATAACAATGTTATCAACAAGCATTTAAGCTAAATCTGCAGATTTAACTGGGTTGCTCAAATGTGGTTTCCCAAATTGCTTTTACATTCTTTTGATGCTCTGAATATTGGCTTTTATCGACCAGGTTATCTTTTTCTAATAGGGTTAATCGATGTGAGCGGTTACGATAATCAAGGTAAGCTTCTGTTAATTGCGTTTTATCATCAGCACTAATGTAATTGGCTGAGCATAACTGTTGCAGTAATCTAACGTTATCTGACCAATCTACCATTTTAGGACAATGTTGGGCATTCTTGAGTACCCAAAACTGCACTAAAAACTCTATGTCAGCCATTGCTCCGGCATCTTGTTTTACGTCCAGCCAGTTTTCGTTGCCCTTGTTTAAATGCTCTCGCATTTTGTGTCGCATGCTAGTCACATCTTGTTGCAGAGTTTCGATATCTCGAGGTTTGCATAATACGTCCCGTCTGATTGCTTCAATATGCTGGGTGAGCTCTGGACTGCCAATCACGACTCTTGCGCGAACTAATGCTTGATGTTCCCAGGTCCACGCTTCTTGCAATTGATACTGTTCAAACCCATTTACGTGGCATACTAACAAACCTGCATTACCGGAAGGACGCAAGCGCATATCTATTTCATACAATTGGCCTGATGGGGTCTTGGTCATAAACAAATGCATAATGCGTTGGGCTAGTTTGGTATAAAACTGGTTAGCTTCGATTGATTTTTTGCCATTAGTGGTAATTTGTGAATCACATTGGTGGACAAATACTAAATCTAAATCTGACCCATAACCTAGCTCTATTCCGCCTAACTTGCCGTATCCGATGACGGCAAACTTTTTATTTTGGTCCGAACTCCCGTCAGGAATGCCGTACTTTTGTTTCATTTGCTCCCACGCCATATTCACCACTTCATTGATAATTGCCTCAGCCAAAAAGGTAAGGTGATCACTGACCTTCATTATTGGCAATACACCAGTGACATCTGCTGCTGCAATTTTTAGCTGCTGAATTTGTTTGAATTGACGAAGGGTTTCCATCTGTAGCTCTAGATCATCGGGTTCCACTCGCAACAATGATTGGCGCAGTTCATCTGGGTAATCTTTTAGCTCTGTGGGATGATAAAGCAGCACAGGGTTAAGTAATTCATCTAATAGAATTGGGTATTTGGCTATTTGCTCCGCTATCCATGGGCTAGCATGACACAATCTCACTAGTTGTTGTTGCGCACCTTGATTCTCTACGAGTAACTGTAGATAGGTTGTTCGTCTTAACACGGTCAACAGAATGTGGGCAATTCTATCTAGTAAAACGGATAGTTCGCTACCATCTAAATTGCTCTCATCTAAACAGATAATACTTGCTAATAATTGCGGCACTAATGTGTTCAGCGCAACGATTGCCTTAGGCGAGGGGTGTTTTTTCTCTACCGAACTTTTCAATTCTAGGATGTGATGAGCAAGTGATTCTGATGTCTCTTTCGACGCCACTTGAGTAAATAAATCGGAAATTTCTTGTGGTGTTAAATCCAACTTCCAAGCATCTACAAACGCACTCGTTTGTGTCATATCTTGTGCTTCATTTTCATTAGAATTGTCGCCAATTAGCATTTGAAATTGTTGATTAATCCAACTGCTATGCTCATTCAACTGTTGCTGCAATTGGCAATAATCGTCACAATTCATTACCGCACTTAAGCGCGCTTGATCTAACAGCGTATCTGGCAGTACTTGGGTTTGTTTATCAGCAAATTGCTGCAAACAATGCTCTACTTTGCGTAAAAACAAGTAGCTTTTCTTCAACTGCAAATACTCTTCTTCGGGCAGCAGATCTAGCTCAGTTAATTGGGCAAGAGTGTATAGGATGCTAGGAAATTGCAATCGTGGTTCCCGGCCGCCTTTTATGAGTTGGAAACTTTGGGCAATAAACTCTACTTCACGGATCCCGCCTGAACCTAGTTTAATATTATTGGTTAAACCTCGACGTCTGACTTCTTGATTGATCAATGATTTCATTTCTCTGAGGGAATCGATGGCGCTGTAGTCTAAGTAACGTCGGTAAATAAATGGTTTGAGTATGTTATGTAGTTCCTCAGCGTATTCAGATTGATCATTTAGAATACGCGCTTTGACCATGGCATAGCGTTCCCATTCTCGGCCCTGCTCTTGATAATAATCTTCAAACGCGGCCATGTGCATAACCAGTGGACCACTTTCACCCAACGGGCGTAATCGCATATCCACACGAAATACTTGTCCTTGCTGGTTGGTATGATGAAGGGCGTGAATAATGCGTTGTGCTAGACGATTAAAAAACTGTTGGTGCTCTAAGGTTTTTTTACCGTTCTCAATTTCCCCTTTGCTTGGATAGCAAAAAATCAGATCGATATCAGACGAAAAGTTGAGTTCTTTGCCACCAAGTTTACCCATCCCCAGTATTAATAGAGGTTGGGGGCCGAACTCACCCATTGGCGTGCCATAACGGGCGCAAAAATGCTCGTACAACCAAAAATACGTGCCCTTTATGAGGACATCCGCTAATTCAGAGGTTACCGTCAAAGAGTGTTCTATAGATTGCAGGTTTAATAAATCCAGCGCTGCGATTGCCACCATGTGCTGTTTGCGAAATATACGTAAACGATCCAGTAACTCGGCCTCAGTTGACACCTTTTCAAGTTGAGCCGTTAATTCTTTCTGGTAATCAATATTTTGCCTTGGATTCGTTAGGGTTTCGATCAACGGGGGAAGTTTTAACGGATCAGATAACAAGGTGTCTCGGATGAAGTCACTTAAACCAAGGAGTCGTTTTATTTGTGTTTGAATGGGTTCCGGCTGTTCCTCGATAGACGATATTTCGCATAATTGCTGCCAATATTTATCGGCGGTGCTAGTGAGTAATGGGAAAGATGTATTCATAATGATTGCAGCCAATTTTGAGTCGTCTTGATAATTCTTAATTGCCAATGCTATATCATGTGTCGGTACAATCAATAGGTTAAGTTAATTCGTTGCTAATTCTGAACTTTTAATTTGTTTTTGACGTTTAACTGTTAATATTGCTTTTCGACACCCTGCAGTTTGGAATAATTGTTTATGCAAGATTTGGTTAATTTGGTGCCATTATTACCTGAAACTTGGTTTTATCTTGGAATTGATATTTGCATTGCCATTTGTCTGTTATATGCCTTGAGGCTGATGTCTGGAAAAATGGCTTCAGTGAGCACAACAGAGGAGCTCGGCTCTCAGGATAATATTGCATTTGGGATCAGTGTTGCTGGACGAATGTTAGCACTGTGTCTTGTATTATCAGCCGCGGCAGCCAGTTCTGATACCAATGGTTTTGAAGAAGCAGCAATGAGTATGTTGTTGTATGGCTTAGTTGGTATTTTATTGATTAAAGTTGGCCGCATTTTAAACGACAAAATTATCCTTAATCGTATTAACAAAGAAGCGATGATTAAAGATCGCAATACCAGTGTTGCTATTGTCGATGCTGCGAGTTCGGTGTCTACCGCTTTGATAGTCAGCAACGTTATGTTGTGGGTAATTGGTACTGATCTAAATGCATTGTTCGCCGTTATATCGGGGTTTATCGTTACCCAAGCCATATTATTGTTGCGCACGCGGATCTATGAACGACGCTTTTTAGCTCTAAGCCAAAGCAATACTTTTCAACAAACCATTGCGAAAGGCCAATTGGCTGTTGCGGTTCAACATTCCGGTAATTTACTCGCCACAGCAATAGTGGTGTCTGCAAGTAGCAGCCTATTAATTTACACCCCACAAGGTTATGTTAGCAATTTGACTGGTTGGCTAATTGTGGGCATGGGCTTAACCCTGATGTTGTTGGTTTTAGTTATTGTGGCCAAAAAAATCATATTAGCCGGATTAAACCTAGCGCAAGAAGTCGAACAGCAACACAATGTGGGTGTAGCCAGTATTGAAATGGTGCTTAGTGTTGGTCTGGCGTTAATCGTTAGCGGATTATTTACTTAAATAATTCGTCTTTAGGTTAGTTTTCTGACGAGGCGCTTTTTGAGATCCTCTCTTCTACTGTTGATTGCAGATTCTGAAGCTGGATTGGTGACACTTTGATTGGATTAGAGGGAAGATTTACCTCGCCGTTGATGATTTTCAATTTAGCCGTCTTGCTTTGTTTTTTGAACCAGTATTCGGTTTTTAAAGCATTAGAATGCCCCTCCATGTGGGCTGCAAATTTGAGTTTTAAAGGGCCTTTTCCCCTTAGCGCTTTCGCACAACGCTTTGAGTTGCTCGCATGTTCATGGAAGCGCCGAGCTAAATCCGTGCAAATTCCACAATAGGTCATTCCTAAACGGTTTTCGACCACGTAAATAAACCATTTTGTATCAGCCATGCAATCCTTATTTATTTTTCAGTGTACAAGTGTACGCTCAATGGGTAGACTTAACTCCCCAAAAGTTTTTGTGCGGAAATTAATGTGAAACCCGTTCCACTAGTCAATACATCCCATCAGGCTTATTCTGTGAAAGAAGAAGTGATGAATGTCGTGAGTCACGGTATTGGCTTAATTTTCGCTATAGTTGGCTTAGTATATCTTGTCTTGAGAAGTGAGACAGCAACATCTGTCACCGCATCTGCGGTTTATGGTGCAAGTTTAACCATTATGTTTTTGTCTTCCACAATTTATCACTGGGTAAGGGGAAGCCAAGCTAAACAATTTTTCAAACTTTTAGACCATAGTGCAATTTATTTATTGATAGCGGGTACTTACACGCCTATTTTGGCTATTAGTATTGGCGGATGGATAGGCTGGATATCCACAGGGGTTATCTGGTCAATTGCAATTTTTGGGGTGGTGTTTAAGTGTTTTGTACGCCACCGTTTTCCTAAAGTGTCGGTGATTACCTATTTGGTGATGGGCTGGTTATCGATTATTTTAATTTACCCTTTATACCAAAACCTAGCCACTTACGGTCTACTGTTACTTTTGTCGGGAGGGCTGTTTTTTAGTATTGGCGTGATTTTTTATGTTAAAAAACATTTAGCATTTACCCATGCGATTTGGCATCTTTTTGTTATTGCTGGCTGCGCATGCCATTATTTCGCGATTTACTATTTTGTTATTTAGAGTAAAGCAATTCCCTGCAACTTCAGTATAATTCAGGTAATTCATTTTAAGTACGGAATAGGTTTATGCTGTTACCTGATTTTTCACAATGTCGCATCTTAGTCGTGGGCGATGTTATGCTTGACCGATATTGGAATGGTCCTACAGGCCGCATTTCTCCAGAAGCACCAGTGCCAGTCGTGGCAATTCGTGATATCGAAGATAGACCTGGAGGGGCGGCAAATGTCGCGATGAATGTGGCCGCCTTGGGCGCTAAAGTGACATTATTGGGCATGACAGGGCAGGATGAGTCTGCACAAATTCTACAGCGCAGCCTAAACTCATTAGGGGTTTTGTGTGATTTCTGTCAAATATCTGAATTTGATACCATCACTAAACTTAGGGTGTTAAGTCGTAATCAACAATTAATTCGCTTAGATTTTGAAAAAAGTTTTGCGCAAGTAGATAAAACATCATTGCAAGAGCGTTTTACACAACACCTTGAGAATGCCGATCTGGTTATATTATCCGATTATGCGAAAGGTGCATTGAGTGAGGTAAAAACCTTAATCGCCCTGGCTAAACAGCATAACGTTCCCGTGGTTGTCGATCCTAAAGGTGAAGATTTCGAAAAGTATTCTGGCGCTACTTTGCTGACACCCAACATGGGGGAGTTCGAAGCTATAGTGGGGCAGTGCGATGATGAAAGTATACTGGTGGAGAAGGCTCAGAAGCTGATTTCCAACTTGAATTTGGATGCATTTTTACTGACACGCTCGGAAAATGGCATGACGCTGCTGCAGTCTGATCAGGATGAAACCCATTTCCCCGCCAAAGCAAAAGAAGTGTATGACGTCACAGGGGCTGGCGACACCGTTATTTCCACTTTGTCTGTGGCCATTGCTGCTGGTTGCAGTTTTTCCGAGGCAAGTTTCCTTGCTAATACCGCCGCTAGCATTGTAGTTGGTAAGCTAGGAACTTCAACCGTAAGCAGTTCAGAGTTGCGACAAGCTGTGGAGAAGGTAGAGCATTATGGCCGCGGTGTTATGACTCAACAACAGCTGTCTATTGCCGTTCAAAGCGCAAAGCGCAGTGGTGACAAAATCGTCATGACCAATGGTTGTTTTGATATTCTCCATGCAGGTCACGTTTCCTATTTAGAAAATGCTGCACAACTCGGTGATAAGCTAATAGTGGCGGTTAATTCCGATAATTCCGTTCGCGAATTGAAAGGCCCTGGTAGACCTGTGAACAATGTTAATCGGCGCATGTCAGTTCTAGCTGGCTTAGCGTCGGTTTATTGGGTAGTGGAATTTAATGAAGATACCCCTGAGCGATTGATCACCGAGTTATTACCCGATGTGCTAGTCAAAGGAGGGGACTATAAAGTTTCTGAAATTGCTGGTGGCAAGCAAGTCATTGCAAATGGTGGGGAAGTGAAAGTGCTTAATTTTGAAGATGGTGTTTCCACAACTAGTATTATAAACACCATTGTACAATCCACGGATACTTAGTTAAGTATCCGTAAATTGGGTGTGTTTAATCTAGGTTTGAAATAACCCTCGTTAATTTATTTGGCTTGGAATAAATGCACATCCCTTTGTGGGAAAGGAATTGTGATATTGTTCTCATCAAACGCGTATTTCACTTTTTCATGCAATCCAAAATGTACAGGCCAATAGTCTTCACTTTTAACCCAACAACGGGTCAATATATTGATAGAGCTATCGGCATGTGCAGATACATAAATTTCCATTTCTGGATCAGTTAAAATACGTTCATCCGCGCTTATTACCTCTTTTAGTATCTGTTTTACTTTGCCAATATCATCATCGTAACTGATCCCAAAAGTGACATCTACACGACGAGTTTCTTCACAAAATAAGTTAGTTACACAACCGTTAGACAGCAATGAATTAGGAATAACTACTCTTCTATTGTCCAACGTCAGCACAATAGTATTAAAAATCTGTATCTCTTTGACGGTCCCCAAAAAACCCTGTGCTTCAATCACATCTCCAGATTTAAACGGTTTAAACAATAAGATCAGCACCCCGCCAGCAAAATTGGCTAAACTGCCTTGTAGTGCTAGACCTATGGCTAATCCAGCTGCACCGAGCATGGCGATTAATGATGCTGTCTCTACCCCTATCATTGATGCAAATACGATTATTAACATTAATTTAAGCGTGACACTTATTATACTATGTAAAAACTTATTTAATGTTTCATCAACTTTAGCGCCAGCTAGCGCTTTATCTATTCCTTTTAAAATGATGCCAATGACCCAAAAACCGACAACTAAAACCACCAAGGCTAATAACAGCTTTGGTCCGTAGGTCATCGATAACTCTATTCCTGTCTCAGTGATCATATCGATCGTATCTGAGCCATTTTGTATAGTTTCGTCCATTTTCTGTACCGTTTCGTGTTTTATTGAAACAAAAGTATTGCAAAGTTTAGACAAAAAAGCATAAATTTTATTCTATGGATTGTAATATTAAAGTCTTCAAAGACTAAACGTTGTCATTTTGTATAAAAAATTTGCGACTTGCAGCGCTCCCCGCTAAGCTACGCAACTCAAAAAATAATCAGTTTCTCAGGTGATTTTGCGCTATGTATGAAAATTATTATGGACTCACGTCGAAGCCTTTCCAACTGACACCTGATCCTAGCTTCTTTTTCGCCAGTAAATGGCACAAAAGAGCTATGTCTTATCTTCAGTATGGTTTGTCTCAGGCAGAAGGATTTATTGTCATTACAGGGGATATTGGTACTGGTAAAACAACCATAGCCAATAGCCTTCTCGATAACATCGAAGATGATATAGTTGCCGCGCAAATTGTTACGCCAAAGCTGTCACCAGATGAATTAGTCAAAATGGTTGCTAGTAAATTTGAAGTTGGCACCCTTAACAAAACCAAAGCCGATATTCTTAAAGACTTGGAAAAATACCTGTTTGATTTACATAAGTCAGGTAAACGGGCGTTATTAATTGTAGATGAGGCGCAGAATTTACCCTTAGAAACCATTGAAGAATTGCGCATGCTGTCCAATTTTCAACAACAGGGAAAACCTCTTCTGCAGAGCTTTTTATTAGGTCAAGAAGAGTTACAGCCAATATTAAGGGCGCCTAATATGGAGCAGTTTCGACAGCGTATTGTGGCGTCGTGTCACCTAGCGCCGTTAAACGAACCTGAGTGCCGAGAGTACATCGAGTACCGATTGAAACATGCAGGGTTAGAAAACAACGAGTTGTTTGCCGATGGTGCATTTGACAAGATATTCAAGTTCACCAATGGTGTTCCTCGCAGAGTTAACACCCTAATGGATAGAATTCTACTGTATGGATTTTTAGAAGAATTAACCCTGTTAGATGAAACCGCAGTAGACACAGTTACAGCCGAAGTGGCAGATGAAATGTTTCGCCCAGAGGAAGGCACGGGAGCCACACAGCCCCCATTACCCGCAGCAGGGCAACCTCAACCTAAGGTTAACGTTAGTGAAGCCCAGACCGATGGCGGGGCTGAGGTGATGTCAGAATTGACACCTGATGGCAGAGTCAAAGATGTGCAATATTACAAAACCATGCTAAATGAGTTGACTGATGCGTTAGACGACGCCATCAGCCACAAAATAAAGTTGACTCGATATATAGATAATTTATTAAAGAAAAAATACAAAACCTATGTTCGCTTAAAATCTGATGATTAAAAACTAGACCTTGATTTGTTACTAATTTATTGAATTAATTAGTGATTTAGGTAAAAATACTGCAACATTGTAAAAAATATCAGAACAATTGGTTGAAAATTGAACTAATTGTGTGTATAGATATCTAATCGGTGAAGAGTATATATTTTACCTATGTTCAAGGGGGCGTTATGCGACCGTTAAAAAGTTCAGGTAGTAGCGGAGCTAGATTTCACGAACAATTCAGAAATAGAAGAAAGGCTTATTTTCATGGGAAATATAATAAAGAAATATTTACCCTGATCATTGCTATATCTATTTTAAGCTGGATTTTAAATAGTGCGAAGGTTATTTAAAGCCTGTTAATATTGAAAGTGTGAGTTAACTCAACACTATATGGTTGACCGTTTTTTAATAATCAATGTTCACTGTTCACTGTTCAAAGGTTATTCGTTTCAGGCATAAAAGCTACTGCTTAAAATTAGCTCCTACCTTAGGTAACACTCTAACTATAGAGGGTTGACTTACTTCCCGTTTCCTCTTCAAAAACGCACTAATTCAAACGAGTTTGATTACCTTATTAAAATAATGTGTAAACCAGTTCTAAGGATAGGCGATTAGAATCATAATCTCTGTTTTCTACAGGGGAGGCGCGAGTGGTGTGCTGGAAGCCTACCGTTGCGTTAAGGTCACGATTTAACTTTCTTGTATAATTTACTGTGACTGTATACACATCATCATTATCAGCACTTAATCTATCATCATCTACAGTATTATCATAAGTCGTGTATATTATTGAACCACTGAGCGTCGTTTTTCGATTCATTTGTAGACTTGAGTCTAGGGAAATTGTTTGTGTTTTTTGTTCTCTCGAGCCATCAATGTATTCAGTATTTGTACTTCTGTAAGTTAAACTACTCTGAACTTTTCGATAGCTGTATCCAATATTTGTAGATAGACTTTTTCTGATGATGTCTGATTCTGTAATGTCTGGAATAATGAAATTAAAGTTAGAAAATTCTTCACCAGGTTGAAGGACGTAATCTATAGTTGCAGGTTGGAAACATTCAGTAATTTGTGAAGCCCCAATCGGACATACAAAAGAGCCCGTTACGGTATCTCCTGCGATCAAGCGAGTGTAGTTAGTTATATTTTCTTCGTAAGTAACTTGTGTTTGAAATTTTCTTATTTTATGAGTGAGGTTTAAGTTTCCACTTTCACCATAAAAACGTCTCCCGTATTCCCCATCTAACGATGTGCGAGACGTAAAACGCCAATTAAATTTTAAACCCAAAAAATTCTCGGATTCATCTTCGTTTTCAGTAGAACGATTGTAAGTTAGGTCTATAAAACGTTGGGATGATTGATACCACGAAAGTCCAGCACCGTAGCTACTATAGTTAAAATTACTACTAACGTCAGACCCGTCGCTTTCACTACTTAACTCATTTTTTTCGTGTTGCCCAGTAAAAACTAGACTAAATTCATTAATCAAACCAATGCGAAAGTCACCGCTGTATAATTCTGATCTAGAGTCATTGAAGCCAGAGCCTAGGGTTTCATTATAGGTACCAGATAAATTCCAGTTTACGCGTTTAACCTCATCACCAGAATATATTTGCGACGTTATTGATGTATTGCTCGTGTCTAAATCACTATCTAAAAAAACCTGTCGATCACTTTTAACCTTAGAGTAATTACCCTCTAAGCCCATTCGTACCCAGTCTCCTTGCGACAAGCTAAAATTAAAGCCTGCAGAATTGCTTTGTGTCTTTGAAAGTTCCTGACTTCCATACAGCTCATCATTTACTAACGCGTTCCCTGCAATGGTGTTTCGGTAAGACTGGGAACCTCTTGCGGTAAACGACAGCACATTATCTATTGCTGTGAGTCTGCCGTTATAGTTAAAGCTAGTGAAATTGTAGTTTTGATCGAGGTTTAAATCGGTCGATGCACTGCTTGCATTGTTGCTGACCTGTAAATACCGAACCGTTGCCGCCCCTTGTATTTTGTTGGCTTCATACGTTGCCCCCAAAGAAGGTTCAAAGGTGAATATGTCAGAATCCCGCTTGCTAAATGCTTCGGAGTTAGATGAGTGCCTCACGTAAGAAGTTGTGACGTCAGAATTAAATTTTAGTTCGGCATTAGCTAATGACGAAAGTATCAACGTCCCAGAGGCAAAAACATAAACTAGTCTCAAAATTCTTCCCTACTACTTTTTATCGTCACTACCATAGTAATAACCGTAATACCCAGCGCTATCGCTATTATTCTGCTTAGATTTGTTCAGTACAAACCCTTTAGCCATGTCTGGATTAAGGTGCTCAACGGCTTGAGATAATCTATTCAACGAAGTTTTGCCTTCTTGAACTACCACCACAGCTTGACCTGCCAGATTAGCCAAAATAGCGGTCTCATTAATGCCTAACAGAGGAGGGCTATCGATAATAACTACTCTATCTGGATAACGATTCGCAAATTCGCTCACAGACTCTAGCATTTTCTCACTGGCTAATAGTTCGGTGGACAAATGGTGAGATTTACCCGCCGGGATAATCCTCAACGTATCTAGACTGGTGTGGTGGATCACATCGGCCAAATCATCCACTTCCCCTAATAAATATTCCATCAAGCCACTTTCGAACGGTTGATCAATGGTTTTCATAACGCTTGGTCTAAGCACATCTGCATCAACCAATAACACCGTCTTATCTTGCTCTAAGGCGATACTCAAGGCTAAATTAATAGCTGTGAATGTTTTCCCTTCATTAGGGTTAGGGCTAGTGACCATCACAATATTGGCGTTGGTCAATGTTTTAGACAAAGGGCCGAACGCATTGCTAAGCACTTTTCGTTTAATGGCTCGATATTCTTCATTAATAGTATTTCTACCCATATTTGAGACAAAACCGTCTTTTTGAATATGAGTTAAAGGAATAAATTTTTCTTTAGAAGTCTCGTACGACAAAGTGCCCGTTTCTTCTGTAGAAATGACAGGTTCTTGCTTTACATTTGATTGACTCTGAGTGGCACTAGATTCCGTTACTGAACTTTGTATTTGAGCATCTACACTGCTACCACTAACTGGACTATTGCTCTGGTCAACCTGTTCTTGTTTTGTACCTGCCGCTATTTCTTGGGCTTTTTCCTGGGCGGCTTCCAAAGTCGATTTCTCTGAGTTTTCAGCCTTCAATTGTTTATTCTTTTGCAATGCCTTTTCTATAGTACTCATATTAAATTCCCCAAAAGATAAATAGGCAATCTTCCGTAGACAATATCGGCATAGACTAAACCAATGAAAATCAAAAATAGTGCGAGGCTAGATGCGCTGAATACCAACATTCTTCGCCTATCCACTTTCGCGATAGCTTTTGCATCAATATGAGATACTTTACCAAAAACAGGTATACCAAAATTGCTGACCAATTGACTTGGACTTAATACAACGGGGTTAATTTGACTCACTAAAAATGCAATACCCAGGCCTGTACCAAAACCTACAAATAAAATCATCGAATAAAACAACACCCGATTAGGGCCAGAAGGCTTAGTTGGCAATGTGGGAGGATCGATTACCCTAAATTGCACATCATCTGAGGTGGCCTCTGCTTTACGAGACAATTCAGCTTGTTCGCGTCTGCTGATTAGCTCTAGGTACTTTTCTTTGGTTATCTGATAATCACGGTTCAACCCTTGGGCTTCCGCTTCAATTTGCGGAACCAAATCAACAATTTTTTCTAACTCAACGATTTTCGCCCGTATGTTGTCCGCTCGTACATTCAGTTGTGATAACTGTCCTTCATATTGGGCAACAGACAGTTTTAATTCTTGATAAACCGGGTTTTGATTAATATTACCAAATTGGCTATAAGAACCCGTTTCTTCAGCTACATCGCTCAAACTTTTAATGTGAGCTTCTCGCTCATCATATAAGTTCTCGAGTAGGTTTTTGGTTTTGATAACTTCAGGGTGAATCTCTGTATATTGGATCAGTAAGTCATCGATATTACTTTCGAGTGCGGCAATACGGTCGTCATACTTTGTAGCAATTGAAGGCGCGACGCGTGAATCGGGAGCGGCCAAACCGAATACAGGTGCCTCGCCAACCATTTGCGCTTTTGCCGCTTCTAGTTGGGAGTTTAATTCGAGAATTCGCAACTCTGTGGATTGCAATTCACTTATTTGACGCTGCAACTGACTGTAATAATCACGACTTGAGCCCGGAGCTCGGTCAATACGACTCACCTTGAAAGCCGCCAATCGTTGTTCGGCTTCTTCCAAGCGTTGTTCATATTCTTCAATTTGTCGATTGATAAATTCTTCAGCGGAATCGCTACTTTGGCGGTTATTACCCAAAGAGTTTTCAACAAATTCATTGAGGGTGATTTGCACGATTTTCTGAGCTAATTCAGGAGATTGGGAATTATACCTAATATTATAAATATTCTGTTCAGCAGTACTATTAAGCTTAATATCCCTGCGCATATTATTTATCAAGTCATCCATTTCAGCTTGCGTGGTCACGGTGATATCTAAATCCGCTTCCCTCGCAATTTTTTCTAAATTAGGACGACTTAACAAGGTTCGAGCCACAAGATTAACTTGCTCACTAGGGTTATTATAGACCGCTAAGCCTCTCAAAAGAGGACGTAACAGGCTACTAGTATCAACAAATAAACGTGCAGATGATGCATATTGATCGGGTAAATTAGCTACATATGCCCAACCGAGAGGGCAAATTAACCAAGTAGATATAATAATATAGCGTTTCTTTATCCATACACCTTTTACATAGGTTTGGATTTGATCTATCGCTTCCTGAATTCCTAACATAGATATGTCTTCTTAACCTTTAAATTATTAATTATTGCTAAGTGTAAAAGCCTAAAACCAAGCTTCTGGAATAATTAATATGTCACCGGGAAGTATGTCTACATTATCTGAAATATTCCCTTCTTTGACCAGTGAATCCAATTTCACTGAAAATTCCTTTTGCTCACCATTAACGACTCTAATTAATTTTGCACCGTCGCCATCAGCAAACTCAGTTAAACCACCAACTTGAATCATTAAATCTAATAATGTCATGTCTTCTGAATAACTAATCGCTCTAGGTGATGAAGCTTCACCTACCACTCGAACTTGTTCGCTAAAGGGGCCATTAAACCCGCTGACGCTAACTGTGACAATAGGATCGCGAATATATTTACCCAACTCTTGTTCCAAGTCTCGAGCCAGGGCGGTAGGGGTTTTACCAGAAACTGGGATATCTTCTACCAACGAGGTGGTAATCATACCATCTGGACGCACTAAAAATGATCCGGATACATCGGGGTTGCGCCATACAAAAATCGAAAGGTTATCACCTGGACCAATCAAATAGCTATAGTCATCGATATTAGTGGTTAAAGATGCTCTTGTTGTTGCCTGAGGCAACGAACTGCCTGAGCTAGTACATGCATTTATTGCCGTAAATGCAGCTGCTGCAATCAGTAACTGAGCTATTCTACTTGCTTTCATATTATGTCTTTCCTATCCAAACAGAAACAAATGTAGCAAATCAGCCATTTACCCGAGCGTTTTAATCTCTATAATAGCTGACCAGAAAAGTTAGTCTATCTCAAATAATTCGTTTAGCATATGATAAATTTATCAAATAAATCCATAGGTAAGAGCTAATGGCAGCGACCAACAAACAAAATAAAAGGTCCAATGCTCTTGTTATAGCAGAAGCAGTGATCGTTTCGTACTCAGCTTACTTAGCAAACTTTCTAGTAGTGAGTATTCTAGATGTGGAGTCACCAAGCTTTTTAAAGCTTGCCGCAAATATATCTTTGATGACATTTTTAGTCTTAGTTTCCTCACTTTCTGTGGGATTATACGAAGCTAAACTAAGAGAAACATTCCGCGGAATTATAAGACGCATTTTTGTCAGCCTAGCGTTAACCTATTTTGTCGTCGAGGTCATTACCAGTACCTTCATGGAAGAACTGAGGATGCATCCTTATTTTTTGCCGGTTGCTTCAGGCGTGGTGATTCTGTCTCTGGTGACATTCCGCTATTTTACCAATCGTTTAGGACTACTGGGACTCGGGCGTACTCGAATTGTCGTCATTGGGGCGGGGGAAAGAGCCTCTATTATTGAAAAGCGCATGCGCCGAGATGTGGATAGGTTAGGTTTTGAATTATTGGGCTTCATCCCTATCCCGGGAGACAATCGAGAAGACGGTATTCGTAATGAGCGCCTTGTACATGTGAAAATTGACGACAATTTCCGTAATTACGTTATTGATAATGAAATTGACGAAATTATTATTGCCTGCGACCAGCGAAGAGGTACCTTACCCATCGAAGTTTTATTTGATTGCAGGTTACGCGGTGTTGAGATTACCGATTTGCTTGATTTCATGGAACGGGAAACGGGCCAAATTGTGGTGAACTTGATGTATCCGAGTTGGGTGGTATATTCGAATGGATTTAATTCGCAAAACTATTTAAGAGATATTCTTGAATATGGTATCAATGCCTTTGTGGCGATTTTTGTGATGCTGTTTACCTGGCCTTTCATGTTGCTAACCGCCGTCATTATTTATCTGGATGATGGTCGACGTACAGGAACTTCAGTTTTTTATAAGCAAGAACGGGTAGGGCTAAACGGTAAGCTATTTAAAATTATCAAGTTTCGTAGTATGCGCCCAGATGCCGAAAAAGATGGTGCGAAGTGGGCTTCGGCAAATGATAACCGCGTTACCCGCATAGGGGCTTTTATACGTAAGTATCGTATTGATGAATTACCTCAGTTAATTAATGTGCTAAAAGGTGAAATGGCTTTTATTGGTCCGCGTCCGGAAAGGCCTCAATTTGTTGAGCAATTAATTAGAGAAATTCCATATTACAATCAGCGCCATAACGTCAAACCCGGATTAGCTGGTTGGGCTCAACTCAATTACCCTTATGGCGCGAGTGTGGAAGATTCAATGGAAAAGTTGAAATTTGATCTTTATTACGTAAAACATCAAAGTTTATTGTTAGATATGCTTATTTTTATTCGAACAGTCGAAGTGGTGCTGTTTGGAAAGGGACGATGAAGTGGCGAAAAATACGGCTCTAAATGCAATGACAGTTGATGTTGAAGATTTTTTTCACGTCTCTGCATTCGACTCAATTATCAAGCCTGAAGATTGGGATCAGTACAAACCCCGTGTTGACGCTAACACCCGAAGGTTGCTCGATGTTTTTGCCAAAGCGAATGTGAAATCGACATTTTTTGTACTCGGTTGGGTGGCTGAACTTTATCCTCAATTGATTAAAGATATTCATGCCCAAGGTCATGAAATTGCCAGTCATGGATATGCTCATAGGCGGGCTTACCAGCAAACACGTGAAGAACTGACCGCAGATATTATTCGCTCAAAAAATCATTTAGAAGATCTTATTGGTGAAGATGTCATTGGTTATCGAGCACCGAGCTTTTCAATCGGTTATGACAATGAGTGGGCGTTTGAAGTCTTGGCGGAGCTTAAATTTAAGTATAGTTCGAGTACCTATCCGGTCAAACACGATTTATACGGCACGCCAGACTGGCCAAGGTTTGCCTACCAACGTCCTGAAAATATCATTGAAATTCCTATTCCGACATTGAAATTAATGGGAAAACAAGTTCCTATTGGTGGCGGTGGTTACTTTCGTTTATATCCTTATAAGATGACTCGAATGCTAGTCAATCGTTATTTGAATCAGGAAAAGCAACCTTATTCTTTCTATTTTCACCCGTGGGAGATTGACGGTGAGCAACCTAGGTTAACCAATGCACCATTAAAGTCTCGATTTAGACATTATATAAATTTGGATAAAACTGAGGCAAAATTAGAGAGATTACTGGCAGACTTTAATTGGTCGACGATGAAAGATGTATATGGAGTAGCATAAGTGACGGAAAACTACCAACTCTGTAGGTTAGGTGATGACGCGCAAGAGTCGCAAAAATGGGATGATTTTGTAGATAGTATTGAAACCGGCACCTTTTTCCACTTGACCGGCTGGAAGCGGGTTATCGAATCAGTCTACGGGCATGCCTGTCATTATCTCTACGCCACAACCGATAACAAAATTGTCGGTGTGCTTCCCTTAGTTGAACAAAAAAGTTTACTCTTTGGCCATGCTCTTATTTCCACACCATTTTGTGTTTATGGTGGCGTTGCTTCTAACTCTGAAGACGCTACCTTATTTCTCGAAAACCAGGCTATTGCACTTGCGCACAAATTGGGCGTCGATTATTTAGAAATGCGTTACCCTTTTACTCGTAATAACCCTGAATTGACTGAAAAATGCGCTCATTCTTCCTTTGGATGGGAGCTTGCGGAAACACCAGAGGCCATTCTTGCGGGAATTAAAAAGAAACAGAGAGCGGTAGTCAGGCACTCGTTGAAAAACGACTTGAATTTTCGTATCGAAGAAGATACTAAAACCGCCTACGATGTTTATTCAGAAAGTGTACGAAACCTAGGTACACCGGTTTTTCCGAAGAAGTATTTTGCATCACTGAAACAAGAGTTTGGTGATAATTGCGATGTGTTAACCGTGGAAAAAGATCAAAAAGCGGTCTCGTCGGTACTAAGTTTTTATTATAAGAATCAAGTGTTACCTTTTTACGGTGGTGGTTTGTTTGATGCTAGAGCATTAAAAAGTAATGACTTTATGTATTATCAATTAATGTGCCATGCACGAGAAAACAAGGAGTGCTCGTATTTCGATTTTGGTCGAAGTAAGGATGATTCCGGTGCATTTAAATACAAACGCACCTGGGGAATGGAACCCGTTGCATTGCATTACCAATTTCATTTGGTAAAAAGCCAGGCCTTACCTAATTTAAGTCCTAATAATCCAAAATATCAGTTTTTTATTAAAATGTGGCAAAAGTTACCTGTTTGGTTGAGCCGTCGTATCGGCCCCTTTCTATCCAAATTTTTGGGATAGAAGTGAATGACTAAGCCACCACTGCTGTTTTTGTGTCACCGTATACCATTTCCGCCTAACAAGGGCGACAAGATTCGCTCGTTCAATATGCTCAAAGTCTTGAGCGAGCAATTCGATATTTATTTAGGTAGTTTTGTTGATGATCCTTATGATTGGCAGTATGCGTCTAAATTAGATAAATATTGCAAGCAAGTTTTTCTACTTGGGCAGAATAAAACCTGGGCTAAAGTAAAAGGGTTAACCGCTTTTATCACCGGCAAATCCATATCTGAACCCTATTATGCCAATTCTAAAATGCAGCGATGGGTTAACCAAACACTGGATCAACAAAATATTACGCAAGTGTTTATTTATTCCTCAGTGATGGCAATGTATACCTCTGCCCATAGCAAAAGTATTCATCAAGTTGTTGATTACGTGGACGTAGATTCTGACAAGTGGCGCCAATACGCAGAAAATAAATCAGGTATCGCCAAGTGGGTTTATCATCGTGAACATCATAAACTGCAAGCATTTGAAACCCGAGTTTGCGAGCGCTCACAACATGCTTTATTTGTTTCCGATCCCGAAGCCGATTTATTCAAACAACAACTAGCCGATACGCAATTTCACAAAGTGCAAGGGTTGTTAAATGGGGTTGATGTCGAATATTTTTCACCGGATTCAGAGATGGAACCCATCTCGTCGAATGTTGATGTTGTGTTTACCGGAGCGATGGATTATTGGGCCAATGTAGATGCTGTGATTTGGTTTGTTAACCATGTTTGGCCTAGCGTTCGAAGGCGATATCCCAAAGCCAGTTTTTATGTGGTAGGGGGCAATCCAACGGCTCAAATATTGTCGTTAAATAACACCGATGGAATTGTGGTGACTGGAAGAGTGAAAGATGTTCGACCTTTCATTCGTCTCGCTAAAGTGTCTGTAGCGCCATTGCAGATTGCCAGAGGCATTCAGAATAAAGTATTAGAAGCGTTAGCAATGGCAAAACCTGTTGTTGCAACAAATATGGCAATTGAAGGCATTGATGCAAAGAATGCGCATATCAAAGTGACTGATGATGCTGAACTGTTTTGTTCGGCCGTGTGTGATTATTTGGATTCGAAAACTGAAGTACCTGAGAGTCGTCAGTGGATTATGGAAAATTTACAGTGGACTGCCACTATGGGCAAGTTACCTGCACTATTTAAGGTTTAGTTATGACATTTTGGAAAAGTAGCATCTTTAAATATTTAATCACGATATTTGTATTATGGGGCGCGGTTTTCCATGACAGTATCGCGTCAACTGTGGCCATCTGGATTCGATCTGAAACCTTCACCCATTGTTTTATTATTCTTCCCATTTGTATTTATCTGATTAAACTCAAATGGACTAAATTAAACAACGCTAGCCTTAAACCATCCTATATATCGTTGATTTTTGTTTTAGGTACAGTTTTTGTCTGGTTGTTTGGCAGTATGGCACAAGTACTGGTGATAGAGCAGCTCGCAAGTTTTGCGATGTTACCTATGATGATTTGGTGCGTCATGGGTAATCAAGTCGCGCGAATTATGCTATTTACCTCCTTCTTTTGGTTGTTTAGTGTTCCTGCAGGCGAGTTTTTGATCCCTCAGCTTCAGGAATTAACCGCAGATATTACCGTCTTTGCTATTCAATTAACCGGTATCCCTGTTTTTCGCGAAGGACTTTATATCGCTATTCCTGGTGGGTTATTTGAGGTGGCAGTCGCCTGCTCAGGTATTCGTTATTTAATCGCTTCATTTACCCTAGGTACCTTGTTTGCCTATTTAAACTATAACAATGCTAAAAAACGCATAATTTTTATCCTGTTTTCCATCTTTCTACCACTAATTGCTAATGGCATTAGAGCTTACGGTATCGTTATGATAGCCCATCTGTCAGATATGCAGTACGCCACTGGTGTTGATCATTTAATATATGGTTGGCTATTTTTTGGTTTGGTTATTCTGATTATGTTTACGGTAGGGGGGCGCTGGGCCGATCCACTGCCAAAAGCTGAAAAGTTAGAAAATGAATTTGGGCCTAAATATCCAATTTCATCAATTATCAAACCAATTGGTGCTTTAGTGGTTATTTTGTCCCTAAGCATTACTTATAAGTCGGCTTTTGAAAACCCAGTTAGCCCTGTCAATCCTGATTTTGCCAAGGCCTTTAACTTAAAGGGAATTAACAATGACGCGACATGGTTGCCTGTTTTTCATAATCCAACCAATGTTTATCGTGGCACTAAAGGTGGGGTTGAATTTTATATCGCATATTACAATGCCAATATTCAAGGGCAAGAACTGATTAACGGTCGTAATAAATTGTATAACATCGAAAGATGGTCAATCGTGTCAGAAGATAGAAATCCAACTTATCGAACTATGCAGATAATTGATAATTATGGGAATAAACGTTTATTAACCTATACCTATGTTTCTCCTTGGCGGGTGACACATAAACCCTTAGAGATTAAATTAGTTCAGGCAGTTCAAGCTTTGTTAGGTCAAGCGCAAAATGGCTATTTAATCATGTTATCAGTGCCTGATAATAAGAATGAGAAAGGCAAGCAAGCCTTAGAAGAGATGTCAGAAGAGCTTTTTAACAGTGAATTACAATCAATACTGAGTGAGCGTAATGGTGGATGATACATATTACCGTTATAAATAAGGTTGGCAGGCAGTAAGCATTATCACGAGGGGAATGACACCGATATGGATTTCAAAAAAACGCATATCATGCATATTATTTATCGGTTTGATACCGGTGGATTAGAAAATGGCGTGGTCAATCTGATAAACCGTTTAGATTCACAACAGTATCAACATACTATTGTTACTCTGAAAGGGTACTCAGAGGTTTTTTGTCAGCGTATTGAAACTCAAAATGTACAGTTTTTTGATTTAGCCAAAAAAGATGGTAATGACATCAGTATCTTTTTTAAGCTACGCAAATTATTAAAACAGCTCAAACCCGATATTCTGCATACACGCAATACCGCGACGCTAGAAAACCAACTAGTAGGGTGGTGGTGTCGTGTGCCTTACCGTATTCATGGTGAACATGGTTGGGATGTCAACGATATGCATGGCCAAAACAAAAAATATCAGATGCTAAGACGCTTTATGAAAACCTATATTCATAAGTATGTAGCCCTATCAACCGAAGCGTTTGATTACCTAAGAGATACCATAGGGGTTTGCGTTGATGATATCAATCATATATGTAATGGCGTAGACGTGGACAAGTTTACGCCTAAGCAATCTGATTCTAGTATTCTTCCTTCCACTTTCGTAACCGACAATATGCTGATTTTCGGCACTGTTGGTCGTTTAGCCGAAGTTAAAAATCAGACTTTCTTACTCGAAGCATTCATTGCCCTTACTATTCAGTTTCCGGAACATAAAGAGCGTCTTCGTTTGATTATCGTAGGTGCTGGTGTCTTGCTGGAAAAGATGCAAGCTAGAGTCATTGAAGCTGATTTGATATCCCAAGTTTGGTTTGCTGGAAACCGCTCAGATGTAGCGGAATTAATGAACTGCATGGATATTTTTGTGTTGCCTTCTTTAGCCGAAGGCATTTCTAACACCATACTTGAAGCTTCGGCAAGTGGCTTACCTGTCATCGCCACCGATGTTGGCGGTAACCCTGAGTTGATTGCAAACGCGTTGCAAAAATCCCATTTAGTTGAAGTAAACAATGTCACTGAACTGACTGATGCAATGAGCCAGTATGTTGTGTCGCCTGAGCTTATACAAAAAAATAGTCAGTTAGTAAGAAAGCACTGCGTGGAAAATTTTAGTATAAATACAATGGTAGAGAAATATAATGAGCTTTATCAAACCTTTAGCAATTAAGGATTAACAAATGTGCGGAATAGCCGGTATTTTTCACCTATCAGATCAATCCCGAATTGATGCGGATTTGCTTGCAAAGATGAATGATCGACAAATTCATCGAGGCCCAGACGCAGGAGATTACTTTTTTGATCCCGGTGTGGCCTTAGCGCACAGACGATTGTCGATAATTGATCTAGAAGGTAGCCCGCAACCCATGTTAAGCGCTGATAAGCGTGCATGTGTTGTCTTCAATGGTGAGATATATAACTTCAAAGAGTTACACAAAGAACTCTCAGCTAAAGGTTATACATTCAACACCCACGGTGATACTGAAACCATCCTCAATGCTTGGTTGGAGTGGGGTGAAGATTGTGTACATAAGTTAAGGGGAATGTTTGCTTTTGCTATTTGGGATAGGCAAAAAGAGTGTTTATTTATTGCCCGTGACCGTTTAGGGATCAAACCTTTTTTCTATAGTTTATTGCCCAGTGGCGAATTTATCTTTGGCTCTGAATTAAAAGTCATCACAGCTCATCCGGCATTTAATCGTGATCTTAGGAATACCACAATCGAAGATTATTTCAGCTTAGGTTATGTACCTGAGCCGAACACCATCTATCAAAACGCATTTAAGTTATCCCCTGGTCATACTTTAATGTTACATAAAGGTGATAAAGGGATAGCCGAACCGAAAGAGTATTGGGATGTGCCACTCAACTATGAGCAGCCTATTGATCCAAAAGAAATCGATGAACAACTTATCGAACGTCTTAAGGAAGCTGTAGATATTCGCATGGTGGCTGATGTGCCTCTAGGTTCATTTTTATCCGGTGGTGTAGATTCAAGTGCGGTTGTCGCCATGATGTCACAGTTACAATCCGATCCCGTGAATACCTGCGCCATAGGATTTGATGTCAAAGAGTTCAATGAAACCGAATATGCTCAATCAGTGGCAGATCGCTATAAAACTAATCATCGAGTTGAAGTCGTTGGGCAGGATGATTTTGACCTGGTGGATCAGTTGGCACATTTATACGATGAGCCTTACGCGGATAGTTCGGCAATCCCCACTTTTAGGGTGTGCGAATTAGCCAGGAAGCATGTGACCGTTGCCTTATCTGGTGATGGTGGTGATGAGCTATTTGCTGGTTATAGTCGCTACAGAATGCACCAGGGGGAAGAAAAAATTCGTAATTTATTGCCGCTGGGAATACGCAAACCTATCTTTGGTCCACTGGGCAAGTTATATCCTAAAGCCGATTGGGCACCGAAGTTTCTGCGTGCAAAAACAACCTTTCAATCTATGGCTATGGATACCGTCGAAGGGTATCACAATACCATGAGTATTCTGCGCACAGGTGATCGAGCTAAATTATTTTCTGAAGACTATAAACAAAGCCTTAATGGCTATACGTCACTAGAGATTTTTAGAAAATACGGTGACAAAGTTAAGCATTTGGATGAAACCAAAATTGCACAATATATCGATATGAAGACCTATTTAGTTGGCGATATTTTAACTAAAGTGGATAGGGCATCTATGGCCCATTCATTGGAAGTCCGAGTGCCTATTATCGATCACAAATTTGTAGAGTGGGCGTTTAATGTTCCCACAAGTAAAAACCTTGCAAATGGCGTGGGTAAGCTCTCATTTAAAAAGGCGTTAGAACCACATCTTCCCCACGATGTTCTTTATCGCAAAAAAATGGGTTTTGCGGTGCCGTTAGCAAATTGGTTTAGAGGGCCCTTGAAAGAGCGTCTCTACGAAGGCGTGCTGTCGAAGAAAATGACAGAATCAGGTTATTTTAACAAATCTCAGTTACAACGATTGATTAATGATCATGTCTCGGGGCGACGAGATAATAGTGCGTCATTATGGACATTAATGATGTTTGAGTCGTTTTTACGTCAACAGAAGGCCCAGTAAGTTGTGAAAATAATGCATATTTTGGATCATTCTATTCCTTTGCATAGCGGTTATACGTTTCGTACCCGCTCTATCCTGAATCAGCAGCGTGCAAGGGGCTGGGAAACCTGTCATGTTACTAGTGCTAAACAAGGAATATGTGAGGCCAACATTGAAGAGGTTGATGGCCTAAAATTTTATCGCACTACGCCGCCCGATGGCATTGCCAGTAAATTACCGGTTTTGAATCAATTGTCTTTAGTTAATCCGTTAAGAGACAGGATTTTAGAAGCCATTGAAATTGAAAAACCTGATATTTTACATGCCCACTCTCCAGCACTAAACGGCTTAGCTGCTATCAAAGCGGCAAAAAAAACAGGATTGCCCCTAGTCTATGAGATCCGCGCGTTTTGGGAAGATGCGGCGGTTGACCACGGTACTTGTAAAGAAGGGGATTTACGCTATCGTTTGACCCAAAAAATGGAAACTCATGTGGTCAACAAGGCGAATGCAGTGACCACCATATGTGAAGGACTGCGACAAGATTTACTTTCAAGGGGGATTGCAGACAATAAAATCACGGTCATATCCAATGCCGTCAATATTGAACAATTTAATATTATCACTGAGCGCAATGAGTCGTTAGAAAATCAATACCAATTAAAAGACAAGGTGGTATTAGGTTTTCTGGGATCTTTCTATGGTTATGAAGGTTTAGACTTGATCGTTGCTGCTATGCCCAAAATACTTCAATCTATTCCTAATGCTGTCTTTTTATTAGTCGGTGGTGGGCCTCAAGAACAAAATTTGAAAAATAAGATTAACCAACTTGGCTTGCAAAAACATGTGATTATGCCTGGTCGTGTTCCTCATTCTGAAGTTGACAAGTATTATAGTTTGGTCGATTTACTGGTTTATCCTCGAAAGCCAATGCGCTTAACCGAATTAGTGACGCCACTTAAACCGCTAGAAGCGATGGCGCAAGGTAAATTGGTTCTGGCATCCGATGTGGGAGGGCATAAAGAGCTCATTGAAGATGGTAAAACAGGGTGGTTATTCGACAGTGGCAATATTGACCAACTTGCGAGTACCGCGGTAAACGTTTTATCGAACCGTGATTCTTGGCCAGACATGATTGAAAATGGCCGCAACTTTGTGATGCAAATTAGAAACTGGAAAAACTCAGTGGCTAATTATCAGTCTATTTACGAAAATTTACTGAGAAAATGAGCATGAAACGCCTTCGAATTGTTGTATTGAGTTCCTTGTTTCCAAACTCAGTGCGAAAGCAATCAGGCTTGTTCGTGCGTGAAAGGATGTTTCGGGTCGCAGAATTCGCAGACATTGAGGTCATCAGTCCCGTCCCTTGGTTTCCTGGGCAAGGTTTGATCCGATTATTCAAACCAAACTATCGTCCAATGCCAGCAAAAAAGGAAGTTCAGCAAGGGATCACTGTGCATTTCCCGCGTTTTTTATCTATCCCCAAATTTTTTCGAAAACTAGACGGCACAATGATGGCTAGAGCGGCTTACAAAGTTGCTAAACAATTAGAACTGCAACAAACAATTGATATTATCGATAGTCACTTTACCTATCCTGATGGATTAGCCGCAACCAAAGTTGCCCAGCGACTCAATAAGAAGGTTACTATTACACTTCGCGGTACTGAATTGACACATAGTCAAGATCCTGAAAAGTTAAAGTTAATGTTACAGGCTTGGCAAGATGCCGATCACATGTTCTGTGTGGCAAACTCATTGAAGCAGCTTGCTGTCTCACTGGGAGCTCAAGAAGACAAATTTACTGTTGTAGGTAACGGAGTCGATACCCATAAGTTTTCTGCTTTGGAGCCGAAAAACGCGCGAAGACAAATGGGCATTGATGAAGATGCTAAAGTGCTGATTACGGTTGGTGGTTTAGTTAGACGAAAAGGTTTCCATCGAGTTATCGACTGCCTTCCTGAGTTACTGTTGAGCTATCCTAATCTGGTGTATTTAATTGTGGGGGGGGCAAGTGCAGAGGGCAATATTGAAGCTGAATTGCGTGCCCAAGTTAACAGCTTGGATTTAGACAAGCATGTTAAGTTTTTAGGTTCTTTACCACCGAATAAACTCAGTGCACCATTGTCATCTGCTGATCTTTTTGTGCTCTCAACAGCCAATGAGGGGTGGGCAAATGTTATTCTTGAAAGTATGGCCTGCGGCACGCCGGTTATTGCAAGTGACGTGGGCGGTAATAGCGAAGTGATAAACAGTGACGATGTTGGCGAGATTGTGCCATTTGATGACCATCCGGCATTGTTTACCTCGATTAAGCAAGGCCTCAATAAAGAGTGGGATAGGCAGGCAATCGTTAACTACGCCCAACAAAATCATTGGGATACAAGGATGGCCAAGATTATGGAAATTTACAACAATTTAGTCAGCTTAAGGGAGCATTAGTGGATGACTGGTCTATATACTCAATTTGTATCTAACGTATTATTTCCATTACATGAAAAGCTAAAAAAGCACGATACGGTCAAAATTCGTAAATCTTTAGAAAAGTCTCAATGGCTTGATCAAGAGACCTTAAAACAACAACAATCCCTGCGTTTGCAGGGGTTTATGCAAACAGTCTACAAACATGTACCTTACTACCGAGAATTGTTTGATTCATTGAATATCACTCCTGATGAGATTCAGTCTGCAGAAGATTTGGTTAAGCTGCCATTTTTAGATAAAAGCAAAATTTCCGCGAATTTTGATGCTCTAAAATCGGATATAGCCGGTCCACTGGCGCGATTCAATACTGGAGGATCCAGTGGCCAGCCCTTGATATTTCTTTTGGGCAATGAACGTGTGTCCTTTGATGTCGCTGAAAAATGGCGCGCCACTCGTTGGTGGGATGTAGATATAGGCGACAAAGAGATTGTTGCTTGGGGCTCTCCCATAGAACTTGGCGCGCAAGATAAAGTGCGTTTGATAAGAGATGGATTATTTCGTTCAGAATTAATTCCCGCATTTGATATGACAGAACAAAAGTTAATGTCATTTTTGAACACCATCCAAAAAACCAAGCCTAAAATGCTATTTGGTTATCCATCAGTATTTGATTTGTTGGCTAAAACCGCTAAACAACATGGTATGCAGATGGATAATTTAGGTATCAAGGTTGCGTTCGTAACCTCAGAAAGACTTTATCCATATCAACGGGAAAATATTGAAGCTGTTTTCGGTTGCCCGGTGGCCAATGGTTATGGCGGCAGAGATGCTGGGTTTATTGCCCATCAATGCCCAGAAGGGGGCATGCACTTGTCTTACGAAGACATAGTGGTGGAGATAATTGATCCTCAAGGCAATCCTCTGCCACCAGGTCAGTCTGGGGAAATTGTTGTAACCCACATGGGAACATCTGAATTTCCTTTTATCCGATATCGCACAGGTGATATTGCGATTATGTCCGATAAAAAATGTGCCTGTGGTCGCGGATTACCTATGCTTGAGTCAATTGAGGGGCGTAGTACTGATTTCGTGGTGGCTGCAGATGGCACGATTTTACATGGGCTTTCTTTGATTTATATCTTGCGGGATATTAAAAGTATTGAAGCCTTCAAGATAGTTCAAGAAACGAAACAGCATACTCACGTTCAAGTTGTATCAAAAACGGGCGAAGTGGATGAGCAGATACAAAATATTATTGTGACCGGGATTCAAGCGAGACTTGGAGATAATGTATCTGTTACTGTAGAATCTTTAAACGAAATTGCTCCGGAAAAGTCGGGCAAATATCGCTATGTAATAAGTAAAGTGAGCATAACATGATAGATAGTTTGTATCTTATGGCTGATATTGCAGCAATTTGTTATATGTTTTGGTGGTCAAGTTTGCAGGATGATGATTAATGCGCGACCTGCTACTCGTTGGCTTCCTATTTGTTGCCATTTATTACAGTTTTAAACGTCCGTATATCGGCACTGCTGCGTGGGTATGGATAGCACTAACTGCACCTGCGAAATGGGCTTTTGGTTTTTCCAGTCATTTTCGTTTGAATTTAACCATAGTGGTGATAACAGCTCTGTCATACATCATTGTCCAAAAATATAAACAGTGGAAGTTTAATGGACTAACATTTTGGATGTTAATTTTTGCAATATGGACATTGATCTCTACAGCAACCAATCAAACCTCTTACTCCGCTTATGTGTGGGATTATTGGAATCAGTTTATAAAAGTCATTCTATTGTTTTTATTTATTACTTTGACTATTTATAAAAAACTACACCTCAATACGATGATTTGGGCCATAGTTTTGGCTATTTCCTCTTTTGCAGCAATGGAAGCTGTGAAATTCATGTTATCTGGAGGAAGCCACCGCATAGTGGGTAAGGCCGGTATTATACGGGATAGAAATGACCTGGCGGTTGCTATCAATATGTGTATTCCATTAGTTATTTATTTAATATCGGTAACTGAAAACTTCGTAATTAAACGTGGTTTAAAAATAATACTAGTTCTGAACATATTGGCAATTATCGGTACCTATTCTCGAGGTGGATTTATAGGTTTGGTTATTTTGGGAGCCGCATTTTGGTGGACCTCGAAACGAAAGGTGTTGTACGGAG
Source organism: Aliiglaciecola aliphaticivorans (assembly GCF_054782055.1). Lineage (NCBI taxonomy): Bacteria > Pseudomonadati > Pseudomonadota > Gammaproteobacteria > Alteromonadales > Alteromonadaceae > Aliiglaciecola > Aliiglaciecola aliphaticivorans. Next base: position 61,128 of record NZ_BAAGTF010000019.1, read on the forward strand.
TTGTTGCCGCAATCATCATTCCTTTGTTTTTTGCTTTTGCCCCAGGAGAGTGGAAAGAAAGGCAAAACACGGTTTCTACAGCGGCGAGCAAAGATGGCTCATTTATCGGGCGACTGTGGGCGTGGAAAATATCTACTCTAATTGCCCTTGATTACCCGTTGACTGGTGGCGGCTTCCATGCGGTTAAAAACCAACCGCTTTGGCGCTATTACGCGCCTATGACTCCTAATTTTGGTCCCATTGAAACGCCACCTATTCCGCCGACTCTAGGTGCAAAAGCCGCACACAATATTTATATGCAAGTGTTGGGTGATCATGGCTTTGGCGGCTTATTTATTTTTATGATGATATTGTTGGGCACCTTAAGAATGAATTTTAAAAATAAAAAGTGGGCAGAGAAGAATAACCAAGTTTGGCTAGTCAATTTAAGTAAAGCCTTAACGCTTACCCTGGTTGGTTACTGTATTACTGGTGGAAACGTGAGTTTGGCTTATTTTGATTTATTTTATACCATAGTGGGTATAGTTTGTGCGATTTCTATTCATATTGTGAATCCAAAGAAAGTAATAGAAAATAATGCTTTTGGAAGACAACCTATTAAGCAGGTATAAGATGTTAACTATGGCTAAGATTAAAATAACGAAAACGGTATTGATACAGTCAGGTTTTCTCGCCTTATTGGTTTTGGGGCAAGTAGGCGAAGCTTTTGCTAAATCTAATTGTATGGAAATGAAATGGCGACGAGGGAAGCCATTTGATTATTATGCTGCTGAGACTAGGCAAAGTACCGGTACATACCGAGGCGGTTTACTGTATTTGGTAGAATCCGCACATTTTCCTAAAAAAGTTCGTCGTCTTACCGAGGGAAATACCGGTAAGCAGCCTGGAGATTTGTTGTTCGTGCTAGGGTCTATCCCCAATCATCCTGCTGCACTAGACGCTTATGCACGTTATGAATACCAGTGGGAGAATTCACGCTCATTTAAGGCCAATTTAAATACTGGTGCGCCTAAATATGACGCCGGTTGTTTTTTTGAACGTGCAGCTAAAATTTATCCTGGTCAGGCATCAACATATTTAACATGGGGAATTTATCACTATCGTCGTGGAGAACACCAAAGTGCGTTAGAGAAGTTTTTGGAAGCGGATAAGCTATCGCCTGGTTCAGCAGAGACAAAATACAATGTTGGGCTTGCATATGCGGAAGTGAATGATATTGCTAACGCGAAAAAATATGCCGAAGCGGCCTATAAATTAGGTTATCCTTTGCCAGGTTTAAAAATGAAAATTGCAGAGCTAGAAAAAGCTAAAAATAATTAGGAGTTTAGGGTGTCTAAAAAGCTGATGTTATCTGGCGGTTGCCTACGCCCGAATGGGTTTGAGTTGGGGGAAGGTAAGTATTACGGAAAAGCCAGTTTAGTGTTATTAGATTTAGAATCCGGAGAATTCTCTCAACTTCTAACTAAAACTGAAGGTGGTGAAAATTATCCTAAAGAACACCCAAATTTACAATTTACAGCAGGCTGTGTCGATGGGGATAAATTATGGTTACCCACCGATACAGAAGTGCATTGTTATAGTCTGCCAGGGTTAAAACCCTTGTCTGTTTTTTCTCATCCTTGTTTTCACAATATTCATTCTGTTCATGTTTTAAATGGCGATCTGGTAGTGACTTCCACAGGATTAGATAACGTTGTGGTAATGGATATTGAAAATGGCGAGATTAAGTCAATTTTAAATACCGAAGGTAAAGATCCTTGGCATAGATTTGATAAGCATGTGGATTATCGCTTAGTTCATTCCACCAGACCCCACGATAGTCATCCTAATTTTGTGTTTAAAATTGACGAAGACCTTTGGGCAACGCGCTGTACTCAAGAAGATGCGGTGAATTTGAGTAAACCTACAGAAATTATCGATATTAGCCTTGGCGGTGAAGTCAGTGTTCATGATGGTATCTGGTGGGAGAATAAGCTCGTATTTACACGAGTAGATGGTTACCTTGTGTTTAGTGATCCCAAATCTAAAAAGACACTCGATACTTTTGATCCTTTCAGTGGAGCATTAAATCGTCCTATGGGATGGTGCCGTGGATTGCATATTGATGGTGATATTTTTTACATTGGGTATTCGAAATTAAGAAAAACCAATTTGAAATCCAAAATCAAATTTTTAACCAAAGGAAACTTTAAATATTCTTCTGGTAACAACTCTTTGATTGTTGCTTTGAACATCAGAACTAAAAAAGTTGAGAGAATTTACACTACACCAGAAGGTTTAATAGACGCTATCTACGGTATTTTGCCTTTCAATTATGAGTAACGAAATAAAGACCAATACGCTTTTTAGTATTGTCTGGTCAATTCTTTCTAAGTGGGGCTCTAAGCTCATCGGAATGGTAAGTACTTTTGTACTTGCCAGGCTGCTTGCACCTGCTGATTTCGGAATAATTGCAATGGCGACAATCGTCGTTGCGTTGTTGGAATCATTAACTCAAGCTGGTTTAAACCTGTATATATTAAGATATAAAGAGCATGATAACCGTGTATTTAACGCAGCTTGGACAGTCGGCATAATTCAATCGTTTTTGATTGCAGTACCATTGGTGATAATCGCACCTTTTATCTCAGATTTTTACAGTCAACCAGTACTTACCGAGGTGATATATTGTTTAGCCGTTGTTCGCGTTATTCAGGGGCTTAACAATTTTGGAATAATCATTGCCCAGAAAGAGATGAACTTTAAAATCGATTTCGTGTTAACTATTTGGACGCGATTGAGTTATCTCACTGCAACAATTGGTTTTGCTTGGTATTTAGAAAGTTTTTGGGCATTGGTTATTGGTCAATTAGTATCGTCAATTATTGGCTGTATATTAAGTTATTTCTTACACCCGTTCCGTCCTAAATTATCTCTATATAATTGGCGAGATATGCTTAAATACTCGAAAGCCACTGTGCCTCTGAGTATCGCCAGGTATATCAATAATCAGGCTGATGTTGCCATTGTAGGTAGAGTCGCCTCAGCGCAGTTTCTTGGTATTTATCATATAGCGGTTAATTTAGCTGGTCTATTCACCAAAGAATTACTGATGCCAGTTATCCGAGGTCTAATACCTAATTTGGCTGTACTTAGGGAAAGTGCTAATTTTAAAGATATCTTACTAATTACCTTTGCCGCTGCTGTGTATGTGTTTCTGCCTGTTGGTATTGGTCTATCAATGGTAGCGCAAGAGTTTGTTCCTGTATTTTTGGGTGACAAGTGGCTCGCAGCCATCCCTATGCTGCAGTGGTTTAGCTTGTATGCCATGATTGGCGGGATAATGATGTTTTTTAGTGAGCAGTTTTTGGTCATGATGGAAAAAGAGGTTGTTTCTAATCGATTGATGTGGGCTCGCAATATCATTTTGATCAGTACCATAGTCCTAACGCTTTCATTTAAGCAGGTTTCCGACTTACCTAAAATGTTGTTTTTTAGTGCTTTACTTGCACTGCCTATGGTTTTGGTAAGTATCAGTCGTGAACTGGATATATCTTTGCAACGTATTTTTGGTAGCTGGTGGCCGGCATTGACCGGCGCTTTTGCTATGTTTGCCGTTTTAACCTTCTTTCCTGTTCTCCAATGGCCTCTATTTATCGTTCTATTGGCCAAAGTTGCTGTTGGTGGAATGAGTTATTTAGCTACCATAATGTTACTTTACGTTTTACGAGGAAAACCTGAAAACACACTTGAAAGCCTAGCTTTAAATAAGGCTTTTGGTTATAAATAAATTTGTTTCGTACTTATAAAGGATAAATCAGCGTGCAATTAGCCGATTGGTATCAAATAGCCGATGATAATGAGTTAGAGCTGTTCGTTCATCATCATAAACAAACGAGTTCTTATACTTCTGAGCAAAGAAGTCTAATCGTTCACGGTTATATTCTGCTTAATGGCGTTAAAGTCGAGCCAGAATTAGTGTTAGATGCGTATTCTTCAAGTGCTTCTTTAAGTGATTTTTATGAGCAACTTTCCGGGCAGTTTTGGTTAGTCATTAGTGAAAAAAATTCGCCAGTTATTGTGTTGACCGATCACCTTGCGACCAAACCTTGTTTTTATTATCAAAGGGGCAATCAGTTGTTTATTAGTGATTCGTTACGGGCCATAAAAGCCATTGATAATGTGTCACTAATGATCAGCAAACAAGCTTTATACAACTATATCTACTTTCACTGTATTCCTGCACCAAAAACCGTTTACGAAGATGTCTATAAAGTCGAGCCAGGTAAAGCAATATATTTTGGTTTAGATGGTGTGGTAAACAATGAATTATTATATTGCCCTGAATTTGCCACTCATATTAAGGATCCCAACGAGGCTTTAAAAACCTGTTTAAATACCATCGAAACAGCGGTTGAGTCCCATTCTACAGATAATGTAGGAGCTTTTTTAAGTGGAGGCTTAGATAGTTCAACCGTGGCGGGTATGCTGGCTAAAATTCAAGGTAGAAAAGATCAGCCTGAAAAAGCCAAAACGTTTTCCATTGGTTTTGAAGTGCCGGGATATGATGAAACGGAATATGCACTGATCACCGCTAAACATTTCGACACAAATCATGAAGTCTTATATTTAAAACCGGAAGAAGCAGCCAAGGAGTTTGTTAAGGTCGCACAGTATTTTGATGAGCCATTTGGTAACTCTTCGGCTATGGCTGCATATTTTTGTGCAACATTTGCGAAAAGCAAGGGCATTGAGGTCCTTTTGGCGGGTGATGGTGGAGATGAGTTTTTTGCTGGAAACGAGCGCTATGCTAAACAAAAAGTGTTTGAGCACTTCACTAAGTTACCAACATGGCTAGCCAATAGTTTGGACGTATTATTGAATAATGGATTTACACGAAAACTTCCGTTATTTAAAAAAGTCGCCAGTTATATTGCCCAAGCAAAAGTGGCTTTACCGGGGCGGCTACAAACCCATAATTTCGTAAATCAATTGGGTAACGACGCCATTTTCTCACAGGAAATACTTGATAATGTTGATGTGACAGAACCTGCTCAACAGCTCAAAAGTCGTTTCCATGATTGCAAAAGCGAGCACCCAGTTGATGGTATGTTATATCTAGATTGGAAGTTTACCCTTGCTGATAACGACTTGGTTAAGGTCAACAAAATGTGTGAACTTGCAGGAGTTGAAGTACGTTACCCATTGATAGATAAAAATATTGTAGATTTTAGTTGTACTATTCCTGCAGATGTTAAATTGCCTGGGAGTCAGTTACGAGATTTTTATAAAAAAACCTGCAAAGGGTTCTTACCCGATGAAACACTTAATAAAAGTAAACATGGCTTTGGGTTACCCTTTGGTGTGTGGATGAATGAAAATCAAACATTAAAAGATTTAACCATAACGGCATTGAATAGTTTTAAAAAACGCAACATTGTTAAGCAAAGTCTAGTTGAACAAGCACTTGAATCACATGGTAGTGTGCATGCTGGCTATTTTGGTGAGCTTATTTGGATAATGGTGGTATTAGAATTGTGGCTACAAAAAGAAGCTAAGGATTTTCGTGCATAGTATTCTAGGGGCGATAAATAGTCTATTTGGTGGCAATAAACTCAGTATTCTAATTTACCATCAGGTGTTAGAACAGTTTGATCCCATGCGCCCCTATGAAGTCACTGCGGATACTTTTGATTGGCATATGCAACTGATATCCAAACATTTTTCACCCATTAGCTTGTGTGAAGCAGCTAGACACATAGAAAACAATACTGTTCCTAAGCGCGCAATATGCGTTACTTTTGATGATGGATATTTAAATAACTTAACGGTTGCCCAACCTATCTTAGCCAAATATAAGGTTCCTGCTACTGTCTACGTTGCCACTGCTTTTAGCGAAGGGGCGGATATGTGGAATGATAGGGTGTTGGATTTATTTAAAGATCCTCGCTTGGATAATTTGATCATAGAAAATACACAGGTGGCTTTAGGGGATTGGAACAATCGCAATCGGTTAGCTGAAGAACAGTTGATGCGACTAAAATACCTTCCTATTGATGAGCGCCTTGCAGGTGTACAACAACTTTATGATGACAATAACCTAGCCGATCCTGAACCTAGGATGATGAATCCTCAGCAAATTAAACAGCTTTCCGAAACAGGCGTTGAAATTGGCGGACATACCGTTAACCATCCCATTCTTAAAGTGCTTTCTAAAGAGCAGCAATTTGAAGAAATTCATCAATGTAAAGTGCAATTGGAAAGTTGGACAGGGAAACCCGTGAAGCACTTTGCTTATCCAAATGGGTCTTATGGGAAAGATTTAACCGATAAAACCGTACAATTGGTGAAACAGGCTGGATATGAAACCGCTGTAGTGACAGATTGGGGAACGTCAGCTTATGGAGACGATTTGCATCGATTAAAACGGTTTACACCTTGGGATACCTCAGCTCTTAAGTTTCATGGGCGGCTAATCAAGTCCAGATTGAGATAACTAATATTTTGAAGAGAAATTATGGATAATTCCACTCAGTTGAAAAAAATCGAAATGGTCAATTTTCTTTTTGTCGTGATTGCGGTCATTGCATATGCAGCATTTGCAACAAATTTTACCTTCGATTTCTTCCAGCCACAATTTTTATGGAAAGCTTATAATTATTATACCCTTGCTATGCTAGATGGGCGATTGGACATACCCGCCTTTGCTATTGGGCAAGAAGGTAATTATATCGATTCAAAAGTCTATATGTATTATGGCATGCTTCCCACATTGCCTAGGTTTATCCTAAGTCCATTCGTAGATCTTGAAACAACACCACTTTCAACATTGGTGGTTTTTTTGTTTTCGACTTTTGGACAAGTCTTTCTGCATTTTAGTATTTGGAAGCGATACGTTGCGTTTAATCGTTTTTCTATAACAAGTTTACTTGCGATTTTTGGGTTACTAATTGTTCTTTGGTTTGGCTCGGGAACGTTTATTATACTTCAAAATTCGGTGATTTATCATGAGCCCTATGCCGCAGCATTGTGTTTGAGTAACATATTTCTTGGTTTATTAATCAAAGACAATTTTTTCCTAGATACACAGAAAAAGTATAATTTTGCTTTCTATGCACTCATCGCTGGCTTATGTGTTCATACTCGAATGCCTACTGCACTAGCACTTTACTGTGTAACTTGCTTCTTAATGTTAATTTGTATTTTAAGAACCATGCGTAGCCAAGGTATTACGCAAAAATATACAGTTAACTTCTTTAGTATCGTTTTTCGCAACTATACGACACCACTCTTGATTATGTTCGTTTTTGGTACGAGTGTTTTGATATTAAATTACTTGAAGTTTGGTGATGCCATAGAGTTTATGGGGCACAACTATGGCTATAATTTTCTGGAAGGTTTTACCGAGCGGCGTTGTCCAGTTTTACCTGTTGGGGAGTTTGCAAAAGTCCTTAGGATAATTCCAAATCTCTATATTTATTTTACCGCTGATATGGAAATTTATAAGTATTTAAGATTAAATTTAGAAACTGGCTTTGGAAGAATTGAAGATCCCGTCGTCCCAATTTATCAATTGTGGCCTCTATCATGTCTTTGTTTTTTGATGGTTCTAGCTCAGGGAATTGGCAAGAGGAGGGAAGGTAACCCATTGTTGTTAATTGGCATACTTGTCTTTAGCTCAATAGGTGCATTTTTTCAATTAACCTATCCAACAATTGCTCACCGCTATATAACAGAGTTTTGGCCTCCATTAGCTCTTGCGACAGTGTTGATTGTGTATATTAATGTTATTGAAGGCAAAGGTTACAATAAAGGCGTTCTCGTCTTAATGGCATTTTTAGGCGCTTTTGGTACGCTAAATATGTTAAATATAAGCCTGACTAGTCGTTATTATCTAGAAGATGGTCCTGTTTTCAATCACAATGATTATCATTACTCGGATTCAGATAATGAGTACTTATCTGAATTAACCGAGGATAAAATTGAAAAGTTCATGATTCAATATCGTAAGGATAGAGAAATAGCATGTGCAAAATATGTAATTGAAGGTATTCAATAAATGTTAGTTCATTCCTACGCATATTTAAGGGCGATCTTGTTATGACTCAATTTTTACCTAAAATCTCCATTGTTACCGCTGTTTTTAATGGCGAAAAATATGTTGAAAGCTGCATAAAAAGCATAGTTGAGCAAACATATACCAATATTGAATATGTTTTTATCGATGGTGGTTCTTCAGATAAAACCTTAAATATTGCCAATAAATATTCAGACAAAATAGATATTTTAATTTCCGAACCGGATAAAGGTATCTCTGATGCAATGAACAAAGGGATCAAAAACTGCAGTGGTGATTACATTATTGTTATTCACTCAGATGATTATCTATTTGAGCCGACTACAATTAGTCAATTAGTCAGTCAAATGAGTGAAAATGATGACGTTGTGCTATGCAATGTTAAATATGGTAGAAACGATTCTACTTTAATCGCTCGACCACTGAGTTGGAAAACTAATTTCAAAGGTGTTCATCATCAAGGAGCTGTTTGTAAGAGAACTTTGTTCCAAAAATATGGGCAATTTGATGAGTCTTTCAAAATTTGTATGGACTACGATTTTTTTCTCAGAATTTATAGAAAGGGAATAAGATCTAAAACAGTAGATCTCACTTTATCTTTTATGCGAGATACTGGTGTGAGCTCCAAACAGGATTGGCAATCTTTACAAGCTCGCTTCGATGAAGAGCGTAAAGTGCAAGCTACCAACCCATCGACTAAATTGAATACTTTTATCCATAAATTATATTGGCTTATTTATCTTCCCTATCGTCGACTCAAATATTTGATTAATTAACTTTTGAATATGAGTTACCGAGAAGTTCAGAGGGTTAGGGCAGTATTAAGTTTAAGCTGAAGTAATCTGGGAGTATTTTGACTTATATAGTTTTGCAATAGTTTCTAGACTAAATTTATTTTTTGCATTTAGTCTTAACTTTTCAGGGGTTTTGGGACTAGTTAAATCAAGTTTCGATTCGCCATCCCATATGAATCCGCCATCTGTCGCCAATATCAATTCTTCAGGTGCTCCCCCGGAAAGCGTGATAACCGGTGTACCGCATGCTAGTGATTCAACAATTGTCTTACCAAAACCTTCTTGAACAGAACACATCAAAAAGTAATCAGCGATGTTATAAAGTTTAGCTAAAGAAGGTTCGTCTTGAAAACCAACAAGTTTAATATTTTCAAGATTTAAACCCTTAGTTAGAATTTCAGCGTTTTGGCCAAAAATAATAAAGTAAAAGTCATTAGCATGTAATTTAATAAATTCACGCACAAAATCTGGACCCTTATAAATATCCATAACATCTTGTGCACCGGTAATGATTATTTTTTTGCTTGTTTCAATACCAAATATCTTCTTTATATTCTTAATCGTATTTTGGTCATTTATGATATTAAATTTGGAGACATCCACTGAATTATAAATAGTATCAATTGATGAGTTGTTTAAAATAGTGCTAGATAACGCTTCTGATTTTAGCCAATCAGAGATGGCAATGAAGTTAATATCTTTAAAAGCCCATTGTTTTTTTAGAAGAAGAGAATTAGATATGTCTGTTTCGGTATTTGAATTCAGTTTCGGACAATCTCCACACGCCTCTTTATATCCGATACAGTTCAAAGAGTAATGGCATCCTCCAGTGAAGGGCCACATATCTCTCAACGTCCAAACTACTTTAGTTTGAGATTTTAGATACTCAATGAACCGAATATTCAATGAGTAATTTACCCAATGCAAATTTACGATATCGTAATGGCTAAAGTCGATGTGTTTGAAACAATTAAACAGGTCATTACCGACACTGAATATTTCCTCACTTTTGTGTTTATAGTGTTTGAGGTCAAACGTATTTTTTTTACGATTTAAAGAGTATTTAATTTTATCAAAAAAACTCCATTCAATTAAGTTTTCTATTTTTTCTTGGGTGTTATTATAACCGCAGAGATGCGAATCAACGCCAATATCCAGCAAGCCTTTATGCAAGCGTAAAGCGCCTTTTGCAGCCCCTCCTGACAATTTGCCAGAGGTTAAATGGAGTACTTTCAACGGCAGTTGCCTTGTAAAACTTCTACAACCTCATTCCACATGCGTTTGTTAGTGTCTCTTTGTTTTTCAAAATTGACTTTAACAATATCTCGTTTAAGTTTATTTTCACTCTCATTTGTTAACACGTTAATGAGCGACGATAGCTCTTTTTTTCCATGTTGCTCTGAAATAAGAAACTCACTCAACCCAAAATCACTTAGCAGTTCAGCGTATTTATGAGACCAGCCTATAGAAATAACAGGGACATTGTTGGAGAGTGCTGCGACTAAACCATGAAACCTAGAGCCAACAACAAATTGCATAGTGCTTAACTTTGATTTCAGCTCCCAAGGATCATCTATTTGCAGAACTTGAATATCGTCAGTTCTTTCTAGCAACGCTTTTTGAGCTACTTTTATATCTTCACCTGCTTGATCATGAATAACAAAGATAGGATCTAAGTTATTGTCAATGCAGGTATCGATGGTCATATTGAGGTACGGGATGTAGTTCTCTTTCCAAAATTCGCTCCCTTGATCAAGCATGCGCATATTGGGAATTATTGCTACTTTATTGCTGACAATTTGGTTTTCATTACTGTTAGCTTTTACAAACAGTGTAATATCCGGGGCTCTTTTTAGAACATCAGTGTTATTCGATATTTCTGTAAGGTGCTTATATGATGAAGAATCTCTGGCATAAATAAGGTTTGTGTTATTAATAATTTTTTCTATGGCGTTGATTATTTTAGGTTGTGTAAATGTGCCAAATGCTTGAGGAAGCATAACAACTTTCTTACCTTTACGGTGATAATAGCTCGCGAGCTTAGCGAAATCCTCACTTGGTTTATAACCCCATTGATCGGTGTAAGCAAAACCTGCGACGTCAATTACCCCGTCGATTTTATTTAATGTATAAGCATTCTTAAATAAAAAAGGAAAAAGTGAGGCTAATACTGCCAAAACTCGTTGTATTAAGAATCCAAGACCAAACCGTTTAGAGCCCATCCACCCACGTTTAAATAAGAGCTTTTTAAGATTTAATGAGTCTAATTGCTGATCATTCCCGACACAGCCATCAACAACAAAAGTAACATTTGGGATCCGTTGCTCGAGTTGCTTGATACAAGTAACGAGCATTTTCATTGCGCCTTTGTTTTTAAACTGGCCACCGTGAATTTCGAAAATCATTTTTGACATCCTAGTTATATTTCCTTAATTGACTTAAGGACTTCTTGTGTGAAAACGGTACTTTTTCGTTTTTGTCTGGATAGCCAACAGCTATGCACATGATAACCCTCTCATCTTCATCTAAGGCAAGGGCTTTGCTCATTTTCTTTTCTCGCTCCGGAACATCAGGCCAATTAATCGCACAACTGCTTAATCCTAGAGTTTCCAAAGCAAATAAAAAAGACATACTTGCTAAGGATGCATCAATATAAATTACATGCCTATCACGTTCATCAAAATAGGCACGTAATTGGCCAATTACAGCTATAAATACAGGGAAGTTGTGATTGAACCCTGCGGTACCACCTGGAATTTTTGACACTTCTTGTACCAAAGATGGGTCATCAAAAATATGAAATCTGAAAGGTTGGCGGTTGCAAGCACTCGGTGATTGAGAGGAAACTAGTATTGCTTGATCTATAAGGTCGCGAGGGACAGCTTTATCTTCGAACCACCTAACGGAGCGTCTTCTAAGGCTAAGGTTTTCAAATTGCTCGAAACTCGGGATATTGTTTGAAAAATTCCTAACATAGGGGATTTTGTCTGTAATCTTAAGATTTCTAAGTTTAACGGTATCGTCAAACAAACTTTTTGCTTTATCAATCACAGGATCGCTCTGAACAGCTAAAAAGTAGGTTGTTAAAACATCGCAAAACCAGTTAAGTTCATCAACCTCTGTTTCAGGGTTTTCGGTAACAACTTTGTGTAAGAATTCTACCGTTTCAGTTATATAGTCCTTTGCGAAGATTGGCCTACGAGGTTTCATAATTAAGCCCTTCTCAAGTCGGTGAACATTTCGACGAAGAAGGGTTAGGCCTGCTTTTCCATGTTTTATATCACTGGCATAACGCTTTTTTCCGTGCAAAACAGATAAATGTTCTCTATCAAATGCGCGAGAAAATAAAAAATAATAGGTAGAAGAAAGAAACATGCTGTTACTACATTGAAAAGCAATGCCTTCTTTTAATTCTCCTAATTTAGCGAGTATTGATTGTATAAACGTAACTATAGGACGCGGCAGTATTTTCTTGATCAACTTTAAACTCATTACAGTCCTACTTTTTGTTATTTATCAGGCTTAAACAATGCTTTGGAAACATAAATGGGGCGCATGTCATAATAACCGCTATTTTAACTGTTTTTTTAGTGAAAAAGAACGAAAACCAACTAGCAAAAGCGAGTGATAGAATGGTCGCCCAGGCAGCACCAAGGGCGCCATACTCAGGTATCAGGAGTAGATTTAGAATAATATTAACGATTGCGCCAGTTCCTTGAGTCACTAATGAAAAGTACAAAAGATCTTCAATGATTAACCACTTACTTAGTAATGCTCTCATATAAACAAATACCCCGCCCCAAACATGCACTGCTAGAATTGAGGCAGAGGCATTATATTCTGTTCCGTACAATATCTTTATGAGGTAAGTAGCGATTAATGTAACGACAATCGCAACTGCTATACCTAACCAACACAAACCGCCAAGAAATATAGCTAAAGTGTTGTTGTATGCTGGAGCGCTCAACTGTTTACGCTCAATTAGGTAAGGAAAAAATGCAGTTACAATTGCAACAGGGAGGAAGTAAGACATCTCTGAAAAGCGAACTGCAACAGAGTATATGCCGACCTCAGATTTTGATGCAATTGTGCCTAACATTACCTGGTCGATTTTCATGTAAAGCGCTGCTGCGATGCCAGAAAAAATCAACCACCAACATTTTTTAACGAGTTGTTTGCCATAGGAGTAGGAAGGTTGCCATTGAAAATGACATTGGTAAACCTTCGCCAAAAAATAATATAGAAGATAGCCGGTCATTAACTCACAAGCTTGCACCAATAACAGTAAGCTTAATGATTCAAATTTAATGACTACAAATACTTTTAAAATACTGAAAAGTAATAAGGTTAATACTCTTACAATTGCTACTGGTCGATTATTTTTCTTAGATTCAAACCAAAAATTAAAGATATCGAAAGCGGAGAATGTGTGAGAAAAAAGCAATAAAAAGAATAGAAGAAGATGACGTTCATCTATCCAATCAAATAATACCGCTGAGATTGCGCCAATTATAAACGTAAATAGAGATGCCAATATACGTATAGTCAGAGCAGTTGATAGTATTTCACTGGTTTTCTCAGTAAGGCTGACAAGCTCTTTTGTTAAAACGGAGTTTAAACCAAATTGCATTAACGGAAGGAAAATATAAACGGCTGAAATTAAAAAACTAAATACACCAAAGTATTCAGGCCCTAGGTATCTAGCCAGAAAAATACTAGTAATTAATCCAATGGGTAAACTAATCAGCTTTTCAATAATGAGCCAATTAGCATTGTAAAAATAAGTTTTGAGCTTCATGTTGGATTGTAGGCTAAATATTTCAAATTAAGATGTTCTCTCTAGTCTTTGTTGCAAACGTTTTACTAAATAGTGCCAGTCAAACTTTTTACTATTTTGTTTCATTAATGCAGGCGGTTTATTTAATAGCTGCTCTAGGTCACTGGCAAAAATACTCATATCAAAGGAAGATTCATAACCCGATGATATCTTTCGAACAGTTTTATTCATTGGGGTATAGATATAGTTTGCTTCACAACCTTCGTACTCCATTAGCTTGCTTGGAAAACAAAACTTAGTAAACTCATCATGCCGATTTGGAATTAGCATTATATCTGCAGAATTGATAAGCAAAGGAATTTGCTTCATCTCCATTTTCCCTAGAAATAATACGTTGCTTTTATTGATGAACTCTGGGGCAGTTGAATTGCTTGCTACTACAAATATGCAATTTTTAAATTTAGGAGATTCGAATAAATATTCAAGGTTACAGTTCACTCTTTGGTCGAGTGACCCGGCAAATCCTATGACTTGGACTCCTGCTGGTATTTCCAGCTGTTCTCTTGCAACGTTTTTATCCATTTTTGTGAAAATATCGGGGTCATAGCCATTGATATTCACAAGCCTTCTTGTCGTTTTATTTTTATCTAATTTCGCCAATTCAGCGGTAACGTATATGCAAAGTAATGCCGACTTCCTAATATACTTATCAAGTAACGTTATTGGAAAAAGTATTTTGGGGTAATAAGTAGAGTAATTGTCTAATACTTCATAAATGATTTTTTTCTTGAATATATTTATAAATATCATAGAGATAAAAGCAACTATTGGACCATTAGTAAACCAATAAACATCTGGTTTGTCGGTGGCTAAAAATGTTCTTAATAGATTTCGGCTTTTCAACCATTTAGAAGGGTGGGCACTTAACACGCATAATTTTTTATGTTCGGAAATATAGCACTTAGTATTTTTATAATTAATTAATACTAATTTAACCTCTACACCATATTCAGCGAATGCTTCTTGTAATTTGTAACTACGGTATTGGGTATTCTGAGAAATATCCATATTAGATGAAAAACAGTTTCCAATTAAAAGTATGCGCTTATATTTATTAGCCATTAACTAAACTGCCTCAAATTGGATTCGTACATATTTTTACCATAGGTGGTAACGTAGTTAACGGTTCCATGCGCCTGAAATACTTTTTAGTCATCTACTTTGCCAATATTAATTGAGCTGATAAATTTACGTGCTACATGCTCTACGAGGTAGTTTTCAACTGCGAATTTTCGGGCATTTTGAATAATGTCAGGAACGTTGTCTTGATGAAATAAAACGTTTTCGATTGTTTTCGATAAATCTTCCGCATTGTTGGGTTCACACAGCCAACCCGTTTTACCCGGTTGAACCGCATCTGGGATACCGCCACTTCTGGTGCCAATAACCGCACATTCCGCTAGCATTGCCTCTACAAACGTGAGACCTTGAGCCTCAATCCAGCCAGTAGAACTTTGTTTGGATGGGCCGACAAAAACATCCGAGGATTTGAAATAAGTATATATTTGATTGCTATCAACCCATCCTTCAAACTGAACATGTTCAGTTAAATGATGTTGCTTAACCAAATCTATGAATTTTTGTTTATCGTGCCCTTCACCTGCTATAACAAGGCGAACATCTAGCCCTTTATCAATTAGCCTTTTGATCGCTAAAATGGCATCCCCAACACCTTTTTCTTCACTTAATCTGCCGACGAACAAGACTAATTTTTGTGTTGTAGACTGACATAATTTAGCGCGTAATGATTTGACATCTTCACTATTGATGTGAGGTAAAGGTAAAATTCCAGTAGGCAATCGAAATAATTTATCATCGACTTTGGGGGCTAAATCTAGCACTTTTTGTTCAGTAACGCTGCTATTTACACTAACGCGGTGGGCTTGTTTAATAGCGAACGTTTTGACCTTTTTCATTATGCCACTATTTAACGCAAATACGTCTCCTCCGTGCACAGTAGCCACATGTTTGGTGCGGGTAACTATAGACACAATTGAACACAAAAAACTTTGCGGAACCAACCAGTGAGAATTAATAACATTTGGCCGCCATATCAAGGTTTGCACTAAAATACTCAACCACTCAAAAATAAGTAAAAAGGGAAGCTTATATTTGTTTGAGGTGTTTTTTTCTAAATTGCCTAAAGCACCACCTTGGTAGCAGACGGTTTGAGCGGATTGAGGGAGCAAGTATTGAAATCGTCTAATTTCCACATCGTCCATGGTTTCTTTTTTTAACGCACCTTCGTAGTGTGGCGCAATCACTCTTACTTGATGACCTAGTTCGACCAATTGTTTTGCAAAGTTATGCACGAAAGGTGTTGTGCTATCCCCTTTCCATCTGGGGTAGTTAGAGCTAACGACTAATATTTTCACTTTTTATCTTTCGTTTGATCTTTAATTTCAAGCTCAAGCCGTCTAACTTTTTCTAAAGTTTGCTCTACCAATTGTCGGTTGAAGTTGATTAGGTCAGCTAACAAAGCAATTAAAAAGGTTATAAAACCTAAGATTGTAAGAGCTCCGCCAAGTATTAATGATTGAATGTGACCACTACCGTCACCTGTAAAATAGAAGAAAAGAAACCTAATTATCGGAATTATACCCAGAACGGACAATGTCACCGCTATTATAAAAAACACTTTAAGGGGTTGGTACATGGTGTACATGCGCACAATGGTAGTTAGCTGTCGCTCAATAAATTTGGGGATACTGGTAAATAGCCTAGATTCCCGTGTTTTTTCATTTGTCTCGACAGGCACTGATGTTACAGCCATGTGTTTCTTGCCGGCTTGAATTAAAGCTTCAATGGTATAACTGAATGGCGACACAATGTTTAACTGCAGGGCCGCTTCTCTGCTGTATGCCCGGAAACCACTCACTGCGTCGGGTACGTCAACGCCTGACAGTTGACGGACCACGAAGCTACCGAGTCGTTGTAAAAATTTCTTAAGTCCAGAAAAATGATCTATTTGCCCTGTGCGTCGATCTCCAACCACTACATCTGCTTTGCGATCAAGTATAGGTTGAATGAGTTTAGGAATGTCCCAACCCGCGTATTGGTTATCACCGTCAGTATTGACAATAATATCTGCCCCTCGTTTTAAGCATTCATCAATGCCTTTACGAAAAGTGCGAGCCAAACCTCTGTTATTTTTGTTTATGACAATATGATCGACACCGAGCTCTTTAGCCACTTCGATAGTACGGTCTTTTGAACCATCGTCAATTATCATAATTTCTACCTGATCAATTCCTTCAATTGTTTTAGGAATATCATTAAATGTTGCAGGTAAAGTGTGCTCTTCGTTGTAGCAGGGAATTTGTACTATTAGTTTCAAAGTTTATTCCTAATACTAATTATTGTTACCGTCGGCAGTGCAACTGGACTCGTACATTAATCTATTCGTTTTAGTAAAGTGTCACGAAAAGGTTTATTCTGAGTATAGTGCTTATAAAAAAGCCCTAAAGCTGAGAGTTTAAGTCTTTTAAGCATAGATTGTAAGTTGCCAATATAAGCTTGGCGATTGTCGTAGAGCATTTCTTTTACTTTTTTTCGGTTTGCTTCTGTCATGGTGATATTATGCAGTAAAAAGTACCTATAATTAATTTCATCAAACAGTCTTTTACACATATGTTTACTACCCCATTTAGCCCCAGAAAATAAATTAATTCCTTCGCCATATCTAACCGTGATGGAGTTTGTAAAGGTGATTTTTTGGGCGTACTTTAGAATAGATAACCACATCAAGTAATCTTCACCAGCAAATTTGAAATTTTCATCAAAACGTAATTGAGGAGTTTTGGTAAACCGATAAAACACTGTTGATGTGCCGATTATATTGGCAGTGGTCGTTTGTAACACCATGTCGCCAACGTACTCATGAATTTTTTCATCTGCAATTATAGGGTGCTTAGAAGGATCAATATAGCCAGCTCGTTCGAAGGCTCCAATTGTCACCCCCATATGTGTGAAATTGGAAAAGTGGAAATCGCTCCCCAAATCTAAGCCCTTAAGGGAAAGCTCTACATGTTCAGGTTGCCAAAAATCATCGGGGTCTAGAAAAGCGACATACTCTGTCTCATCAGTGACTGCCTCTAGTCCCACATTTCTTGCGCGAGATACCCCCGAATTATTCTGTTTAATTAGGGTAATTTTTCGATAAAATTCCGAATCTGAATTAAAAGCATCGATTTCCGGTTTTGCTGGGGTAGGAGATCCATCATCAATAACAATAATATTTGCTATACGTGATAGGGCTGTTTGTGCCTGGATCCCTTTCAAAGCATTGGTTAGCAGACCACTTGTTCTTTGATAAAACGGAATAATTACCGATACTGAGTTATTCATAATCAATTAGTTACTTTTTTACTTTTTTTATGAGATTTATGGCAGTTTTCACCAATTTATTTGGAAAATAGGTGACATGTTCTATTTCTCTTAAGGTTGAATCAAGTCGCTTATGCCACTCCATTGCTTTTCCGTAAAACTCTATATTATTAATTCCTTCGAGTTCCCGGTGATTAGAATAATATTTAATCATTTCAATTTTAAGCATTAATGCTGGAGATTGTTTATTAAATTGTTCGTTATAGGTGGTTTTTAAGATAATTAAGCAATCATCTTGCTGTATGCATAAATCCACAGCGACAATTTCATCATTAATTAGATAGTACCAACAGCAGGCTTTATTTTGTTCAGCCATGCTACTGAGGGCTTGCTGATAGAATTTTCCTTGTGTGTTGTCTGGGGAGATAGCGGTACCTTCTTCACCTTTCCAACCACGACTTTCTAATTCACCGTATTTAATAATAGCTTGCTTCACTTCAGCTGGCTTGGTTACCTTCTGCCAAGATAATTTATCATCCCCTCGTGCAGCTCGATTAATTACTTTGTTGTAATTTTGCCGCATATTTTTGCCAAGTGATTGAAAGTACGTGTCAAAGTCTTCAGGTATAGGGCGATTACCGGAAGTAATATACGGCATAATTTCAAAATCACTTGCTGGGGTAAAGTGACTATATTTTGAATCCATTTGTAGCATATCTAGCATTGCAACTGTACCGGGTAGGGCATTACAAAGTGATTTCATCACACTGCTACTTATTTGCGACTCGTGGTGTAAAAATAGTCCTAGCGGGCATTGTGAGGGCATGGCTGTCGCCCAACGTCCTTTGCCTAAGGGTTTAAAGAATCCTGCGTATTGCAATTCATCGTCTTTATAAGCAACAACTAGTTTTTCATCTCCGTCAAAAAAGTGTGCAATAAGCCCGTTTACAAAGTCAGGTTCGAAAAACGCTAGATTCATGGTTTTATTATTTAGTTCTGCCCATGCTTTTTGATGGGTAGAAAATTCAGAACAACTTAAAACTGACCAATTCATTAAACTATCCTAAGGGCGTAATTGATTAAAAGTGTCGACAATAAAAGTAAGCTGACGGGTAGACAGCTGCTGATGACAAGGTATCTGTATAAGTCTAGAGCGATAATCTTGACTTACACTGCAATCACTCACTGCAACTTCTTCCCATCTTAGAATTTGAATCCCTTTTTTTCGTAAATCAAAAAAGAACTTTTCGTCTTCTAATAAAAATGGAATAACATAGGGAATATCTTCAGTTTCTAATTGTTTAAAAAGTGCATTCCCTACATCTGGGTTGTTAATGTTTTTGACTATGAACTCGAAGTTCTCACGTCTTTTATTGCGTATGTATTTTAAATTGCTGTGACAAAATATCATTTTAGTATGACGGTAACTTGCAGACACCAAATCTATTGGTTGAAAATACCGTAAGTGCATATCTTCTTCTGTCGGATCAGTGTGTTGCTGAGTAGGTTCAATTTCAGTCTTTTTAAATAACGCTTTTATTTTCCCAACCATTTGTGGAATGCCAACGATAAATGCACAGGCTTTAGCTTCTTCACTCCAGCCAACATGCGTTAATTCGGCTTGATACTTACTTTTCAAATACAGCGCACCACCGTCAATGGTAGGAAGAATCTTGTTGATACTACATATACTTGCATCAACATCTGGGATCTGTTTACCTGAATCAGCAAAATGATCAACGAAGCGAAACATCGAGTGAGCACAATCTTCAATAATGTTAACTGGTTGGGCATGCAAAAATTGAATAACGTCATTATTATTTTGACCAAATCCAAAATACCTAACCACCACGCAATGGGTCACATCACCGGAAGAAATGGCATCTTCTAAAACACTGATGTCCACCGATAAATCCGAACGAACAGGGTAGAATCGAATTTCGTAGTCTAACCATATGAAAGGTTCCACTAGAGCTGGGCAATGATAAGCGGGAATTAAGATAACATTCTTACAATTGTCCTTCCTTAAGGCCGTTCCGGCAATACCTATTGCACCGCGGCCATTGCGCGTAAAGGTGGTTTCCCTCACATCCCCTTTAGTGTGTTGGGCTAAATCTAAATCCCTTAATCTAAATTTAGGTGTGGCTGTGACGCTGGGAGCCGGAAATTGACTTGCATCGGCAAGGGGTTTTAAAAATTTTACTGCCATGTGATTCCGCTAAACTATGCCTGATATCGCTTTTCTTCATGAAAAACAGAGAATTCCTAAGCTTATGCTAAGGTATGTTTAGCAAAATTGCTATATTGATGATTCAGTTAACCGAAATGTCATCATAAAGTCCTATTTTTGTATATGTGCTTGGACAATTATTTGACGTTTTTTAATCATCTAGGTGCCTTTTTATTTGGAGTAAGATATTATTATCTTTGATAAAAAACATGTACCTATAGGAAGCAAATGTGATTAAAGGTTATTTCCTACCTTGTGCCAAAGGTAACTTGTTTGTTAGTCAATACGGACAAACAAATTCGCAAAAAACAATTTTATTGCTTCCGTCTATTTTCGAAGAGCTAAATCTAAGTAGGGCAATACTTACCAAACAAGCGTTATTTTTAGCTAAACAGGGGTATTGTGTTTATGCCCTCGATTATCTTGGAACTGGTGACAGTGAACAAGACATCGAACAAGTCAATGTTGCTATCTGGCGAGATAATATTGTTACCACTGTTAAGTGGTTACAATCTAAAGATATTCAAAGTATTACCCTTTGGGGGGTGCGCTTTGGTGGGTTGATGGCGTTGACAACATTACAAAGCATCGAATCAGTATTACCCGTAGAGCAGATTCTGTTGTGGAAACCTGTCATGAAAGGTAAGCAATTCATGACTCAGTTTTTGCGTTTAAAGCAGGCTAATTCGATGATGCAGGGAGAGCAAAAAGTAAATTGGCGTGAACGAATCCTATCCGGTACTAATGTTGAGGTAGCTGGTTACGAAATTACCGCCGACTTACTTTCGTCTATCGATAGCCTCGAAGTCTCTAAAGCATTAGCCCTAACTTGTCCATTAACCTGGTTCGAATTGGCCTCGGCTTCCATTCCCCCAGCGGTATCAATACAGACTAAAGAGTGGGATCAACAGCTCCTTAAAACGGCATGTTTTGAAGGTTCTGCTTTTTGGCAGATTCCAGAAATATTTGAACAAAGTCAATTGCATTTGCCTACTTTGAACGCGTTGCAGGGAGAAGCATGATGTCCTCAAAAATCACCGAGTCTGCAGTGGTAATTAACAGCAGTGGCGCTCAGCTCATGGGGATCTTACATCGTCCCTCTCCAGCCGTTAAAACCGCAGTGCTTATCGTCGTCGGTGGACCACAGTATCGTGTTGGTAGCCATCGGCAATTTGTGCAGCTCTCCCGTTCCCTCGCTAAGGCAAATATTGCTTCATTGCGGTTTGATTACACAGGTATGGGCGATAGCGAAGGCGACAAAAAATCCTTTGAAAATATTAGCGATGATATTAAGGCTGCTTGTGATCTACTTTGCGAGGAGTTAGGTATAGATTCTGTTGTCATATGGGGGCTTTGCGATGCGGCATCGGCGGCAATGATTTACGCCCCGCAAGATAACCGAGTGAAAGGATTATTTTTGCTAAACCCATGGTTGAGAAGTGATGCAGCTATGGGCAAAACCATGTTGAAATACTATTATGTACAGCGCTTACTTTCAAAAGAGTTTTGGTCAAAACTCATCCGTGGAAAGGTGAATGTGGCCGGGAGTATAGGTGATGCAAAAGGCTTTGTTAGCGACAGTGTTTCTAGTCAAGACAATCAACAGCAAAGCTATCAAGCTCAAATGCAACAAGGTTTGCAAGCATTCTCTGGTAAGGTCTGTTTAGTCTTAAGTGGGGTAGATTTAACAGCGAAAGAGTTTGAACAGCAAACCCTAAATAATAAAGCGTGGAAAAAATTGAAAAGCAGTGATAGCACTGTTCACCGAATTTCTAAAGCGGATCATACTTTTTCAAGCAAAGAATTTAAACAAGAAGTCGAAAATTACACCATTGAATTTATTAAACACAACGAATTTTCTGGCGTTAATTAAAAGGGCGTGTTTAACATTGTTAAGTTGCAGGTGTAAGCTCACTATCTGCTAAAAAGCCTTTTAGATTTAAACATTTTATAGGATTGAATGTGTCAAACACTAGTCGTCAATACTTTATCTTAAGCGTACTTGTTCAGCTTATTTTAGTTGCTTTAACGGTGTCGCTTAGTTTCAGCTTTACCAAACACTTTGAAATAATACCAGATAGCATTTTACATCTGCCTGATGTTTACGTGAGTCACGCAGACATGCTGCAAATAGTCAAAATCTTTGTGATCACCTATGGAATTCAGATAGGTCTTGCGTATTGGCGAAATGGTAGTAGTGCATTTTCTAGCCCTAAACGATTTGCTAATGAGTATATTTGGTTTCTGTATGCTTACACAACGGCATCCTTATATTTGTTTCTGGCTACCACCATCAATTACGATCCGCAATTAATAGCCGCTATTGGTTTGTTTGCAACTGTATTTTACTTTGTTGCATTCATACTGATCCATAGCTTGCTATTCAATGGGGCTTTTTTAAGTAGTTTGGGAAATGGGGTTGCCGCTACGTTTAAACGTGTGTTCAGTGTGACCGGCATTTTAGCGTTAATATACTTTTTGGTTCCACTAGCGATGGGAAAAGCGTTTACTTCCGATCGTGACATTGCCAATGCTATTACCCAGGTCCGTATTTGGTTCAATCCTGTTGAAACATCTGATTGGGGGTTCAAAAACTACTTACCCAAGCTTAAATTTGCACAGCCTGTTTTAGTCCGCGAAGGACCAGAAAATGACGGTACGGTTTACGTATTAGAAAGAGGCGGTAAAATTAAAAGAGTTTCTCCTCAAACATCTGATAATGCTGAAATTGTGGTGGATGTTTCGGCGCTGATGGGGGAAGTGGAAATGGAAAATGGTGCTATAGGTTTCGATTTTCATCCAGACTTTGCCAATGTTAACGAACCTAAGCCTTATTTGTATCTTTATTACACCGATACACGTAAAGAAAAGATCCAACATAATCGAATTTCTCGATTTGCAATAACGTCACAAGATACCCTCGTTAATACTGCCTCAGAAACAGTATTATTTGATCTAATTCGCAATGATTCAGGCTTCCACAATGGTGGCGCATTGGAGTTTGGAGCTGATGGTTTTCTTTATATTGGTTTAGGTGAAGGTGTTCATCCACCCGAGGCAAAAACGTCTTCAGAAGTGTTACGGTCTGGAATTTTACGTATTGATGTGGATATGGATCCGCAAAAAAGCGTGCCAATCAGCAAGCCAATGGAATACGGCGTAGTTCAAAATTATTTCATCCCTAAAGACAATCCGTTTCTGGATAATGAGAACATACGTAATGAGTATTATGCCTTGGGGTTACGCAATCCATTTCGATTTAAATTCGACTCTTTAACTAACGATTTGTGGTTAGGTGATGTGGGTTCGACTATTTGGGAAGAAGTAAATAAAATTGAAGCCGGAAAACACTATCAATTCCCAGTCATAGAAGGGCGCAGTGAAAGTGGAGTAGATGCTTGGGAAACGCTGGATATTCCCCAGCAAGGCCCTGTTTATACATATGAACACAATGCCTACGACAGAGCAGTGATAGGCGGAATAGTAAATCGCTCTGATATGTATCCGGAATTAAAAGATAAATATGTGTTTGCGGATAATTATTCGGCGAAAGTATTTGTAATGGACTCTGATAAAGCCCAGGTTGAAAGCGTCGAATTGATAGCCAGAGCCAATCAATATGCGCAGCGAGGGATCAGTTCTGTGGTGCAATTAAGCGGTGGCGAAATTCTGATCACAACCTTAGGTGCAGCATCTGAACCTAGTGGAGAGGTATTGCAATTGGTCCATGCTGATCAAGCTAACGTTTTCAGAGAAGAGGTAGACAATACACCTGAAGATTATGACCAAGATGCCACCGCAGGTCTTTTTGCGGTTAACTGTGCTCGTTGTCACGGTGTTAATGGGGACGGGAAAGGGCCTGATGCAGCGCTGCTAGGTGTTCCAATGCCAGATTTTACATCACCTTTGTATCATCATAATACTGATACTTCAGCGATTAAATCTATCATAGTGGAAGGGGGAGCTGCGGTGGGTAAAAGTCCGCTGATGCCACCTTGGGGGGGATTCTTAAAACCAAAAGAAATTGATCATCTGGTAACGTATTTAGAATCCTTGCCAGATCAGCACCACCACCATTAAAAATAGACGAACTTGATACAAACAAAAATCCCCTGTTTTGCAGGGGATTTTTATTGATAACAGACGCAATAACAAATTGAGTGTAATGGTGCTTTTTTGACTAGTCTGTCGCGGTCAAAAATTTATGGTGGAAACGTAAATGCTCTTCAATAAAGCTGGCGATAAAAAAGTAGCTATGATCATAACCAGGATGATAATTAACGATAGCTGGGTAATTTAATGTTTGTGCTAACTCATCAAATGGCTTAGTTAATTTTTGACTTTGATAAAAATCATCATCTAAACCTTGATCGATGAGTATGGGAACTTGCAAAAATTGTCCTTGTTGCTGGAGTAATTTGCACGCGTCATATTGCTCCCATTCAGTGACGTCATCTCCTAAATAAGCCTGAAATGCTTTTTTGCCCCATGGACAATCCAACGGGTTTACAATGGGGGCAAATGCAGAAATAGAGGTGTATTTCTGTATATTCGACAAGCCTAGAGTAAGTGCGCCGTGGCCACCCATCGAGTGACCCGCAAGGGCCACTTTGGGTATGCAATTAAAGGTTTGATTTATGCAGTCAGGTAACTCATCAACAATGTAATCGTACATATGGTAATGGGTGTTCCATGGTGGCTGAGTCGCATTTACATAAAATCCCGCGCCCTGTCCTAAATCATAAGCTTGGTCATCAGCAACCTTTTCACCCCGAGGGCTGGTATCTGGGCACACTACAATTAAGCCAAGCTCTGCTGCAACTCTTGCCGCGCCTGCTTTAGTGACGAAGTTTTCATCTGTGCAAGTAAGCCCACTTAACCAATATAAAACCGGTAGGGGTTTGTTCTGTTCAACTTGTGGCGGTACAAATACACTCAAGTTCATTTCGCAATTAAGCACTTTTGACTGGTGCTTAAAGCGCTGCTGATGACCGCCAAAACTCTTTACTGATGAGACCAGTTCTAAGGCAGACATTAGTAATGCACTACCGAACGAATAGACTTACCTTCATGCATCAAATCAAAGGCTTTATTGATGTCTTCCAATCCCATTGTATGGGTGATGAATGTATCGAGTTCAAACTCTCCGTCCATATACCTTTGTACATAATCAGGTAATTGGCTACGACCTTTGACTCCCCCAAACGCAGTCCCTCGCCAAACCCTGCCAGTCACAAGCTGGAAGGGGCGGGTTGAAATTTCTTGGCCTGCACCCGCGACACCGATTATCACTGATTCTCCCCAACCTTTGTGGCAACATTCAAGAGCTGAGCGCATAACATTGACGTTGCCAATGCACTCGAATGAGTAGTCCACACCACCTTCGGTCATATCTACAATGACTTCTTGAATTGGCTTATCATAATCTTTGGGATTGATAACATCTGTTGCTCCCAGTTGTTTGGCGATTTCAAATTTATCTTCATTGATATCAATGGCAATAATGCGACCGGCCTTGGCCATTCTAGCACCAATAAGTACAGACAAACCGATTCCGCCTAGACCAAATACGGCAACTGTGTCACCTTCTTGGACTTTGGCAGCATTGGTTACCGCGCCCATGCCTGTAGTCACACCACAACCTAACAAACATACTTTTTCAAGGGGGGCTTCTTTGGGGATTTTTGCTAGTGCAATTTCCGGTACAACGGTATGTTCGGCAAAAGTGGAGGTGCCCATATAATGATAAATTGGTTTGCCATCTTTAGAAAAACGAGTAGTACCATCTGGCATTAAACCTTGGCCTTGGGTGGCACGAATAGCCTGACATAAATTAGTTTTACCCGATAGACAATATTTGCATTTTCCGCACTCAGCCGTATACAAAGGAATCACGTGATCGCCAACTTCTACCAAAGTCACTCCTTCGCCAACAGCTTCTACAATTCCCGCACCTTCATGGCCTAGAATCGCTGGGAAAAGTCCCTCAGGATCATCACCCGACAGTGTATATGCATCGGTATGACAAACACCCGTTGCCACTATCTTTACTAATACTTCGCCTTTTTGTGGTGGCATTAGATCAACTTCTTCGATGCTGAGTGGTTTTCCAGCTTCCCAAGCGACTGCAGCGCGCGTCTTAATGGTTTCCATATTTCATTCCTATGTTACGACTATCTGATTTATCTAGACTTATTGGCATTTTCCAATAAAGCCGATAGAACGTTCAAGCCATTTAATTTGATCAATTTTATATCCATGTGGGCACATTCGATTAGATTCAAGTTCGTTTTCTAATCGCTGAATTGCAATATCTTCTAATCTTAGTCGTGTTTCATTATCGAGGGAGAAACGTGAGGCTTCTGCACTCGTAGATCTCAACCTAGTATTCATATACAAATTGTTTTGTTTACCGCGCACCAGCTCTGCCGGCGGTAAATACCAAACTAGTACAAATTCGAAGCCAGACTGTGATGATGTAATTTGCTTGTCAAACACATGTCGAATTTGTAGCTGTGTATCTTTATTTGAAACGCAGCCTGATAAGCAAACGAAAACGATAATCGCTATGGTTAAAAATGGTGATATAGGTATTTTCAAAAGTATGAACCAGTCAATTAACAATCGTACTTCACTATTTTAGTGGTCTATATGCTTGAACACCGCTAATAGGCATAGCACTCGCAAAATATAGCTTAAACAATAGGGTGAAATCAAAATGGCGTGTGGCTCTATTATACAAGTCATAACAAGATAATCGCTATCCACTCATTACGGACGCTATCTTAAGCTTAAATTTTAGGTTGTTTATATGCTTTATTAAAAGTCGTTTGAATTTAATTTTACTAGAAAAAATAAGCACATCCTGGATAAATTGGGTTAATATAAAATGCCTAATAGGCTTAGTTTTTTTCTTACTAAGGCTATTTAAACTTATACAGTATCACTGTGTTTTTAGCTCATTTTGAAGGATTATGTGTGAAACTCTCTCGTTGTCTATTTATTGCCACTTCATTCATTCTAAGCGGTCATGCTGTTGCTACAGACAATATGTATGGTGTAACGACCCTTGGATATGCCAAAACTAGTCTAGAATCCACTAGTGCCAGTAAAACAAGTTACAAATTGGCGGTAGGCTACCAATTCGCTGAAAAATGGTATGCAGAATTTGGTTATCATCAACTTGCCAATCAATCACTGGTTGAGCAGCTTCCCACTACAATTGAAGGCTTAAGCGCAACCGATTTCGGACTTAAAGCTGATGCATTGGGGATTTCGGTGTTAGGTAAGGCCACTAGCAATTACGGTGAACTATATTATCGACTGGGAATATTAAACGTAGATGTTGAAGGGCAAAATCTATCTTCAGGGGAGGGTTGTGAATTTGGCACCCCAGCCCCATTTAATTTAGATAGTGGCGAAAGTTTAACTTTGTGCGAGTTTGATGAAGGTGTCGCTGCAGGACAAATTGGTATTGGCTTTGATTTTTATCTTGGGGTTAACTTGTTACTCCGCACAGAAGTTGAACATATACGCGGCGAACAGGGATTTGAACACAATGGGGCTTATATCGGCTTACGATATAATTTTAATTAATTTTAAATTTACTCATTATAATCCAGCAGGTGCAAAGTTGTGCTGATGCAATTTCGATTATTTTTAAGCATATTCGCCGTGAATGGAGGTTTATATGAAAAATGAATTAGACAGTCGTTTTATTTTAAATGTCTTCGAAAAAATCCGCGAAAAAGGGGAGGCTGTTGAAGGTGGGCATCTATTTCAGGGGGTCAAAGCTTATACTGATCTTGATGGCTATACCGTTTTTTTAGAAGATGCATTGGTTAGTTTACGATTTGGTTTTCATAACCAATATCATTTTGACTATGAAAAAGCTGAACACTTAGAACAGTTTGAAAAAAAACTAAAAGCCATCAGCCAAATTGAATAAGGAAAAATGGATTAGGGCCTCAGGAGAGTTGTGTTTAACTGCAACTTAGTGCTCCACCAGAGATGTTTTCATGGACCCCGTTTTTATCTGTATCTTGACTCATTTTGACCCTTCCTTGAGGCGTAACCGTAAGTTGCCGAGCGTAGGTGGCCTCCTTATTTTTATGACAAATAAGTAGAGTAGACTGAGTATTTGCCGAGCCGTTGGGGTTAAATTGAATGGCTTGCGCAGGACCTGTCACATAATTGTTATCAGAAAGTAATGCTGTAGCCGCCAAAATATCTTCATCATCTCCTCTTGAGCCATTACCATCTTCATCACCAAACACCATTTTAACCTGATTCCAATTGGTCGAACAGGTTGAAAAGTCAGCGGTGGGGCAGACAATTGTGGTCAGTTGCTCATCCACCGCGTTAGCCCGAGCAAATTGAATGACACCGCTGATTTCATTTACTTCTGATACAATACGGTTTTTAATGATGATCCCTTGGGCGGCGGGAACGGATATGGTTAAAACTATGGCAACTATTGCCAGACCTATCATTAATTCGACAAGTGTGACGCCTTTTTGTAAAGTATTGGACATCAAAGAGATGTTTACGCTTTTCAAAGATACTCCAAAGGTTATTAGCTTACTGACAGAACTAAAAATTACGTGATTGGACAATACAATAACGTATTTAAATGACTTTTAGGTATACAATTACACATCAAAGTATCTGAGAATATTTTAATTTTGAAAGGCAGTATGTTTATTTCGAAACCTATTGCCTAACTAAGTTTAGTCGTTCATCAACTGAACGTCATATCCAGCCTTACAACATAGAAACGAGAACTGAGATGCACAAAAAAGCCATTTTAGAAGAAATGCACGTACTTCCTGAAATTAATCCACAAAAAGAAGTTGAAAGACGAGTCGCATTTATTCAGAACCAACTTACGCTTTCAGGAATGAAAACGTTGGTGTTGGGGATCAGTGGAGGGGTTGACTCTTGCACTTTGGGGCGGTTGGCCCAATTGGCTGTTGATGGATTAAATAAACAGTCTAATGGTGGATATCAGTTTGTCGCCGTTCGCTTACCATACAGTGTTCAGGCTGACGAAGAGGATGCACAAATAAGTATTGATTTTATACAGCCAAGTCATGCTGTTAGTGTGAATATTCAACCTGGTGCAGATGCAATTCATGACCAAACATGCGGTTCGTTAGCAGAAGCGGGTTTATTACCTGACGATGCCCATAAGCAAGATTTTGTGAAAGGAAACGTTAAGGCACGCTCACGTATGGTCGTTCAATATGAGATTGCTGGGATGATGGATGGTCTTGTCTTAGGTACAGATCATTCAGCAGAAAATATTACTGGATTTTACACCAAATATGGCGATGGAGCCTGTGATTTAGTTCCTTTATTTGGCTTAAATAAGCGTCAAGTTAGACAAATTGCTACCCATCTCGGAGCCCCGGATAAAATCGTTAATAAAGCCCCAACAGCTGATCTAGAAACCCTGTCTCCGCAAAAGGCGGATGAGCAAGCATTGGGTATGACCTATGATCAGATTGATGACTTCCTAGAAGGTAAAGAAGTTTCACAAGACGTGGAACTTAAATTAATCGAAATATTCACTAAAACACAACATAAAAGAGTGCCTATTCCCACGCTTTATGATTGATTAAAAACAGTGCTCCTCTAAAGTGCGATACATTATCCAGTTTTTTTTCATAGAGCTGGACGATTTTTTGCTGCTTGCGTAATTGCTGATGGTATATTTTATTAACCTGATGTAAATTAAATGTAAACTGAGGGGCGAATTAGCGGTTAGCCAAATTGCCCATCCGATTACGCTAAAATTCCCATGCTGGTAGTAGGATCCTAAGGACGTCTGATGAAAAAAGTTGAAGCCATTATCAAACCTTTCAAAATGGAAGATGTGCGAGCAGCACTTTCTAGCATAGGGATTTCAGGTATGACCGTTACCGAAGTCAAAGGCTTTGGTCGACAAAAAGGTCACTCAGAATTATATCGTGGTGCAGAGTATCACATTGGCTTTTTACCCAAACATAAAATAGAAATTATTATTCCTGATGATATGGTCGAGCGTGCAATTGAAGTCATTATGGACAAAGCGCGTACAGGCAAAATTGGTGATGGGAAGATTTTCGTTTCTACAATCGACAGAGCGATCCGCATTCGAACAGGGGAAGAAAATGAAGAAGCAGTTTAATATTCTTAGGAAGACCGAAACTCAACCTATATGGTTGAATTTCGTCTTCTAAGTCAATGATTCGTTTTTAATGGTGATGTCCGCAACCACCTTCAGCATGGGGGTGACCATGGGCAATTTCATCTTCAGTCGCTTCTCTTACTTCTAAAATTTCTACGTCAAAGTTCAGAGGCACACCAGAAAGCGGGTGGTTGCCATCAATCACCACTTCATCATCGGTTTCATCAATCACCATAACAGATTGTTCACCATTGTCGGTTGTGGCTCTAAAGGTCATGCCAACTTCAACTTCCATGCCTTCGAACATGGTTTTGGGAACCATTTGAACGAGTTCATCGTGACGCTCGCCATAGGCCAATTCAGGAGGTACGTCGAGAGCAAATTTGTCTCCTTTTTGACGTCCTTCTAAGGCATCTTCTAAGCCTTTTATGAGGTATTGACTACCTTGCATGTAAATCATAGGCTCACCATCACGTGATGAATCAATTTGGGTTCCATCTTGAGTCTTCACGGTAAAGTGCATTGTCACAATGGCATTTTCAGAAATTAGCATATAAGGGTATTCTCTATATTGTTTGGTCGGTTAAACCGATTTAATTAATCTAGGTCGTAGGGCAGAGGCTCTACTGTAAATAGTTGCGTTGGATTCTCTTTAGATCTCAATATTTGCTCATTACTTGTATCATTTGGCAAAATCGCCAACAAGCACGTACCTTGCTCTAGCGAAGCACTGCGTAATACTGTACCACCCCGTCGCCAATTATCACCCATTTTAGCCTCTAAAATGTCGCCTGCAAGTCGAGGACTGCTATCATCCGATTTTAGTATAAAAGCGGCTCTTTTGTTTTTACCTAAATACTTGGTACGGGCAACGACTTCTTGGCCCATGTAACAACCTTTTTCAAAACTGATGGCCTGAAGCGCTTGTAAATTCATCATTTGCGGTACAAATTGCTCTGATGTGGCGGCTTGAATATTTGCTAAGCCGCTCAGTATGTCGGCTGCTTCCCAATACTGCTGTGCCATGTTTGATGGGCTTAGCTGTTGATTTAATTGTTGTGCAACGGAATCTTTGGCTAGCACTAAATAACGAGTGAGTGGCACATCGAAACGGATAACCTTCGCGTTTTGGTTTTCGATTATGGCTAAGTGTTCACCTGGTAGCTCGCCAAACAGTTCTTCTAATACTTGTTCTGCCTGAGCGCCACTTGCTGCAAAATATTGCCAGTCAGCTGTAATATCATTGAACTCAACTTTAGAAAATACACCGTATTTTTTAAGTTCACCTAAAGATGCTGGAATACTTTCACGATGACACAATAAATCTACCCCTTGCGCGGTCTTTATAGCATGAAAAATATTCCAGGTTTTACCTTTAAAATCACAATGACAACCAAGTTGTACCTTTTCTTTTTGCAATGAATCCATGTCATTGGTGACTTTACCTTGCAGATAACTAACTGCTTCTTCACCTTCAACGGAAATAATCCCTAGGTTGGTTAGTTCACCGTAAAAACTGTCAGGCGCTGAAAAACTAGACTGCATATTCGCTAATACCTTGTTAATCTATCTATCATGACCACTATAATGGGGTTTTGCGACTCAGATGCAAGTGTATCGTGAATTTGTCTGAGATTTTTTAGGATAATCAGAATACAATTAGCAAAAGCTGATTTCTCAAGATTTGATTGAGGGAATAGTTTTCCCATTATGTTTTAAATTTTACCTGGAGCCAGGATGTTTGATAAAAAAAGATTGTCTAGATTGAAGTGGGCGTGTCGACGAGGCATGCTCGAACTTGACGTCCTTTTTATGCCGTTTGTTGATGAAGCGTTTGACGATTTAGATGAATCTCAGCAATTGCTTTTTGAACGTTTGTTAACCTGTGATGACCCTGATTTATTTGCTTGGTTTATGGGCCATCAAGAATGTGACGATCCCGAGCTTGCGCAAATGGTCGAATATATTTTGAGTCGTGTCAAAGTATAGGATTAGCATAACAAAAAGCCGTCTAATGATTTGTCTGCAAATCACTTGGATCAGCTTCTTAATCGCCAGTTTTTGGTTGTGGAAAGAGGCGGTTATACCTGGTCAACTTTTACTGCAATGCTTGTGTACCTTGCTGGTCGTAATGTTAGGCCTTACTTGGTTAATCAGGCTCAGTCGAACGCCGTCGGCAAACGTAATGAGCTTAACTGCTGACGGAGAAGTGAACTGGTTACAAGGAACAGAACAAGGGTGTTGGAAGCTTAGCCATAAAAGTAAAATTTGTGGGGTGTTTATCTGTTTGTTTTTTCAAAAAAACATCTTCGACAATCGATCTCGTTTTATTTGGTTAGCAAAAGACCAAGTTTCTGAGCAAGATTTTAGGCGTCTTTGCAGAGTTGTATTGAGATGCCAACAACAATCATTGGGTTGTGAAACCAGATAAACAGCAAACCAGAGCTCTCGGGTTCTATGTTAACAAGTAAATGACGAAGGGATGTATGCTGGATTTTTTAAAAGCAGGACTGAAACGAAATCATGCCTTTGTTTTCGACTCGGCATTGTTGCCCAATTTAGACCTGAATATTCGACAAAAAATAAATAGAGTCGATGAGTCCAAAATCAAGGCATATCATAAAGTCGTCCAGTGGCAAGAAACACAAGATAGTAGAATACATCCGTGTTTTTTGCATTTGTATGCTTTTAAGCAACATATGCAGTTAATGCTCAATAAGCAGTTTCCGTTTGCTTTGCTAGGGATTGTTCACTTAAGCAATCAAATCAAAACGTTTACATCATTAGATTGTTGCGATGAGTTAGAGATTGAAAGTCGCGTTATTGGCTTTGAGCGGCATGTAAAAGGTATCAGTTTTAAAATAAAAACCACATTTTACCAACGACAACAAGTCATATGGCAATCGATAAGTGAACTTTTGGCCGTTAATAAGTCGGCCTTTGCGGGAAAACCTCGTTCAGATCCCTATCAACTAGATGTTGATCAGCAACTCGTCAATAAATGGCATTGCGAGCCCGGCATAGGCCGCCGTTATGGCAAAGTATCAGGTGATCTTAATCCCATTCACTTGAGTCAAGCTAGCGCCAAGCTTTTTGGGTTTAAGTCTGCTATTGCACACGGCATGTGGAGTAAAGCAAGAAGTGTGTCCGAGTTTCAGAAACACGTTTCTGACGATTTTTTTGTAGACATTCGTTTTTTAAAGCCTGTTTTTTTACCATCTAAGGTTTGCTTATGGAAATCCCAAAACAATCCTAATGAAACCCAATTGGTACTTACGAGCGACGACAGTCGAATTTGTCACTTTAGAGGACAAATGAGATTTTAATAACATGTTGAGTCAAATTTAAAACAAGGGGAGCTTGACACTCCCCCTGTTATTTCATCCCTTAAGCTGTTTAAGTATCAAGCCGCTGGGTAGGCGAACTGCGACGACCACAAAGTACTGTCACTTCAGCGCTATCCAAGGTGTCTGGGTAATCAAGGTTATAATGCAGGCCACGGCTTTCTTTACGGCTCATAGCACAGCGCACGATGAGTTCTGCTACTGTGACTAAGTTGCGCAACTCGAGTAAATTGTTACTCACGCGGAAATTGGCATAATAGTCGTGAATCTCTTGTTGTAATAATTCGATTCTGCGCAGTGCTCGCTCCAAACGTTTATTGGTTCGGACGATGCCAACGTAATCCCACATAAATAAGCGCAGTTCATGCCAGTTATGTTGAATGACTACTTCCTCGTCAGAGTCACCCACTTGGCTTTCATCCCAAGGCGGAATGACCTGTTCGAAAGCTGGCTTATCTGCTTTTGACAATATATCTTTGGCTGCAGCATGGGCAAATACCACACATTCCAATAATGAATTACTGGCCATACGGTTAGCACCATGTAAACCTGTATAAGCAACTTCACCTATTGCATATAAATTGTCTAAATCTGTTTTAGCGTTAAAATCGGTTTTTACGCCTCCACAACTATAATGGGCTGCAGGTACCACAGGAATAGGCTGACGGGTAATATCTATTCCAAGGTAACGACATTTACGATATATATTAGGAAAATGCTTAACAATGAAATCTGCTGATTTATGACTAATGTCTAAATACATGCAGTCTTTTCCGAGTCGCTTCATTTCAAAATCAATTGCTCGTGCAACAATATCCCTAGGTGCTAGGTCGCCCCTAGGGTCAAATTTGTGCATGAATTTACTGCCATCTTCATGGCATAAAAATGCCCCTTCTCCGCGCAACGCTTCGGTGATCAGAAAGTTCTTAGCTTCAGGGTGGAATAAACAGGTTGGATGAAATTGATTGAATTCCATATTTGCTACAGAGCAACCCGCACGCCACGCCATTGCAATACCATCACCACTGGAAACATCTGGATTAGAGGTATATTGATAGACTTTACTGGCTCCACCTGTCGCCAGGGCGGTAAAACGACTGCGGATAAATTCAACATGTTCTCTTTTGCGGTTCCAAACATAGGCCCCTAAACACTGATTTGGCGCAGCTTCATGGCGCACTAAATCAATAGCATTGTATCCTTCGAATAGGTGAATATTAGGGTTTTGCTTAACGGCTTCTTGCAAAGAGGTTTGCACAGCGTAGCCGGTGGCATCAGCTGCATGTAAAATGCGACGATGACTATGGCCGCCTTCTCGGGTTAAATGGAAACGAGAATTACCTTGCTCATCTTTCTCCTGATCAAAAGGGACACCATAATTTATCAACCATTCCATACAAGACTTTGCTTGTTCGGCAGTGAAGCGAACGGCTTGTTCTTCACATAGTCCTGCTCCGGCCTCAAGGGTGTCTTTAACATGTGACTCGATGGAGTCTTGCTCGTCAAATACGGCAGCTATTCCACCTTGAGCGTACCGGGTGGAACCTTCTGATAAAGTACTTTTACTTAATACGATTACGTTATATTTGTCCGCTAACTTCAATGCTAAAGAAAGACCTGCTGCGCCACTTCCAATAATCAAAACGTCACAACGATGTTCAACAGTAGAGCTCATATAGTATAATAGCCAATTGGAATGAATTTGCAGACCCTATCAGAATTGACAGCTTGTGAAAATAAGCCTTTTAATAGAAAGTTTGTATTAATTTAATTTAAATCGAACTTTTCGCAAAACGTACAGTCTATATTTGTGCTTGCGAGAGCCGTGGTAGTATTTATATTAGGAGTGATGGCTCGAATGAGCGAGCAGATAACGGATCAACAAATTGTTGAAAAAGTACAGCGAGGAGATAAAAATGCGTTTGGTTTGTTGGTTACTAAGTATCAACATAAAGTCGCGCATTTGGTATCACGCTATGTCAAAAACTCAGGTGATGTAGCTGATGTAACCCAAGAAGCATTTATTAAGGCTTATAAAGCTTTACCTAACTTTCGCGGTGACAGTGCTTTTTACACTTGGCTTTATAGAATTGCGGTTAATAGCGCAAAAAATTATTTAGTTTCGCAGGGGAGAAAGCCTCCTGCCAGTGATGTAGATGCAGAAGAAGCAGATTATTATGACGGAAGTGACGCGTTAAAGGAACAAAACTCCCCTGAACGTAGTCTGATGTCAGAAGAACTTGAAAAAGTGTTGTTTGATGCACTAGATAAACTACCTGAAGATTTACGTATGGCCATTACATTACGTGAATTGGAAGGGTTGAGCTATGAAGACATAGCGAATGTGATGGATTGCCCAGTGGGTACCGTCCGTTCAAGAATTTTTAGAGCGCGAGAGGCGATAGATAAAGTCTTAAATCCGCTCTTACAAAGATAAATAAATGACATTTGTAAAAAAATGTTGAACAATGAAGCGTTAATTCAGGAACCTTTTATGACGCATAAGCATGAAAATTTGTCCGCATTTGTTGACGGTGAGAATCAAGACGAGAACTTTGTGTCTGATATTCTCAATGATGATGAAATGGCTGCGAAGTGGCAGCGCTATCACATTATTCGTCAATCCATGCGTAAAGAAATGCCAATAAGCGCGGATTTTGATGTAAGCGCATCTATTGCGGCTGCATTGGAGTCTGAGCCTGCTATTCTAGCGCCTAAACGCACTTGGCGTGATCTACCGGTGATTAGTAATGTGGTGCCTTTAGTTCGTTCAGGTGGGCAATTGGCTATAGCCGCATCCGTTGCCGTTGCAGTGGTGGTTGGCGTTCAACAACTGAATCAAGATGAGCAACAGGTTTTTAATCCCGCTCCAGCTTCATACCCTGGTATCCAAGGTGGATTGTCACCAGTTAGCCTTGAGCAAACACAGGTGACTCCGGCGGTAAGTGTTCGCGATCATCAACGTCGTATCAACGCGTTTATCAACGATCACATGGAGCAAGTCTTATTAAAAGATAGCCAACGCTATCTGGAAGACGAAAGTGCTTTGGTAGATGAAGTTAAATCTGAAGCTAATCAACCAGAAGTAAGCCAAGAACGTGAGAATCTTCCTGAATAAATACTCTCTGCAGCTCAATAACCTTTGGGCTGCAATACTCTTTTTTAGTTGTGTCAAACTGGCGAGTGCACAGGTTGGATTAATTCAAGATCCAAACGTTTTAATGTGGCTCGATAAAATGGCAGATGCTAAAGCCAATCTCAACTACACAGTTTCATATGTACTAACCAAACCGGGTGCAGATCCTCAGCCTTACCTTTGGCGTCATGGCGTTAATGAGGAAGGCATTGAAATGGAACAGCTCGATCAGTTAAATGGTCCTGGTCGCGAAGTGGTGCGAATGGGGGAAAAGGTCAGCTATTTTGAATCGCATCGTGCGCCTTATAGCCTTGCTTCAGGCTACATCATTGGACCTATGCCAAACGTACTCCTTACAAAACCTAAGTCTTTATTGAGTTCCTATGATTTTGTCATCATCGGTAAGAGCCGCATTTCTGGTAAAGTGGCTCAGCAAATCCGCATGATAAGCAAAGATAAAAGTCGTTATGGGTATAACCTTTGGTTAGATCAGCAGACTGGACTACCGTTAAAAATCAATGTGATGGATTTGAACGGTCAAAAAGTAGAGCAAATTCAAGTTACAGCATTAAATGTAACCGAACAGCCGGATCCATACTTCGCTAAACTACAAAGTGCGACCATGCCCGCTGTTATTCAATTGGTACCAACTAAAGACGCGGAGAAACTTTGGCAAGTTGATTACATCCCAGTAGGAATGAAGCAAGTAAAACATAGCGTGCGTCAGTTACCCGATAACGCCGGCTCACTCGAATATTTAATGTTAAGTGATGGTCTGGTAGATATTTCAATTTATATGCAACAAGCTACAGCATCTTCAGCAGAAAGTGACATAGTTGCGCGTTTTGGTTCAGATATTTACTTTTCAAGAAAGCAGGGCGCTGTGTTGGTCACAGTCATTGGTAAAATTCCAGCTAATACCGCTAATTCTATCGCCACGTCAGTGACTCGGGTGCAATAACGTGATTGAGGAAATTGGCGTCATCACGGCTGTTGATAAGGATCATATTTGGGTTGAAACCGAAATTAAATCCACTTGTGGTGGTTGTCAGGCACAAGATAACTGCGGTACCGGGGTGGTTGCTAAAGCCTTTACTCCTAAAAAAGAACAATTGATCTTAAGATGCCATCACACTGCAAAAGTGGGCCAAAAAGTTAAGCTTGGGGTAGCAGAAAGTCAACTACTGACGGCCTCAGCAATGATGTATTTATTACCACTTTTGGTTATGATAGTTACGGCTTTGAGTGGGCAATATTTGTTGCCTTTGATGGACTTGCAACATGAACTTTGGATTGTCGGTGCGGCCTTCATTACGACATTTCTTACTTTTAGATTCCTTAAAAAGTACGCTAACCAACCCCATACAAATCGATTTCAGCCTAAGCTTTTGGCTATTTTACCCGCGCAAGAAGATCCCGTTTTGGCTGATTCCAAAGGGCAGACCCAATATTAGATTCGCTACAAAAGCGGTTAAAATGAGTTAACTTGAAGCGCTGTTAAAGCAGTATTCGTTGAATTAGTGTTATCGATAGCCGCTCTAAGGTGTTAAAAATCCCTTAATAACGAAGTATTAAAATCAATTGTCTGTGTATTCGTCAGAACATTATCGCAATGTGCATCAGAACACTGTAAAATCCCCGCCAAATTATTTTTTATTCGTTCCTGTTTATTCACTTTTGATAACAAGAGCACTAGCTGTAGGTAACAGTCTTAAACTATGCAACATAAGCACATTCGTAACTTTTCCATAATAGCCCATATTGATCATGGTAAATCGACTCTTTCAGATCGACTTATTCAACATTGTGGCGGTTTGACCCAACGTGAAATGTCTGAGCAAGTCTTGGATTCGATGGACATTGAGCGTGAGCGCGGGATTACGATAAAAGCCCAAAGTGTCACCTTAAATTATACGGCCAAAGACGGTGAAACTTATCAATTAAATTTCATCGACACGCCAGGGCATGTTGATTTTACCTACGAAGTTTCTCGTTCTTTAGCCGCCTGTGAAGGTGCGTTGTTAGTGGTAGATGCCGGACAAGGAGTGGAAGCACAAACCTTAGCAAATTGTTACACCGCCATCGATTTAGATATGGAAGTGGTTCCAGTATTGAATAAAATCGATCTGCCACAAGCCGAGCCTGACCGTGTAGCCGAAGAAATAGAAGATATTGTCGGTATCGATGCCATAGATGCAGTACGCTGTTCTGCAAAAACCGGAATTGGCATTGAAGATGTACTGGAAGTGATAGTGCGTCAAGTGCCGCCTCCCGAAGGTGATCCTAATGCGCCCCTAAAAGCCCTAATTGTTGATTCTTGGTTCGATAACTACCAAGGTGTGGTTTCTTTGGTTCGAGTGATGGAAGGAACACTAAACGCGAAAGACAAAATACAAATCATGTCTAATGGGGCGGTACATCAAGCAGATAATGTGGGCATATTTACGCCTAAACAAACCAAAACCGGTATGCTAAAAAGCGGTGAGGTGGGGTATGTTATTGCAGGAATTAAAGATATCCAAGGAGCACCTGTTGGCGATACCATCACCTTAGCCAAAGAGCCTGCTGAATCGGCCCTTCCTGGATTTCAAAAAATTAAACCCCAAGTGTACGCTGGATTGTTTCCCGTCAGTTCTGATGAATATGAAGATTTCCGTGATGCATTGGCTAAACTTACCTTAAACGATGCTTCTTTATTTTATGAACCTGAGAGCTCGTCTGCCCTAGGCTTTGGATTCCGAATTGGATTCTTAGGCATGTTGCACATGGAAATCATCCAAGAACGTTTGGAACGAGAGTACGACTTAGATTTGATTACTACCGCACCTACAGTGGTGTATGAAGTAGAAACCACTAAAGGTGAATTACTAAAAGTCGATAATCCATCGAAATTACCTCCTTTGAATGATATCGCAGAAATTCGCGAACCTATTGTTGAAGCGCATATTTTGGTGCCCCAAGACTATTTAGGAAACGTAATTACTCTGTGTATCGAAAAACGTGGTGTACAAACCAATATGACCTACCACGGTAAGCAGGTAGCAGTGGTCTATGAATTACCAATGGCTGAAGTGGTTATGGATTTCTTTGACCGTTTGAAATCAACCAGCCGTGGCTTTGCTTCATTGGATTATAACTTTATTAAGTTTAATGCTGCTGACATGGTGCGATTAGACATTTTAATTAATGGCGAGCGAGTCGACGCCTTAGCGGTTATCACCCATAAAGATAACGCTCAAGGTCGTGGTCGTGATTTAGTTGAAAAACTTCGGGAATTAATCCCCAGACAAATGTTCGATATTGCCATTCAGGCAGCTATCGGAAACCACGTAATTGCTAGAAGTACTATAAAACAATTGCGTAAAAACGTTATTGCCAAATGTTACGGTGGTGACGTGAGTCGTAAGAAGAAGCTCTTACAGAAGCAAAAAGAAGGTAAAAAACGTATGAAACAAGTGGGTAATGTTGAGTTACCGCAGGATGCATTTTTAGCCGTACTCAAGGTAGGAAAATAAATGGCCAATTACTTTTCATTATTGCTCGTTTTTATAACTGTTGCCTCTGGCTTGATTTGGTTGATAGATGCGAAAGTGTTTGCGCCAAAGCGTCGGCAAAAGGTGATTGCTGCTAACGGTGGGAATGCGTTACCCGAAGGCACAGAGTTGCCAATTCCTTATATTGTCGACACTGCTCAGCAAATTTTCCCAGTGATTGCGTTCGTTTTGGTGTTGCGTTCTTTTTTGTATGAACCTTTCCAGATCCCTTCAGGATCAATGATGCCCACATTATTAGTAGGGGATTTCATTCTTGTGGAGAAGTTTTCTTATGGTTTAAAAGACCCGGTCACTCGCACTAAGTTTTTTGAAACTGGCGATCCAGAACGCGGTGATGTGGTGGTTTTTAAATATCCAGAAAACCCTAAGTTAGATTACATTAAGCGCGTAGTTGGTTTACCCGGCGATACCATTAGTTATTCTTCAAAAGACCTGTACATCAAACCTGCTTGTCCGTCGGGACAAGGCTGTCTACCGGAATACAAGGTGGAAAGAGACTTTTTAGGACAATACGCCTATCAGGGGTACCAAATTAACAAGTTAAGTGAACAATTGGGTGATGTGAATCACGAGATCCTTATTTATCCTAGAAGACTAGATGATATCAGTCGCTACTATGAACAACCTGGTACCAAAATTGG
The DNA here is from genome assembly GCF_054782055.1 of Aliiglaciecola aliphaticivorans. Classification (NCBI taxonomy): domain Bacteria; kingdom Pseudomonadati; phylum Pseudomonadota; class Gammaproteobacteria; order Alteromonadales; family Alteromonadaceae; genus Aliiglaciecola; species Aliiglaciecola aliphaticivorans. The sequence goes on from NZ_BAAGTF010000019.1 coordinate 102,217, forward strand.
TGAGTGGGTAGTGCCAGAAGGGCACTATTTTGTGATGGGTGATAACCGTGACAACAGCGAAGATGGTCGTTTTTGGGGATTTGTTTCCGATGACCACTTAGTCGGTAAAGCGGTTGCCATTTGGATAAGTTTTGAATTTGAGCGTGTTCCTGAAGATATTTTACCCACATGGATACCTACCGGTGTGCGTTTTGAACGTGTTGGTGGCATTCAATAAATGTCGTTAAACCCATTATATAAAAAGTTATACCAGCGACTTGGTTACCAATTTTTAGATGCAGATAATCTAACCTTGGCACTTACCCATCGCAGTTATAAAAATGTTCATAATGAACGTTTGGAATACCTAGGAGATGCAGTTTTAGGGCTGGTGGTAGCTGAAGAGTTATTCAAACGGTTTCCTAAACAGCCAGAAGGCAAACTCACCAGAATGAGAGCGACTTTGGTGAAAGGGGAAACCTTAGCCGAAGTAGGTAGAGAATTTGAGTTAGGCGATGTTTTGCTACTGGGTTCAGGAGAGCTGAAAAGTGGTGGTTATCGACGTAGTTCAATACTTGCTGATGCCGTTGAAGCGATTATTGGAGCTATTTATTTAGAATCCGGATTAGATTGCTGTAAGCAGTTGATTTTGAATTGGTTTGATTCTCGCTTTAGTGACTTAGATCCCACGGCTCACCCAAAAGATAATAAAACTCAGCTTCAGGAGTTTCTGCAAGGTCGCAAGTTGCCTTTACCAGAATACGAAGTGCTTGAAGTGCTCGGCAAAGATCACGACCAAATTTTTGTGGTTACCTGTTCTGTGGAAGGTTTATCTGAAAAAATTGCGGGCCGTGGCAGTTCTCGTCGTAAAGCAGAACAACACGCTGCCCAACAGGTTTTGGAGAAGTTAAAGTGACACAGGCAAAAACACATTGTGGCATGGTTGCTATTGTTGGCCGCCCCAATGTTGGTAAATCGACGTTACTGAACAAGCTGTTAGGGCAAAAAGTCAGTATTACTTCTCGTAAACCTCAGACCACGCGTCATCGCATCATGGGAATTGATACTGAAGGCCAGCATCAAGCTATTTTTGTTGATACCCCTGGATTACATGTTGAAGAAAAACGCGCCATTAACAAGTTAATGAATCGCGCTGCTTCTAGCTCTTTGGCGGAAGTGGGACTCGTTTTGTTCTTAGTTGAAGGTACAAAATGGACTGACGATGACCAAATGGTTCTGAGTAAAGTTAAACAGTCCAAATTACCCTGTTGGTTGTTGATCAATAAAAGTGACAACGTTAAAGATAAAACTCAATTGATGACACATATGCAATGGCTACAGGAACAACATGATTTTGAAAAAATCATGCCTGTCTCAGCTAAGTTAGGACGTAATGTGGATGAATTGCGAGAAATGGTGCATGAAACTTTACCGGAAAGTGAGTTTTATTTTCCTGAAGATTACATCACAGATCGGTCGAGTCGATTTATGGCTGCAGAAATCGTACGGGAAAAGCTAATGCGTTTTACCGGTGATGAACTGCCTTACTCTGTGACCGTAGAAATAGAACAGTTCTTGCTTGCCGAAAATGGTGTTTATCGTATTAATGGTTTAATTTTAGTTGAGCGTGAAACACAAAAACGCATGGTGATAGGCAAGGGCGGACAACGGCTCAAAACCATTGGCGCTGAGGCACGCAAAGATCTAGAAAACTTATTCGAGAATAAAGTGTTTTTGGAATTATGGGTAAAAGTTAAATCCGGCTGGGCAGATGACGAACGAGCACTCAGAAGCTTGGGCTACGGTGATAACAATTATTAAATACCTCTGTTTTTAAGCTTGTGTTAAATAAAATAGGTGAATGGGATGGCCAATATTCATGGTTTGCGGAGAAATTACAATCTGGGTGAACTGCGGGAAGAAGATCTTGATTCAAACCCGATTACGCAATTTAACCATTGGCTTAAACTGGTAATTGATTCTGGAACACCAGATCCAACTGCAATGACGGTCGCCACAGTCTCACCCGACGGCCAGCCATCGCAACGTATCGTGTTACTCAAAGACGTAGATGATAGCGGTTTTGTTTTCTACACAAATTTAGGCAGCCGAAAAGCAACCGAATTAGCCCATAATTCAAAAATATCCTTGCATTTCCCATGGCATTTCATGGAGCGCCAAGTCAAAATTTGTGGTGTTGCCCAGCCCCTTAGTACTGGTGAGGTGGCAAAGTACTTTTTTTCTCGACCAAAAGAAAGTCAACTTGCCGCATGGGCATCTAAACAAAGCCAACCCATCTCCACCCGACAAATGCTAATGAGTAAATTTGATGAAGTGAAAAAGAAGTTTTCAGCGGGTGAAATACCACTTCCCAAGTTTTGGGGGGGCTATCGAGTGGTTCCCCATGAAATCGAATTCTGGCAGGGGGGAGAGCATCGTCTGCATAATCGCTTTGTGTATACCTTAGGAGATTCAAACCAAAGTCAAGGTGGGGAGTATCAACATTGGCAAATTCAACGTTTAATGCCCTAATGGAATAATGGCGGCAATGATTGATAGCCACTGCCATTTAGACTTTGAAGCCTTTGACGTCGATAGAATGGATATTCTAAAGCGTTGTTGGGAATTAGGCATAAAAAGAATTCTTATTCCCGGAACCCAAGCAAGCCAATGGCAGTCACTTATTGAGCTTTGTGATAAGACGTCAATGTTAGAATATGGATTAGGTATACATCCCTATTTTATCAAGCAAAGTGAACAAGCCCATTTAGATAATCTGATTACTTTGCTAGAACAGCATTCATCTGTAAGAGCCGTTGGTGAAATAGGTCTCGATTTTTTTGATACTGATCAGCAAAGCGAAATCAAACAACAGGATTTCTTCTCACAGCAACTTGATATTGCTAATCAGTATAAACTGCCTGTCATTATTCATCATCGTCGTTCTCACAATGCTATTATCCAATCCTTAAAACACCAAAACTTTCAACAAGCTGGAGTCATCCACGCTTTTTCTGGTAGTTATCAGCAGGCTAAAACTTACTTAGATTTGGGGTTTAAATTGGGTTTTGGTGGCGTGATCACATATCCGCGAGCTCGCAAGACAAGAGATGTTCTAAAACGCATTCCACTGAACGCCATGGTATTGGAAACTGATGCTCCAGATATGCCTATTTGTGGCAAACAAGGAAGACGCAACAGCCCAGAGTTTTTACCTGAAATAGCCCAGCATATTGCGCAAATTAAGGAGATTAGCCTTGATGAGGTAATTAATCATACCACGGCTAACAGTTGTGAGCTCTTTTCTATAAAGGATTAGGGGAAAGTTGTTGGCCAACTTGTTTTGTTGCTGAGTACTAGTTTCTAGCGGTTTTACTGACTTTTTCATAATGACGAAAGCGTATTTTATAGTAAGCTCGTGTGATCAATAAACCCACCAGTCCAGCCACTAGCATTAACATAAGTAGTTGTTTATAAATTTGATTTTGATATTCGTGGTGATACAGCATGACTTGCTCTTTATCCAGCAATAATCTTACATAACCGAGCAATTTGCCTTCCGAAACCACTTCTTCAACAAACACGAGTGGAAACTCATCTTCAATTAAAAAGCTGGCCAATACAGAGGCATTTTGCTCATTACTTTCAACCACCTCACCAAGTCGATTATAAACCGACACGCCTGCTACGTGATTATCTCTCGACAATAAGTTGATATATCGAAGTATTTGTTCATTTTGTTTTTCATTTAGGTGAGGGGCGATTATATCCGCAGTAAATTTGGCTAAACTTCGACCTAGTTGCGAAGATTGATTGTTGTGCCAATTTTGTGACTGTTCAGTATTTAACAACCAAATATTGACACAAATAGCCGCAGCCACTACTAGCAACGTGAGGTTTGCTACTCGTTTAAAAATTGAGTAATTACTGGGGACCTTTAAGGCTGAATCAGCCAATCCGAATTTTGTCATATCCATGGCTATGACAATAAGACAATTTGCTACGTTTGCCAATATTAGTTGTTGTTTTATTTATTAATTTGACCTCACTTAGTGATTTGTTCTAAGTCATAGGGATATCTTATTGCGTCACCTATTGAAATCGGTAAAATCCCTGTCCTGATTAATAACCCGGTGAGTTAATTGTGCTTTCGACCAAATTATCACAACAAGAATGGCTATCGGCCAAATATCTGACCAACCTTCACCATAAAAATGTGAGTTTTACATTACCACAAGATCAGCAAATTGAATTAGCTGAAACCCGTGAAGCCTGTACTCAACAATTGATCCTATTTTCAGAAAGCTTAAATTTGGAAAAGCTGTATCAGGTGCAAATTGCATTGGCTGATGTTATGACTATTCAGGTATTCCAACCGGGCTATGACTCAAATAATGGTTGCGCCTACGAAGCAGAAGTTGAAGTGAAACGATCATCAGACTTAGGGGCGGTGATTGAGTCAGCTGCGGTGAACTTTCAAGTGGATATTAGTTTTTTAAAACAACGCCCCACATTGGCCAAGCCCGGGCTATTAGTGATGGATATGGATAGTACTGTCATTGGTATTGAATGTATTGATGAAATAGCAAAGTTAGCAGGTGTTGGTGCACAAGTATCAGAAGTCACCGAATTAGCTATGCAAGGTAAACTTGATTTTGCGCAAAGCCTGAATAGCCGAGTCGCCTGTTTAAAAGGGGCAGAGGAATCAATCCTCAAACAGGTTCGCGATGGCATTCCCATCAACCCAGGGATCACCCGTTTGTTGGCAAAGCTCAAACAAGCTAACTGGAAACTCGCCATTGCATCAGGCGGCTTTACATTTTTCGCAGATTACCTTGCTGAACGTTTAGGGTTAGATTTTGCTATTTCCAATCAACTCGAGATTGTAGAGGGCAAACTGACTGGGAAAGTACTAGGCGACATCATCGGCGCACAAAGCAAAGCAGATACCCTTAATCGACTGGCCGAACGTTATCAAATTGAGGCGTCGCAAACTATTGCTCTAGGGGATGGGGCCAACGATTTGGTGATGATGGAACAAGCAGCAATGGGGGTGGCATATCATGCAAAACCCGTTGTGCGCCAGCAAGCGGATGCTGCACTTCGGTTTTGCGCCGCTGATGGACTGTTAGCCTTGTTGAAGAGTTAGCCTGAAGAATAAACTAGTCTGTCATTGTGTTAATATTGCATATATGTAGAGCTCACACTGATGGGTTTATTAAATTGTGACGAATAAAAGAAAATAATTATGTCTAACTCTGTAAATTCTGCCCCTAACCCTGATTCTGCGCTTCTGTCGAATGTGCGTATTGTGTTGGTGAATACCTCTCATACTGGCAATATTGGTTCAACCGCTAGAGCGATGAAAACCATGGGGTTAAGCCAACTAGTGTTAGTGGATCCTGTGGATAAGCCAGATGGCAAAGCCAGCGCACTTGCCGCTGGGGCTGGTGATGTACTTGCGAATGCAAAAATTGTCTCCACCCTGGAAGAAGCAGTGCAAGATTGTGGGTTAGTTGTTGGTACAAGTGCCCGGTCTAGAACCTTACCATGGCCAATGCTTGAGCCAAGGGAGTGTGGTGAAAAGCTCATTAGTGAAGTGGAAAAATACCCAGTTGCATTAGTGTTTGGGCGGGAAAATAATGGGTTAAGTAATGATGAGCTCCAGCAGTGCCACTTTCATGTGTGTATTCCTGCCAACCCAGAGTACAGTTCCTTGAATTTAGCCGCCGCAGTGCAAACCTTGTGTTACGAAATAAGGATGGCCTTTTTAAATAAGTCACGGATCGAAAGTGAGCCAAATGAATACCCACTGGCCGATGATTTAGAGCGTTTTTATAGTCATTTGGAACAAACCCTTTCAAAAACGAATTTCATCATTCCCCAACATCCCGGTATGGTGATGACCAAATTAAGACGTCTGTTTAATCGTGCCCGCCCTGAGAGCCAGGAATTGAATATATTGAGAGGTATATTGGCATCAGTAGATAAGTCAATCAAAGCCAAAGATTAGGATTTTCGAAAGTAATAATATGTTTGAGCGAATAAAAGAAGATATTCAAAGTGTGTTTCATCGTGATCCAGCAGCACGTACCACCTTTGAAGTACTCACCAATTACCCAGGTTTGCACGCTATCTGGTTACATCGTATTGCGCACAAACTGTGGAAGTCTAACTGGTTGTGGCTTGCTCGCAGCATTTCTACCTTTTCACGCTGGTTAACGGGAATAGAGATACATCCTGGCGCAACCCTTGGCCGTAGATTTTTCATTGATCATGGCATGGGAGTGGTGATTGGCGAAACCGCAGAAATTGGTAACGATGTCACCCTATATCATAGTGTCACCTTGGGTGGGACTAGTTGGAACGGCGGTAAACGCCACCCCACGTTAGAAGATAACGTAGTCGTCGGGGCGGGGGCTAAAGTGCTTGGTCCCATTACCATGCACAAAGGTGCAAAAGTAGGCTCTAATTCTGTGGTGGTTAAAGATGTACCTGAAAATGCCACCGTGATTGGTATTCCTGGCAGAATTGTCGTACAAAAGCAGCAAAAAGATCAGGATAAACATCAACGACGTGATAAAATCGCGCGCAAATATGGCTTTGACGCTTATGCGGTTGCCCCTGATAATCCAGACCCTGTGGCAAATGCCATTGGTGTTATGCTAGATCATGTGCATTTGATCGACACCAAAGTAGAAGAAATGTGTAAAGAAATTAATAAAATGGGCGGCAGTGTGTGTGGCGATTCATTACCTTCTATTAATTTGGATAACTTTCAAGATTCTGATTTAGTTGACGATTTTCAGAAAGAAAAGGATGCATTTGATCCATCCATCTAAACTTTATTTCTCCTCAGGAATACTTGACTAAATTACTAGGTCTAATACTTGACTAAAATGGTCAGGTATGTGAAAATTCACAGTATCTTGTTAACTGGTATTTTCTATGAAACTAACTTCCAAAGGCCGATACGCCGTAACTGCTATGTTAGATGTTGCATTACATTCCCGTAGAGGACCGGTCTCGTTAGCCGATATTTCGGAGCGTCAGGAAATTTCATTGTCATATTTAGAGCAATTGTTCTCACGCTTAAGAAAAGAAAATCTTGTACTCAGTGTTCGTGGACCAGGCGGTGGCTACAAATTAGGGCGTGTCCCTGAAGAAATAGCCGTAGGCGAGGTTATACGTGCGGTAGACGAGTCAGTTGATGCAACACGATGCCAAGGTAATTCAGATTGTCAAGGTGGAGAGAGATGTCTTACTCATAGCCTGTGGCATGATTTGAGTGAACGGATCAGTCAATTTCTGAATAATATTACGTTAGGTGAACTAATGGCCAAACAAGACGTAAAAACGGTAGCAGGAAGACAAGACAGAACTAAACAACTTAATACTGTTGTTGCAAATGAAATTGAAATTAGCTTGCAACTATAAGTGGAGCCAAAAATGAGCAATATTAATTTACCTATCTACTTGGATTATTCGGCAACCACACCGGTTGATCCCCGCGTAGCCCAAAAAATGATGGAATGTTTAACCCTTGAAGGGAATTTCGGTAATCCGGCTTCTCGGTCCCATAAATATGGATGGATCGCAGAAGAAGCCATCGATCTTGCCAGAAATCAAATTGCTGAATTGGTTAATGCTGACCCTCGTGAAATCGTGTTCACCTCAGGTGCAACAGAATCTAACAACTTAGCCATTAAGGGTGCTGCTCACTTTTATAGTAAGAAAGGTAAGCACATTATTACTCTTAAAACTGAACACAAAGCGGTACTTGATACCTGCCGTCAGTTAGAGCGTGAAGGCTTTGAAGTCACCTATATGGATCCAAAACCAAATGGTTTGTTGGATTTAGAGGAATTTAAAGCGAATTTGCGTCCTGACACAGTGCTAGTTAGCATCATGCATGTAAATAACGAAATCGGGGTGATTCAAGATATTCAACAAATTGGTGAAATTTGTAGAGAAAACAAAACCTTGTTTCATGTTGATGCAGCACAAAGCGCCGGAAAAATTGAGATAGATTTACAAGCTTTGAAAGTCGATTTAATGTCTTTTTCAGCCCACAAAATATACGGTCCTAAAGGTATAGGCGCCTTGTATGTGCGTCGTAAACCACGGGTGAGAATAGAAGCTCAAATGCACGGTGGTGGACATGAACGTGGTATGCGTTCAGGAACCCTGGCAACTCACCAGATTGTTGGTATGGGCGAAGCTTTCCGCATAGCTAAAGAAGAAATGGTTGAAGAGAATGCCCGCATTCTAAAACTTCGTGACCGTTTATGGAACGGTTTGAAAGACATAGAAGAAGTTTACTTGAATGGTGATCTTGAGCAGCGTATTACGGGTAATTTAAATGTGAGCTTTGCCTATGTAGAAGGCGAATCACTCATTATGGCCCTTAAAGATATGGCAGTGTCATCTGGTTCAGCTTGTACATCTGCAAGTTTGGAACCGTCTTATGTGCTACGAGCATTGGGACTAAATGATGAGTTAGCGCACAGTTCTATCCGTTTCAGCATTGGTAGATTTACCACTGAAGAAGAAATTGATCACGTTGTGAGTGTGGTGCAAAACGCCATCGACAAATTACGTGAAATGTCACCGCTTTGGGATATGTTCAAAGACGGTGTGGATCTGACTAAAGTTGAGTGGGTTCATCACTAATTGGTGAATCGCTCAAATTGGAATTAACGCGAGAAATCGTAATTTAAGAGGTAAGTAACATGGCTTACAGTGAAAAAGTAATCGATCATTACGAAAATCCACGCAACGTTGGTGGATTTGATAAAAACGACCCAACTATCGCTACTGGAATGGTAGGTGCACCAGCATGTGGTGATGTGATGAAATTGCAACTTAAAGTAGGTGAAAACGGTTTAATCGAAGACGCCAAATTTAAAACTTACGGTTGTGGTTCTGCTATTGCGTCAAGTTCCTTGGTAACAGAGTGGGTTAAAGGTAAGACTTTAGATGAAGCTGTTACGATTAAAAATACAGACATCGCTGAAGAGCTTGCATTGCCACCTGTAAAAATCCATTGTTCGATTTTGGCGGAAGATGCCATCAAAGCCGCGGTGGATGATTACAAGTCAAAGCACTCTAAAGCTTAATAGACAAAGTGATAGGAGCCAGTTTTGGGAATTAAAGTGACAGACGCCGCTGCAAAGCGGGCGAGAACATTTTTAGACAGCCGCGGAAAAGGAGTAGGATTACGCCTTGGGGTGAAAACTACGGGATGTTCCGGCCTAGCTTATGTTTTGGAGTTTGTTGACGAACTAAATGCAGATGATGAAGTATTTGAAGACAATGGTGTGAAAATTATCATTGACGGAAAAAGCTTGGTTTATCTTGACGGTACTGAACTAGATTTCGCTAAAGAAGGATTGAATGAAGGCTTTTTATTCAATAATCCGAATGCGAACGGTGAGTGTGGTTGCGGCGAAAGCTTTAATGTTTAATGCTGTTCGTTGCAATTTTTGTACTGATCATTTGATTGAAAGAAAAATAAAGCTATGAACTTTTTTACGCTTTTTGGCCTTCCAGAAACATATCACATCGATAACGCCAAATTAGCCAACGTATACCAGTCGTTGGCTAAAGTTACCCATCCTGATAAATTCTCCAACGCGGGTGGTCAAGAAAAACTCATGGCTGTGCAAAAAAACGCACAGATTAATGACGGTTATCAAATTCTCAAAAACCCTCTATCTCGCGCTGAACATATGTTGGAACTTCGAGGGATTTCCCTGCAACATGAAACTCAAACTATGCAAGATCCTGCATTTTTGATGCAACAAATGGAATGGCGCGAACAATTATCCGAAGTGGAATCCGCCGGCGATCCCGAGCAGATCCTTCAGGCACTGGATGAAGAAGTTGCAATACATACCAAGCAGCATTTTAAAACGTTGCAAGAGCTCCTTGAACAACAAAACGATGAAGCCAACAATCTTGCTGCTGCTGAAGTCAGAAAATTAAAGTTTTTGAATAAGTTGCATAAAGAAATAGAGCTGAATGAAGATGTACTGTTTGAAGATTAGCGCGACTGCGATTCACTAAACATTTAAAAGCGAGTTAGAACCTATTATGGCATTATTGCAAATTGCTGAGCCGGGTCAGGCGGCTGCCCCCCATCAACGTAAATTAGCTGTTGGAATTGATCTCGGTACGACCAACTCATTAGTTGCTACTGTGCGCAGTGGCTCTGCCGAAACATTGCCAGATCATCTTGGCCAACACATTTTGCCATCGGTTGTCCAATATACCGAAGACGGAATTGTGGTGGGTGAGCAAGCCAAACAATCAGCAAATTTGGATCCAGCCAACACCATAGTGTCAATCAAACGTTTGATGGGAAGAAGTCTGCAAGATATCCTAAGTCAGGATACAAATTTACCTTATGAATTTGTTAAAAACAGTGAGCAAGTAGCTATCCAGGTGCCAGGTGCGACTGTGAATCCGATTCAAGTGTCAGCGCAGATTTTAGCCACCTTAAAGGCTCGTGCTGAAGACTCTTTAGGTGATGAACTTACAGGCGCAGTGGTCACTGTTCCTGCTTATTTTGATGACGCCCAGCGACAAGGTACAAAAGACGCAGCTCAGTTGGCCGGATTGCACGTTTTACGGTTATTAAATGAACCAACAGCAGCCGCAATCGCATACGGTTTAGATTCCGGACAAGAAGGTGTGATTGCCATTTATGATTTAGGCGGCGGCACCTTTGATATTTCTATTTTACGTTTATCCAAAGGCGTCTTTGAAGTGTTAGCCACAGGTGGTGATACGGCATTAGGTGGTGACGACTTCGACCAATTACTGTTTGAGCATATTTGTAAGCAAGCCAATCTGCCAGCAGATATTTCCAAAGGCTTAAGACGTCGTTTACTCGATGATGCAAAAGAAGCTAAGGAAGCCCTCAGCAACGATTCGGCTGTGGATATTGAATTTAGCGATGATAACGGTGAATCCCATCAAGTGGTCATTAGCTGTATGACTTTCGAGTCATTAATTGAACCCTTGATTAAAAAGTCATTACGGGCTTGTAAACGCGCAGTAAAAGATGCAGAAATCGATATCGAAGAAGTGCTGCAAGTTGTGATGGTAGGGGGTTCTACTCGTGTGCCTTCAGTACGACATAAGGTCGGTGAGTTTTTTAATAAAACGCCATTAACCTCAATCGATCCCGATAAGGTTGTTGCTATCGGAGCCGCTATTCAGGCAGATATACTTGCGGGTAACAAGCCCGACAGTGAAATGTTGTTATTGGATGTGCTTCCTCTATCGTTGGGGATAGAAACCATGGGCGGTTTAACGGAAAAAATTGTCGCACGAAATACGACTATCCCTGTTGCTAAGGCACAGGAATTTACGACCTTTAAAGACGGTCAAACAGCGATGATGGTGCATGTGCTGCAAGGGGAACGTGAATTGGTTAAAGATTGCCGGTCGTTGGCAAAATTTAATTTAACCGGTATTCCACCCATGACTGCGGGCGCGGCACATATTCGTGTCACTTTTCAGGTTGATGCGGATGGTCTTCTGAATGTTACCGCTATGGAAAAATCCACCGGTGTTAAAGCGGAGATTCAAGTTAAACCGTCTTACGGACTTAAAGACGAAGAAGTGGCAGAAATGCTGAAGGATTCCATGCAATATGCCAAACAAGATATGCAGGCTAGAATGTTAAAAGAGCAGCAAGTAGAAGCAACAAGAGTGGCTGAAACTTTGAATAGTGCACTGCAAAAAGATGGTGATGAGCTGCTTAGCGACGAAGAAAGTGCGGCAATCAACAATGCCCTGTCAGAGATGCTGGAGTTAGCAAAAGGCGAAGATATCGAAGCCATTAAGCAAGCCATAGAGAGAGTCGACAGCATTAGTCAAGCATTTGCCGCTAGACGAATGGACAAGTCAATCAATCAAGCACTGACTGGTCATTCAGTTAACGATATTTAAGGAGCAGTAATGCCACAAATTATATTTTTACCCCACGCAGAGTTGTGTCCAGATGGCGCTGTTTTAGAAGGTGATAAAGGAACATCAGTATTAGACGTTGCTTTAAAAAATGGTATTGGAATTGAACATGCCTGTGAAAAAGTTTGCGCCTGTACTACCTGCCATGTGCTTATTCGAGAAGGACTAGAGTCATTAGGTGAAGCCGATGATTTAGAAGAAGATATGTTAGATAAAGCCTGGGGACTTGAGCCAGAATCTCGGTTAGGTTGTCAGGCCGTGATTCAAGACGAAGATTTAGTTGTAGAAATACCTAAATACACAGTTAATCAGGTGAGTGAAGGGCATTAGTTTCCTCTTTCATTTGTTAAAAATAAAAAACCCGGATAATCCGGGTTTTTTCGTATTTAACTTAGCCTAGCTAATCACTATAGCTCAGTCACTTGGTAGACAGTCACGGTTCCGCTGACTTCATTACCGATAATAAGTAATGCATTGCCATTCGGGCTTTGCTCTGCAGAAACAAACTTAATGCTTTCTGGACCAAGATCCCCAGACTCTGCTACTTCAGAACAATCCATACCTTCACTCTCGTCGCAAGGGTTATCTAGATCGTCATCTAATTCAAAATCAGTATCAAAATCACGGTTATTGTTATGGGCCACGAAGGCGACATTGAACGGGTTGGTAACGTCATAGGTGAATAAATCTCCAGAACGTTCTAAACCAATGAACGCATAAGTCCTACCGTTAATTTCACCCACGGCAATGGCTTCAGGTTCACCACCTTTATCATCAGAGCGGTTATCACCCTTGTTTTCAGTATGGGCACTGTTGAAATCGTTACCTAAAATGGCCGACGAAATCTTTTCAAAATCATCACCAGAGTCAAAGACTTGATTAACACTTTGGTCCCAAATCGAGAATGAACGAGAACCATAAGCGTAAAGTTCTTCATATACGCCATCGCTGTCGGCATCGCCTAAAACAGTGGTTACTTTCAAACGGCCTAGGCCATCGTCTGCGCCACTTGCATCATAAAATGCTTGTAATTCGTCAGACAATTGCATATTTAATTCGTCAGGATCAATGATGTCTTCAACACGGACTTCTTCAGAGTATTCGTCCCAGTCTCGTGAATCACCTTCATTTGCCGTTAAGATAAAAGTAGCGCCATTCCACTGATAAGTTGCAATCGTATCTGGTTGATACATGCCGTATAAGCCAGGTACGCTGCTGAAGCTTGGGATTTCATCTTCATTGGTGAAGTCTAGTTCAAACTCACTCCAATTTTTGAATCCTAACCCTTTCACTTCAATGGTCATGTCATCTAAATCAATAATGCCGATAGCATTCGCTTCTTGTAAAGAAACATAAGCTGTTTCGCCTTCAGCGCCTATGGCAATGTATTCTGGCTCTAAGTCTTGAGCGACAGTGGTCCCGGCAGGTCCTGCAAACTTAACACCCATAGCTTCAAGCAAAGCTCTACGCTTTTCATCCGTATCGTAGTCTTCTTCGTCTAAGGTGTCATTTGAGAACACCATATCGGTTGATAAGTTAATAGTGTTAGCAACGTCTGCTGGCACATCGTCGGTAATGGTAACTACCGAAATACTGCCTTCAGGATCAACATCATAATCGGTATCTGGCTCACCTTCATTGGCAATAAGGGCTAAGCTTCCATCTTCACTGAAAGTAACCATATCCGGTAACGCACCGGTTTCAACTGCTTTTACAAAAGTTCCTTGGCCTAGAGCATCTAGGGTATAGAACAATACTGCGCCATTATCTGTTTTCGATTCAGCTTCAACTGCTAAGGCCAACATATCGCCATTAATGGCGACAGAGTTTGCTACCCCAAGAGAAATTGTTTGATCAGCGCCATCTGCGTCTTTAACCGTCACACTACTAGGGAAAGTGAATGCTTGTGACGTTAAGCTGGTATCTGTGATTGGGTTGCCCACAGCAGCGGTAGGTATATTAGTTAATGAAATAACTTCCACTTGGTTAAGTGCGGCATTAATTGCAAAGGCTGATTGAGATGCTTCATGGAATTGAACGATTTCAGCAGCGCTCTTGCCATAAATCTCTTCACCACCTGCGGAAAATCTGCCAACCACTTCAATTGCTAGCTCGCGAGGTAGGCTTTGTCCATCTGCGCCGTCAATTCCATCAATTCCGTCTACACCTGCCGCACCTGTTGCGCCATCTTGACCGTCATCACCATCTAAGGTGCATCCACTTAATGCAGTCACTACTGCTAAGGCGACTAGGCCTAATTTTAGTTTGTTTAGCTGATCTTTCATTATTATTCCATGTTATCTATGTGTTATTAAAATCAGTCGTTTACATTAAGAGTTGGAAATTAAACATTTGCTACACTTGTATGAAGTAATTGTGACGATTTGTCGCTGTAATCACCTATAACTTAGGTTTAATTGGGTTTTTGAAGTGGTTTTTTTCAGCACTGTTGAGTTTTTATTACAGCTTAAATAAAAATATTTAGTCTATTTGTCAGATAAATTAGTCATTGAGAGCAAAGTTGCATATAATCCGCGCGGAAATTTAAGCAAATACTTTTTTATATGTAATCGGAGACCTGTCAATGGCCTTAGAACGTACTTTTTCAATCATCAAACCAGACGCTGTAGCAAAAAATGTTATCGGTGCGATCTATAATCGTTTCGAGTCAGCGGGTTTACGCATCGTTGCTTCAAAAATGGTGCACTTAAGCAAAGAGCAAGCAGAAGGTTTTTACGCAGAACATAGCGAGCGTCCTTTCTTTAATGCTTTGGTATCTTTCATGACATCTGGTCCAGTGATGGTTCAGGTACTAGAAGGTGAAAACGCAGTTTTACGTCATCGTGAAATTATGGGTGCCACTAACCCTGCAGAAGCTTTAGCGGGTACTTTACGTGCTGACTATGCTGCTTCTATCGACGAAAATGCAGTTCACGGTTCTGATGCTACAGAATCTGCTGCTCGCGAAATAGCATACTTCTTCTCTGACGAAGAAATCTGCCCTCGCACTCGATAAGCTAATCGCTTTATTCAAAAGGGGAGCTTTGCTCCCCTTTTGTCGTAGTAAAGTTAGCTTATAAAATGTACAATCTAGTTAGTTTGAATTGAGGTTAATTGTTTTATGTCTGTAGTCCATCAAGTGGCTAAAACCAATTTGTTAGATTTTAATCGTCAAGGTATGCGAGAGTTTTTCGCGTCTATGGGCGAGAAACCATTTCGTGCTGATCAATTGATGAAATGGATTTATCAGCAAGGTGAAACAGACTTCGAGAAAATGACGAACCTGAATAAATCCCTGCGAGCTAAGTTGATTGAACGTTGCGAAATACGTGCTCCAGAAATTGCTTATCAGCAAAATGCTACCGATGGCACCATTAAGTTCGCATTAAAATTAGAAGGTGGACAGGAAGTAGAAACTGTCTGGATACCTGATGGCGACCGAGCCACTTTATGTGTGTCTTCACAAGTGGGCTGCGCTTTAGAATGTACATTTTGTTCCACTGCACAACAAGGTTTCAATCGCAACTTAACGGTAGCTGAGATTATCGGACAGGTTTGGCGCGTTGCGATCACCATTGGCTTATCAAAAGATACGGCAAAAAGACCCATTACCAACGTTGTAATGATGGGCATGGGCGAACCACTGTTAAATTTAAAACATGTGGTGCCAGCCATGGAAATTATGTTAGATGACCTTGGCTTCGGTCTATCTAAACGTAGGGTAACATTAAGTACTTCAGGGGTTGTACCTGCACTCGATAAATTAGGTGACATGATTGACGTGGCATTAGCCATATCTTTGCATGCACCAACTAATGATTTACGTGATGAAATAGTGCCAGTCAACAAAAAATACCCCATTGAAGAGTTCTTAGCTGGGGTTAGACGATACCTGGCGAAGTCAAATGCCAATCAAGGTAAAGTCACGGTAGAGTATGTTATGCTAAATGGCATTAACGACAGTACTGACCAAGCTCATCTATTAGCTAAAGTGCTTAAAGAAACGCCTTGCAAAATTAACCTAATACCCTTTAATCCTTACCCAGGTTCACCTTATACTTGTTCAAGTAACTCTCGAATCGATCGCTTTGCTAAAGTGTTAATGGAATATGGCATTACTGTGGTGGTGCGTCGAACTCGCGGCGACGATATTGACGCTGCTTGTGGGCAATTAGTCGGAGACGTTGTGGATCGTACTAAGCGTATGTTGAAAAAGCAGCAAAAAGGTCAACAAATTTCAGTAAAAATGGCTAACTAGTTGGATTCGTACCTAACAAGCAGTTAGCATAGGTGAATCTAAATAATCCCTAACGTAAGTGAGTTATATGCGTAGTTTTTTGATTATCGCAATGATATTTCTCTCCGCTTGTGTGAGCGAACCTTTGCCGGAAGGTTTTAAAGCAAGTGACGACTTTGATCCTATCGCTGCGGCCAAAAATAGAATTTCACTGGGTTTAACCTATCTAAAAAATGGTAACTACAGTCAAGCTAAGTTTAATCTGGACAAAGCGTTGAAATTTGCTCCTCGCCTAGCGGATGCTCACTTTAGTATGGCGTATTATTATCAACAGGTAGATGAAGATAAATTGGCAGATGAAGCCTATCAAAAAGCGCTGGCATTTGACCCTAAAAACCCAGATATCGCCAACTCTTACGGTGCTTTTTTATGTGAAAATGGGCAATACACAGAAGCCAAAAGCTATTTTCTTAAGGCGGTTAATAGTAGTAATTATATTTCAACTGCGGAGACCTACGAGAACTTAGCCTTGTGCAGTCAAAGCCAAGGAGAAATCGAAGACGCCTTAACCTATCTGCAAAGCTCTTTAAATCATCAACCGTCTCGGGCCAAAGCGTTAAATTTGTTAGTTGAACTGCAAATGCAACAACAACAGTGGGAAGAGGCAAAACTGAATCTTCGTCGTTTGGAGAAAACTGCCAGAGTCACCGCAGATACGCTTTGGAAGTCGATTATTATAGAACAGGCATTAAATCATAATGACTTAGCCAAGGGCTATGGCGACATGCTAATTAGCATGTACCCTAAGCATCCTAATACGGTAAAATATATTCAAAACAGACAAAACTTAGCCAACTTAGTGGATAATAAAAAAGTTGCAAAAAAGCTTACGCCGAATAAGAGCGGAATAGATAATATTAATAATCAAAACACGGTAGCAGAACAGCTTATTACCAGCCAAAACGTTAACACTGATAACTCTGCTCAACCTCAAAAAAACAACCAAAACAGCCAGGAAAATAACCAAAATAGTGTGGTACAAGATTATCCAGTTGAAGACTCCCAGCCTGAGGAAATCCTGAAAGAGACCTCGGAGTTAGAGTCTGAGCAGGAGGTTGCGACTTTGCTTAAAAGGCAAGAAGTTAATGAAGAGTCAGTGCAGAAATATCATATTGTGCAGAAAGGCGAAAATTTATATCGAATTTCTTTGAAGTATAATGTCAAAATGCAGCGCTTAATGGATTGGAATAATCTTTCTGACGGCGCGGCTTTATTCGTAGGAAAAAAGTTAATAGTGATTGATCCCCAAGCGGTAGAAAATAAATGACAGAAGAACAGCAAGAACAACCCATTAGCGTAAAAGGCCCAGGTGCAATTCTAAAGGAAGCACGGGAGAAATTAGGCTTAAAATCCATTGATATTGCCAATAAATTACACCTCAAAGTGAATATTATTGAATCAATTGAATCTGATGAATACGACCCCAAAATCTCCATGACGTTCACCAAGGGGTATCTGAAATTATATGCAAAACAAGTGAATGTGGATGAGCAGGTTGTGGTTGATGCATTTGCTTCACAAACAGAAGTTGAAAAAGAACCTGCAAAGCTACAAAGTTTCTCGAAGCGGGTAGCTAAACAAGCCAGCGATGACAGGTTGATGTTAATTACTTACGGTATTATCGCTGCATTATTAGCGTTAGTGGTGATTTGGTGGTTACAACAAGACTCGTCGGATAATACAGACACAGCAACCAATCAGATTGATGAGCCAATTGCCCAGCAACAGGCGTCAGGGATAAGCGCTGAACAGAATACGCCAGAGGATCTTTCACAGACTGATATGTCTGAACAGCCCACTGCGGATGATTTAATTATCAGTGCACAAATCAGCGAAGAAGTTAATGACATTGACACTAATGAACAAACTGAAATAACCGAAGACGATTCTATTGTTGCTGATGTTGCTCAACAAGCTGACGTAGTAAATGTACCTGAAGAGTCGCAAAATGCGGCGAACAATATAGAGTTAGTATTCGAATTTTCAGACAATTGCTGGATGAATCTTAAAGATGCAACGGGTGAAGCCATTGCATATGGGGTTAAAAAGAAAGGTCGGGTGATGACCGTGTCTGGGGTTGCACCGTTCGAAGTGACATTAGGTGCACCAAGTGTTGTGCAGATTCGTTATGACGGTGTGTTGGTTGACATGTCGCGTTTTGAAGCGGGCAAGTCAGTTAAATTTTCTCTGCCATTTGCTTCATAGGTTAAGGTATTTATATGTTTTCTGAATCTCCCATAAAACGTCGTAAATCGACTCGTATAAACGTTGGAAATGTCCCCATTGGTGATGGCGCACCTATTGCCGTGCAATCTATGACCAATACGCATACCACAGATGTTGCAGCGACTGTGGCTCAAATCAATCGAATAGTAGCAGTGGGTGGCGAAATCGTAAGAGTATCGGTTCCGACCATGGATGCGGCTGAAGCATTTAAACTCATTCGAGAGCAAGTGAATGTGCCCCTTATAGCAGACATTCATTTTGATTATCGGATTGCCTTAAAAGTAGCGGAGTACGGTGTAGATTGTTTGCGTATTAACCCAGGCAACATAGGTAGCATGGAACGTGTGCGTTCTGTTGTCGATTGTGCGAGGGATAAAAACATTCCTATTCGCATTGGTGTAAATGGTGGCTCTTTAGAAAAAGAGTTGCAAGAAAAGTACGGTGAACCTACACCCGAAGCGTTAGTTGAATCCGCTATGCGCCATGTGGATATCTTAGACAAGCTCAACTTTGATCAATTTAAGGTCAGTGTGAAAGCATCTGATGTGTTTTTGGCCGTAGGCGCATATCGAGAGTTGGCCAAAAAGATTGATCAACCCTTGCATCTTGGGATCACCGAGGCTGGAGGATTTCGTTCAGGGGCAGTGAAAAGCTCTGTGGGTTTAGGGATGTTATTGGCAGAAGGTATTGGCGATACCATTCGAATTTCATTGGCCGCCGATCCCATAGAAGAAATAAAAGTTGGGTTTGATATATTAAAATCCCTGCGGATACGATCAAGAGGGATTAACTTTATTGCTTGCCCCAGTTGTTCTCGTCAAGAGTTCGATGTGATTGCCACGGTCAATGCCCTTGAGCAGCGTGTTGAAGATATTTTGACACCCATGGACGTGTCCATTATTGGCTGTGTTGTAAATGGACCGGGTGAAGCTGAAGTTTCCGATTTAGGGCTGACAGGGGCTCGCAATATGAGTGGCTTTTATTTAGATGGGCAGCGTCAAAAAGAACGCCTTGCAAATAATGATTTAGTCGATCAATTGGAAAAACGGATCAGAGCCAAGGCATCGCAATTAGATGCCAGTCGCAAAATTGATGTGAAGCAAGTGGGTTAAAATTTTTTAGCACTTGTAACACTACTATCAAAGCCCCTATAATACGGGGCTTTTTTATTAGGGTGTTGGCAAACTGAGCGCCAATGCAGAATCGAATTTCAGAGTACGTATTTAGTGACAAAACAAATTCAAGCAGTTCGCGGGATGAATGATTGCTTACCCGCTGATTCCGGTATTTGGCAATGGGTAGAAAACAAAATTCGCAATGTAGTTAGTGCATACGGCTATCAAGAATTGCGCACTCCTATTGTAGAGAGTACCGATTTATTTAAACGCTCTATCGGAGAAGTAACTGACATCGTTGAGAAAGAGATGTACACCTTCGAAGATCGTAATGGCGATAGCTTAACCCTGCGTCCAGAAAATACGGCTAGTTGTGTTCGCGCTGGCAATCAGCATGGTCTTATCTACAATCAGCAACAACGTATCTGGTATATGGGCCCCATGTTCCGACACGAACGTCCACAAAAAGGGCGTTACCGTCAGTTTCACCAATTTGGTATTGAGACCTTTGGTCTTGAAGGTCCAGATATTGATGTTGAAGTGATTTTACTCAGCGCTCGTCTGTGGAAAGCCTTTGGTATCAGTGAGCAGGTTACGTTGGAATTGAATTCATTGGGTTCTAACCAAGCTAGAGCTAATTATCGCGAAGCTTTAGTGGAATATTTAACGGCACGGAAATCCCAGTTAGATGAAGATAGCTTGCGCCGTTTAGAGTCAAACCCATTGCGCGTCTTGGACAGTAAAAATCCTGATGTGCAGGCTGCTATTAAAGATGCTCCCACATTATTAGATTATCTAGACGAGGACTCAAAAGAGCATTTTGAAACCTTGTGCTCGAAATTAACGGATATGGGCATTAATTACCGGATTAACTCCCGTTTAGTTCGTGGTTTAGATTATTACAATCGCACGGTTTTTGAATGGGTTACCGACAGTCTAGGAGCTCAAGGTACAGTGTGTGCCGGAGGCCGATACGATGGTCTAATTGAACAATTAGGTGGTAAACCGAGCTCGGCTGTGGGCTTTGCCATGGGCATTGAGCGACTTGTTTTAATGTTACAAACCTTAGAATTAACTTCCGAAGTTCCTGACCCTGTTGATATTTATGTGACGGCCCTTGGTGATTCTACGGAACTTTACGCCATGAAATTGTCTGAGCAATTGAGAGATTCTTCTCCACAGCTTAGAGTGCAATTGCATTGTGGTGGCGGAAACTTAAAAAAACAGATGAAACGCGCTGATAAGAGCGGAGCACCAATAGTGTTAGTGATTGGTGAAAATGAAATGAACGAACAGAAAGTAGTGGTTAAATACCTTCGTGAAGATATTCCGCAGGTGACAATAGCCAGTGCTGAATTGGACACAGTTTTAGCTCAATATTTTACAAAATAAGATAAAGTACAATTACCTATTACAGTTTGTACGAGGAAAATTAGATGGAAGAGTTTGCAACAGAAGAACAACAAGTCGAAGCGATTAAGCGTTTTTGGCGTGAAAATGGCTTAGCAATTGCGGTTGGCGTGGTTTTAGGTGTGGGTGGTTTGTATGGTTGGAGATATTACAACGATACGCAAATAGCAGAAAAAGAAGCTGCGTCACTCTCCTATGAGCAAATAAACACGACGTTAAACTCTAAAAATACGCAAGAAGCGGAAGCTTTTGTTGAAAATAACCAAGGCGGATACTCGATTCTAACAGCCTTACAGTTGGCGAAATTGTCAGCTGAAGATGGCGACTTAGAAAAAGCTGTTACGCATTTAAAATATGCAGCCAATAATGCCCAAGACCCAGCATTAAAAAGTGTTGCGAATTTACGTTTGGCTAGAGTACAAAATTCATTGAATCAATTTGACCAAGCTATGGCGAGTTTAGACTTGGTTACGCAACCTGCATTTGTTGCTCAGGTTGAAGAAATCAAGGGCGATATTTACTTTAATCAATCGAATTTTGACGCTGCCAAAGCGGCATATACTGCGTCTTTAGAAGCCAATGCAGGTAATCAACCGGTTAAAATGAAGTTGGATAACTTAGCGGTTGTGATAAATGGGTAATATCAGTATGAGGTTAAGTTGGATTAAAGTGATTACATTTGTAAGTGTAATGACACTAGCAGGTTGTTCAACTATTTCTGGCTGGTTTATGGATGACGAAGAAATTGAAATCCGCACCCTCAAACCAATAGATGCTAAGTTTACACCCAAGCAGTTATGGTCAAAAGATCTGACCGGCGGTATTGATAAATTCTATTCAAGATTACGCCCCGCGATTGCCTATGACAAAGTCTTTGCTGCTAGTCGTCAAGGGACGGTTGCGGCTTTTGAGC
Organism: Aliiglaciecola aliphaticivorans; assembly: GCF_054782055.1. NCBI lineage: Bacteria > Pseudomonadati > Pseudomonadota > Gammaproteobacteria > Alteromonadales > Alteromonadaceae > Aliiglaciecola > Aliiglaciecola aliphaticivorans. Next base: position 124,136 of record NZ_BAAGTF010000019.1, read on the forward strand.
TTGAGTCGGGTAAACAAGTGTGGGAGCGTGATTTTGCCGAATATCCTAACGATAACTGGTATAGCTTTATTACCAATTTATGGTCGGATGGGGTAACTGCTAAAATTTCCGGTGGCCTTACGGTTATATATGAAACTGTGTTTCTTGGCTCGGAGAACGGCGAAGTTTATGCGTTAGACGCGAACACCGGGGAAACCAAATGGGTGACCCAAGTCCGTGGTGAAATTATTGCCTCTCCCGCTGTCGATGAAAATGTCGTTTTGGTAAATACAGGTTCAGGGACACTTTTTGCGTTGGACGCAAACACTGGCGAGCAATTGTGGATGTTTGAATCTGACGTGCCCGCTTTGAGTTTAAGAGGAATTTCAGCGCCAGTTGCGGTGAATGGTGGTGCTTTGGTAGGGACAGCGACAGGGAAATTGGTGGTCAACATTCTCGCTAGTGGACAAACTGCTTGGGAGCAAACTATTTCAGCCCCTTCAGGCGCAACTGAGTTAGAGCGAATCGTTGATATTGATAGTCAACCTTTGGTAGTCGGACCAAATGTTTATGTCATTTCCTTTGACGGTACTTTAGCCGCAGTAGAATTGCGCAGCGGACGTATTATTTGGAAGCGTGAATATAACTCCTATAGACGTCTTGGAATTGATGGCAATAGTCTGTTCGTAACTGACAAAAACAGTAATATTTATGCTATCGATAGACGTAACGGTGTTGAACTATGGAGCCAAGGCGGTCTTAAAAAACGCAATCTAACCTCACCTGAACCTATTGGAAAATACATGGTAGTAGGGGATAAATACGGGTTTTTACATTGGTTAGATAAAACCGATGGCAGCATAGTCTCGCGGATGGATGTTGGTGGTGATGATGAAGATGAAGGAATTTATGTCGCTCCCGTAGCCTTTGGCGATACAATATATACTCAGACTCGAGATGGTGAATTAGTTGCCATTGAAGTGCCTATAATCTAATTAACTTTTGTTGATTTGGCACCATCGATTGTGTAAGTTCACAGATATTAGCCACTATGGATTGGCTTTATAGCATGAATGTGGACTACATAGCTTAAGTACAAACTATTAACGGCTCAACTATCTAATTTAGGTACTTGAGCCGTAACTTTTTTATTGGAATGATAATATGTTACCTGTCATCGCTCTCGTTGGTCGCCCTAACGTGGGAAAATCTACTTTATTCAATCGGCTAACCAATAGTCGAGATGCCTTGGTTGCCGATTATCCTGGGTTAACCCGTGACCGCAAATACGGTCAAGCTAAATACGAAGGCTTGCAGTTTATTGTGGTTGATACCGGCGGGATCAGTGGCGATGAGCAGGGAATTGATGCAGAGATGGCTGAACAATCGTTATTAGCCATAGATGAAGCCCATGTGGTGTTGTTTTTAGTCGATGCCAGAGCGGGGTTAACACCTGCCGATATTGGTATTGCTAATCATTTGCGTAAACAAGAAAAAACCGTTTACGTGGTCGCCAATAAAGTCGATGGTATCGATGGTGACAGTGAAACAGCTGAATTTTATTCGTTAGGTTTAGGAGAAATATCGCAAGTGGCGGCGGCCCATGGTCGTGGTGTCACTCAACTTCTTGAAAAGTCGCTTAAACCAATTGAAAAGCTTTATCCCGATATGCACATCCCTGAAGTTGTGCGCGATGATGATGGTGAAAATGCCGAAGCTGAATTACTGCGTTTACAAAGTTTACCTATTAAGTTGGCAATTGTCGGCAAACCTAATGTGGGTAAATCGACCTTAACGAACCGTATCCTGGGTGAAGAGCGGGTGGTGGTGTTTGATATGCCGGGTACCACACGAGATAGTATATTTATCCCAATGGAGCGTGATGATCGCGAATATGTCCTGATTGATACGGCCGGTGTTAGAAAACGCAAAAAAGTGTCAGATGCGGTAGAAAAGTTTTCCATTATTAAAACCTTACAAGCCATTGAAGAAGCCAATGTTGTGTTGTTATGCATTGATGCCAGAGAGGGGATTGCCGATCAAGATTTGAGCCTACTGGGTTTTGTCCTTAATGCAGGGCGTTCGTTAGTTATCGCGGTAAATAAATGGGATGGCTTGTCGAAAGACGTGAAAGACGATATTAAGCGAGAACTAGACCGCCGTTTAGGGTTTGTTGATTTTGCCAGAATACATTTTATTTCAGCGTTACATGGTACCGGAGTAGGGCATTTATTCGAATCTGTACAAGAAGCCTATGCTTCTGCCACTAAACGAATCAATACATCCATGCTTACTCGCATTATGGAAATGGCCCAAGAAGATCACCAGCCACCCATGGTGCGTGGACGCAGAGTGAAAATGAAATATGCCCATGCGGGTGGCTATAACCCGCCGGTGATCATTATTCACGGTAACCAAGTAGAAGATTTACCATCAGCGTATAAACGCTACATGATGAACTACTATCGCAAATCTCTGCAAACCATGGGAACACCAATACGGGTTGAGTTTAAAGAGGGGGCGAACCCGTTTGAAGGTAAAACCAACAAACTCACCTTGTCACAACAACGCAAGCGCAAGCGTTTAATGACCCATCATAAGAAGCCTTAATCCCTCAAATTTAGTTGAATTTCTTAGTCACAGCTAGTCGACAAGACTGGTCTGTGACTGTTGTTATTTTAATCCTTAGTCTGTACCCGTCACTTTGCTATTAATAGAGCCATCATGGAAGCGCGTGGTTATCTCGTCGTTTGGCTTTAACTGACTGCTTTTCTTTATGATTTCATTGTCTTTGTAGGTAATACTGTATCCTCGGGATAGAGTAGAAAGTGGGCTTACGCTATCGAGCAGCTCAGATGCTTTGGCGAGTTGAAGTTGTTTATTCACCAACAGATTGGTTGTCGACTTTTTCAATTGCATCGTCAGGCTTTTGTTATTTTCCATTAACCTTTCTAACCTATTGATAGGCGAGCGGCTGTATAAATGCTGGCTCAAACTATTCACAGTATTGGCGACCTGGTCTAATTTGCGTTTCATACGTTGTTCTAATGCCATCTGCATTTGATCTAAGTGTTGAGCTTGCTGTTTGATGCGATTTTCCGGGTGCAAGGTCTTTAACTGTTGGCTAGCAATTTGCGATCTGTGCCTGTGAAATTGCGTTTGCGAGACCATGCTACGATGTAGGTGAGACTTCAAACGTTGCAAGTTTTGCAGCACATCAAGCATGTCTGTACTGACCAATTCGGCCGCCGCTGAGGGGGTAGGGGCGCGCACATCGGCTACAAAATCAGCAATGGTTACATCCACTTCGTGGCCAACCGCGCTAATGGTTGGGATAACACAGGAAAATAATTTACGTGCTAATGTTTCATCATTGAAACACCATAAATCCTCAAGGGAGCCGCCACCGCGGCCAATCAGTAGCACATCTACCTCGTTGCGTTGCACGGCTTTGTCAATTGCTTGGCATAGCTGGTAGGGGGCTAATTCGCCTTGAACTTGTGAAGGGTAAACAATCACAGAAATCAACGGATTTCGTCGTTTTAATACCGTTAATATGTCGTGCAGCGCCGCACCTGTGGCTGAGGTGATAATTCCCACACGTTGAATCGTCTCAGGCAGCGCTTTTTTATGTGAAGTAGAAAACAGGCCTTCGGCTGCGAGTTTGACTTTTAGCATCTCAAATTGTTGTTTTAATTGACCTTCACCTTCTGGCTCCATGAAATCGACAATAATTTGATAGTCACCACGGGCTTCATATAAACCCACCGAAGCACGCACCAGTATCTTGTCACCTTCTTTAGGGCGTACTTTTAGCCGAGAGTTTGCGCCACGAAACATCGCTGCTTTCACTTGGGCTCGCGGATCTTTGAGGGTGAAGTACCAATGGCCAGAAGCCGCCGCGACAAAATTTGATATCTCTGCAGACAACCAGACTTGACCAATCTGCGACTCTAACACTGAGCGAGCAAGTCGATTTAATTGGCTAACAGTAAATATATTTTTGGAAGGGGAAGATTGGTTTGGCATAAAATCCTTAATGGTAAACCGAATTATCTTAACTTCAGTCTTGACGATATTTCTAAGCAGTGAGCTTAATTAAAATAAACACCAGGGTAAAATGTGTCGTGCTTTAAACTCGCTATTTTGAGTAGAATCGGCGTTAATGCAAATAAATCTATACGCAAATGAGATTAACCGCAAAAAGTTTTGAAATTTTACTACAAATTCAGTTTACCTGATAACGCAAAACCGCTACAATCACGCCGCAATTAAAACCCGCTAAATATAGGTGTAATTGCATGTTGAGGATTGCTAAAGAAGCCCTGACTTTTGATGATGTACTCTTAGTTCCTGGGCACTCCACTGTGTTACCTCACACTGCCGATCTGCGCACCAGATTAACCAGCAGTGTATCATTGAATATTCCATTAATCTCTGCCGCCATGGATACAGTTTCTGAGGCTCGGTTAGCTATTGCCCTTGCACAAGAAGGCGGAATGGGATTTATCCACAAAAATATGGCCATTGAAGAACAAGCTAACCATGTTCGTGCTGTTAAAAAGTATGAAAGTGGCGTGGTATCTGATCCGGTTACGGTTAGCTCTCAAGCCACCTTAGGTGAAATCAATGCTCTGAGCAAACATCATGGTTTCTCGGGCTTTCCTGTTGTGGATGATGATAATAACCTTATCGGAATTGTCACTGGCCGTGATTTACGTTTTGAAAATAAAGTCGATCAGCCCGTATCTAGCGTGATGACTCCTAAAGAAAAATTGGTAACTGTGCCTGAAGGCGCTGCTTCAGAAGAAGTACTTGAGCTGATGCATGAACACCGTGTTGAAAAAATTCTAGTGGTAGATGATGCGTTCAAACTCAAGGGCATGATCACCGTTAAAGATTTTCAAAAAGCTGAAAATAAACCCAATGCCTGTAAAGATGAATTAGGACGCTTGCGCGTAGGCGCGGCAGTAGGTGTTGGGCCAGGTACTGAAGAACGTATTCAAGCCCTAGTTGACGCTGGCGTAGATGTGTTATTAATCGATACCTCTCACGGTCACTCGCAAGGCGTACTGGATCGTGTTGCTGCTACCCGCCAAGCATTTCCTGAATTACAAATCATTGCCGGTAATGTGGCAACTGGAGAGGGCGCACTAGCTCTAGCTGATGCTGGCGTTAATGCTGTAAAAGTGGGGATAGGCCCTGGTTCAATTTGTACCACTCGTATTGTGACTGGTTGTGGTGTGCCGCAAATTACCGCAGTTGCAGACGCTGTTGAAGCTCTTGAAGGGCGAGATATTCCTGTTATTGCTGACGGTGGAATTCGTTTCTCAGGCGATATTGCTAAAGCATTAGTGGCAGGTGCAAGTTGTGTGATGGTAGGTAGTATGTTGGCCGGAACCGAAGAAGCGCCAGGAGAAGTTGAGTTGTACCAAGGCCGTTATTATAAGTCTTATCGTGGTATGGGCTCACTCGGTGCCATGAACCAAAGTCATGGTTCTTCTGATCGCTATTTCCAAGATACAAAATCAGAAGAAAAAATGGTGCCAGAAGGGATTGAAGGCCGTGTTGCTTATAAAGGCCCAATTTCTAATATTATCCATCAACAAATGGGCGGTTTACGTTCAGCAATGGGACTAACTGGCAGTGCAACCATTGATATTTTGCGCACCAAACCACAGTTTGTGAAAGTGACAGCAGCTGGTATGGGAGAGTCCCATGTTCACGATGTCAGCATCACTAAAGAAGCACCTAATTACCGATTAGGCTAATCTAACTATTGGTTCAATCTTAGGTATTGGCTTTGATGCCAATACCTACTTTTATATTATTAACACGAGACTTTCCATGACCACTAATATTCATGATCAACGTATTTTAATTCTTGATTTTGGCTCCCAATATACCCAACTCATCGCCCGTCGCGTCCGTGAAATTGGCGTATATTGTGAACTTTGGGCATGGGATGTGAGTGAGGAGCAAATTAAAGAGTTTAATCCTAATGGGATTATTCTTTCTGGTGGTCCTGAGTCGGTGACTGAAGCCAACTCTCCGCGCGCTCCCGAATATGTATTTAATGCCGGAGTCCCTGTATTGGGTATTTGCTATGGAATGCAAACCATGGCGGCCCAGTTGGGCGGGAAAGTGCTGGGTTCAGATAAACGTGAATTTGGTTATGCGCAAGTGGAAGTCATTGGTAATATTCCATTGTTAGCAAATATTGAAGATCACATTGGCAGTAATGGAAATGGCTTGTTGGATGTTTGGATGAGCCATGGTGACAAGGTATTGGAAATACCAGAAGGCTTTGTTACAGGTGCACAAACACCGAGTTGTCCCCATGCCGCAATGTTTGATGTTTCTCGTCAATTTCACGGTGTGCAATTTCACCCTGAAGTGACCCATACCCGTCAGGGAATGCGCGTTTTATCTCACTTTGTGATGGACATCTGTGGTTGTCAAAAACTGTGGACCGCGGCTAGCATTATTGAAGATGCCGTTGAGCGTATTAAGAAAAAAGTGGGTGACGATGAAGTTATTCTGGGTTTATCTGGTGGTGTTGATTCGTCAGTAACAGCCATGTTGTTGCATCAAGCTATAGGTAAAAATCTCACTTGTGTGTTTGTTGATAACGGCTTGTTGCGACTCAATGAAGGCGAGCAGGTGATGGAAATGTTTGGTGACCATTTTGGTCTTAACATTATTAAAATAGATGCTGAACCACGCTTTTTAGAAGCCCTGGTCGGGGAAGCGGATCCAGAAGCTAAACGCAAAATTATTGGTCGTGAATTTGTTGGTGTATTCGATGAAGAATCGAGAAAGCTAAAAAATGCCAAGTGGCTAGCTCAAGGTACTATCTATCCAGATGTCATTGAATCTGCAGGCTCGGCGACTGGAAAAGCTCATGTGATTAAATCCCACCACAATGTGGGCGGTTTACCTGATGACATGGAAATGGGGCTTGTTGAACCTTTACGTGAATTGTTTAAAGACGAAGTGCGTAAAATTGGTTTAGAACTAGGCTTGCCTTACGACATGCTTTATCGCCATCCTTTCCCTGGACCGGGTTTAGGTGTGCGCGTGTTAGGAGAAGTGAAAAAGGAATATTGTGATTTATTGCGCCGCGCTGATGCTATCTTTATTGAAGAGCTTCACAGCGCTGACTTGTATCATAAAGTCAGTCAAGCATTTACCGTGTTTTTACCGGTGCGCTCGGTTGGTGTAATGGGCGATGCTCGCAAGTATGACTGGGTGGTTTCCCTACGTGCTGTAGAAACCATTGATTTCATGACAGCCCATTGGGCCCATTTACCCTATGACTTTTTAGGCAAAGTATCGAATCGCATTATTAATGAAATTGATGGTATTTCTCGCGTGGTTTATGATATTTCAGGCAAACCCCCAGCGACCATTGAGTGGGAATAAAAGATTCGGTTAGGTAACATCTGAGAATAGCTATCAATAACAGAATAAATTTCAAAGCCCAGCGTTCGTGCTGAGCTTTTCGTTTGTCTAAGAGAACAAAGCTGATTTTTGAGCTTGGTTAGGCAGATGCAGCCGTTCGATACGTTGCAGGTCAACAAGCCCAGGCAAGTATCGCGCAGCTCAACCATATATCCACTGAGGGAGAGGTCGAAATTTTATCTTTTCCTCGAATATTCGCCTTCTGACGTTTTGCAGATTACCGTTGCCGACCTAGTCTGTGCATCGCCCAAAGCCCTAAAGCTGGCCCCGGGAGTAGCCACCATACTACCCACAAACCCTGCCATTGCCACAGGGCTGTGGTCAATGCAATTGATGGAATGGTCAAAGCAAAGCCAATAGCATTTAACATGGCCAAGGTTGAGCCGATTCGCTCTCTTGGAGCGGCTTCAGCGGCCAGAGCCGATAACTGAGGAGAATCCGCAATCACTGTCAGGCCCCAGATAAAGAGTAAAACTAGCATTACTTCGGGCGACAAAAAGGCAACCAACGGATAAAGCAAGCAGATAAGTCCAGAGGACCCAAGTGCCAAGCGCGCCACTGCCAGACTTCCTATACGTCTGCTCAGTGCCCCTCCACCCACACAGCCCATCAGGCCAAGGGCGATGATGCTAAACGATATCAACGGGGTCGAGAAACCCTGCGCGTCGAGACGTCCCATTTCGCGGGACACCATAAATGGAATCAGCGTCCACATTGCATAAAGCTCCCAACTGTGACCAAAATAGCCGATTGCAACTGCGCGGAAACGCCGTTCACTTAAGGCGGCTAGCCCATCTTTGAGTCGTACCTTAGTACTTGAGGAAGGTAAGTGTGGGCCATCACCCAAAATGAAGATAGCCGCGCCACCTAACAATGCTAATAAGGAAGCAACGAGTAAAGTCCACTGCCAAGGTAACCCGAGCGTCATGCCGCGCAGAAGGTGAGGTAGGGCAGTGCCTAGGGTTAACATTCCGACTAACCATGCCAACGCTGCTCCGACATATTTAGGTGTCCAGCCAATCACTAGCTTCATACCTAAAGGGTAAATACCGGCTAAGCACAGACCGGTGAAAAACCGTAACAGCAGATCGAATGGCTGATGAGCCGCCACAAACACAAAGCTGGCATTTGCTAGCGCACCCGCTAGGCAGGAAATAGCGAAAATGCGGCTGGCAGCTATTCGATCTGCCAAACCTGTGGTGGCAATAAATAGCGTACCAGTAATGAAACCTGCCTGAACAGTGAGAGTTAACCAACCAAGATCTTTTTCAGTTAGCCCAACATCATGAATGAGAGCCAAACCCACCCCATTAACAGAGAACCAAAGGGAAGTACCACATAACTGAGCGAGCACGACAATAAATAGCGGATGACTTCGAATAAAGTATGTCATTTCTCTCATCCTATTGACCAAAAGAAAAATGCCCTCCAATAAACCTTAAATCCATTAATAAAGCTTTGATTAGAGGGCGAGACGCTTATTCTGAGCAACTTTGATTAAGGGCACAGTCTTTACGAGAAAGAGAGCTATTTATAACAGCAAAGTCTTTGTATTCCTGACTAGCTAACGTAGACGTTATTGACTTAATCTGTTTATAGCCAGTTCTTAGCAAAAAGGTTGGCGCACGGCCGTAGCTTTTAATTCCAGCAATATAAAGCCCCATCTCTGGGTGCGAAAGCTCAGCCGAACCATGCTCAGGGACTGAACCACAACTATGAAGATTGGGATCAATAAGAGGGCCGAGTTGAACCGGACTTTGGGTTGCAGGATCAATGGAGGTGCGCAGCTCAGACAGCAGCTGAAGGTCAGGACGAAACCCTGTTGCTGCAATGATCTGATCTACAGGCGGTAGTTGATATGAATGGCTATTTACGATCAGTTTGCCATTTTCACAGTTGATTTTTTCTATTGCTATATCGGTAAATACTTCGATTTTTCCTTCTTCCAGTAATGTTTGAATATGAACTTCGAGACTTCTGCGCTCTTGCAGCTCATCATTTTTTGGTGATCGCACGATGTTATCCACGGAGGAGCCGCGTATTCCCCATAAAATATGCATGCCATCAGTTTGTTCAGAAAGTTTGACTAAATCTTGTAATGCGTTAAATGCTGAATGGCCGCCACCGATGACGAGTACGGACTTGCCCGCATATTGTTTATTGCTAGCGCCAAGAATATCAGGCACACCGTAAGAAATTGATTGCGAAGCAGTAAGCTCACCAATAGCAGGAATACCATGAGCGCCAAGCCAGTTGGGGGTCTGATATGTACCAGAGGCATCAATTACGGCCTGAACAAGAATATCACGCTCACCTTCAACGTCGGAAACACGGATCACGAAGGGCGTACTCTCCCGGCCATTATTTCGTAAAATATCGTGATATTGGCGGCTGACGTTGTTAACACGGGTATTCAAATGTAGGTGCGGAGCAATCTTCTCGTGGGACGCCAAAGGAAGTATATAGCGCTCAAGCAGTTCGCTTCCGGTTGGAAACTCGGTCGAAACTGGTTCTACCCAGCCCTTTTTCTTAAGTAATGAAACCGCTTTGGGATCCATATTGTATGACCAGGGCGAAAACATACGCACATGACCCCATTTTGCTATGTTGGAACCGGCACAATCACCTGATTCAAACACAATGGGTGTAAGGCCTGCATCGAGCAGGTTAACTGCTGCACTCAAACCGATAGGACCGGCGCCTATGATGGCAATGGGCAAGTTTTCGACATTGTAATTCATAGATAAACCTCCAAAATAGTGTTGTTAGTAACAACAATGTGGTTAAAAAAATAGTTAATCGCCGAGTCGGTTCCGCGCTGCGACGGTAAGTTTTCCCAAGAGTACAAGAGCCGCATCGACAACTTCATCAGAGATATCAGATATCATTGATGCCTCTTCTTCAATCAAGCTTTTTCGAATGGTTGCATATAACTCATGGCCTTCAGGGGTTAGTGATAGCTGCACTGCGCGCTGATCAAGGGGGTCTAAGGTCTTCAGTGCATAGCCTTTACGCAGTAACGAGTCAACTACTCGGCTTGTGGTACTTTTATCAAGGCACATTTCTTCAGCTAGTTCTTTAAGCCTTAAGGGACCTCGTTTTACCAGTGTTTCCAGCGCATAACACTGAGCGACCGACACGTTATGACAGCAAATACTTTCACGATCACGAAACTGATGTACGCGGATCAGTTGGTTAACCGCTTCATAAAGTGCTTCGGCACGCTTGAGTTTTGTGTTCATCGAATGTCTCTGGCTTAAGTTGTTAGTAACAACAATATAGTAGCCGTCCATTTTCTGCAAGCCCCGGGTCTTGTTTAATTAAAATTGTGTTTGAGATGATGTTAGACAGGGAATAGTCGCTGATCTGCATAGTAGCCATGCTATAAGGTACAAAAAAGGCGATAGTAATATCGCCTTTTTATACAGCTTACGCTGCTTTGCTAGGTGTTAGATTGTCAAACTCGCGCTTTAGTACATATTTTTCATCGGTTACAATGGCCTCTAGTACTGCAATTCGATCCTGCATCGCAGCAAGTCGTTGTATTAATTCGTCATTTTGCAGATCGGGTTCAGATACCTGTTTAGGGGCTTTTTTATCTTTCCCGGTTAATTTTACAATGGTCCAGCAAATGATGGCAATTATGGCGATGGCGGTTAAATTCATAGCGTAGTCTCCTTTGACTGGTATGGTGTTATCGTATTAGTATGTTTTAGCGTTATGATCTTGTTTTGCATATTTTTAACCAACTTTTATTTCTTATAAATATCAATAGTTTAGGTTTTTTCATAGGCAATGCTTGATATGTATATTAGTTAAAAAAACAACTTATTGAGCAAATTAACCAATGTTTTGTATGACCAATAAATGACAACTCCAAATTCGCCAAATAAAATTCAATCACAAGATGAGTATTGGATGGAATATGCGCTATCTTTAGCAGACAACGCTTGGAAAATTGGTGAAGTTCCAGTGGGAGCGGTGTTGGTAAAAGATAATGAGTTAGTATCCCAAGGTTGGAATCAGTCCATTAGCTTAAATGATCCATCTGCCCACGCAGAAATGATCGCCATTCGAGAAGGGGGAAAGTTGCTAAACAACTATCGCATGCTGGACTGCACCCTTTACGTAACCCTAGAACCTTGCCCAATGTGTGCTGGGCTACTGGTCCATTCTCGTATCAAACGCTTGGTCTTTGGCGCAAAGGATTATAAAACAGGCTTCGCAGGCAGTTTAATGAATCTTTTGAATGATGAAAGATTAAATCATCAAATTGAAGTGCAAGGCGATGTATTGGGCGAGCAATGTGCCAGCAAAATATCCGACTTTTTTAAAATGCGACGTGAGCAGAAAAAAGCCCTTAAGCAAATTGCTAAAACTGGCACTCAATTGAAATGATCTTAGACAAATTTTGTTGAATAGATGACCCGGCACCGAATCGTGCTGTTTAGTATTTTCGCAAAGATATTTTCAATATCGGAGGAGGGGTGCATAGTCAAATCGGATTGGAGGATGATTTACTTGCTCTTAACCAATTTGTTGAAAACAACATAGCCAGTTGGCTGAAGCTTATTCTAACTTGCTTCAGCAAAAGACTCTTGTAAATCAAATTGTTGGAAATTTTGACGTCTAACCAACACTCTTTGGTGTACTTTTTTTAACATTAGCCTTCTACGGCTACTATTGTTTGGTTTCACTTTTCTAGTAAATGTATTTCTTTTTCTCATGGTAACTCCTTTAAGGATTTTTCTCCTATTTCTTGTAATAAAACGGGTTAATTGATGTAGACAACTAAACTATCCATTAGTTTCAAAATTATTTCCATTGAAACAAATGAATCATTTACTTCTAATTAGATTGGCATGCAAATGTGACTGCTATATGACAAGTCAATAAACAGCGTAAATATCGGATGGTTTAATTTTCTGGCGCTTGAGCTGCGTCTTCAGCTTCATCGAGGGTTTCGGCATCCTGCCCGTCTAGCCACACTAATGTATCATAATAACGCCGTATGTTGTCAACATAAGTCACTGCTTCGTCACCCCGCGCGTATCCATAACGGGTGGTTTTGTAGTATTTTTTCTGACGTAATTGCGGTAAACGTTGTTTAACGTCTATCCACATGTCAGGGTTGCCGCCCTGTTTTTGAGTTAAAACCCGGGCATCTTCAAGGTGACCTAATCCAATATTGTATGCTGCTAAGGCAAACCAGATACGATCTGGCTCCTGAATGCGAGCAGGAATTCTACTTAATAAATTAGCGAAGTATTCAGCTCCCCCACGGATGCTTTGCTCAGGGTCTAATCGTGATTCAATACCTAGATCTTCTGCTGTGGCTAGGGTTAACATCATCATGCCACGAACCCCTGTGGGGGATTTTGCGTTAGGGTTCCAGTGGCTTTCCTGATAGCTCATGGCGGCTAACAAACGCCAATCAAGATTTTGAGCATGTTTCTCAAACCATTGTCTAAAGTTTGGTAAATTGCTTCGAGCTGAACGGATAAATTCCCGAGTGTCCACATAGTTAAATTGCCTAACATGACCAAAGTACTTGTCTTCTAAAGCCGCCAGGGTGCCATTTGATTGAATTAAACCAAAATATTCAATCAGTGCTGCTAATAATGAGTCATCTTGGCTTTTGTCTAATGCCCAGGCTACGCTTTGTTCTTTACTGATAGTAAAACCAATACTCAGCTCAGGATGTCTTCTACGCAAAACTGCTAAAATGTTAGAATCTACTATGGTGTAAGCGAGTTCATCGTTTAAAACCATTTCCATAAGTTCTTCTGCGTCTTTATCGTCGGTTTCTCGCCAGGCTAATTGCGGATGAAATGGCTTAAATTCTCGTAGTGTTTCAGCATGACTACTGCCTGCAATAACCAACATTTCTTCGGTCAAATCCGTCGCACTTCTGGGCCGTTCATTACCTTGTTTAAATACCACTTTTTGGCTGATACTTTGGTAGGCTGGACCAAAGCGGAATATATCGACTCGCTCATTGGTAACACTAATTCCGGCAGCAATTAAGTCCAAATGATGATTAGCAAGTTGGGGAAATAGTTCATTTAAAGTGTAATAGGGGAAAACTTCCAGACGCACGCCTAGGTAGCTAGCGAAACCGCTGGCTAATTCATATTCAAAGCCTTCAGGCCCAACAGGCCCATTATAATATGTTGTCAAACCATAATTGGTTCCAACTTTGAGTACACCTTGGTCTAAGATGCGGGCTAGGGTGCTGGATTGTTGCGGTTTTTCACATGCACTGAGTACAAAAAATACGCTCAGTAAAAAAAACCGAAAAACTGTTTTCTTCACAGATTCCCTTTTAAACTTAGTTAATTACCTCATTGTGACGAAATTGTTTGGATTCATCTACACAAATAATGCAATTGATGAGTAAAAACTTCTAAATCAAGTGGATTGATGCTTATAAATCGATTGTTTTTACACTATAATTCGCGCCTCAAAACTTCCTAAAAATCGTGAACTTAGTCAGACTAAATGGTCAAGTTCCAGTAACTTTGGTAATAGCCCTATGCTCGTCCTTCGTGGTGCTCCTGCGTTATCTGATTTTCGTGTTGAAAAATTACTTCAACGTTTTACATCTGCTCAACTTCCCATTGCTGAAATATACGCTGAATATGTGCACTTTGCGCAAATTGAGTCGGAAATAACAGCGGAGCAGAAACAAGTTTTAACTCAATTACTCACTTACGGCCCGGCGATACCCGCCCACGATCCAGAAGGCGAGTTAATTTTGGTAGTACCAAGACCCGGAACTATTTCCCCATGGTCTTCTAAAGCAACTGATATTGCTCACAACTGTGGTCTTAATAACGTTAAGAGAATTGAACGTGGTTGTGCATATTATTTGAAATTTGCCGCTGAGCTTAGCCAAACACAACGCACCGAGTTGCAACACATATTACATGACCGTATGACTGAAGCGGTCATGGCTGATTTTGAGCAAGTGCAAATGTTATTTGTAGAAGACTCGCCTAAACATTTCAGTAGTGTTGATGTGATCGGTGGAGGGCGAGAGGCTTTACGCTCTGCCAATGTTGAAATGGGGCTAGCGCTTGCTGATGATGAAATTGATTATTTGGTGGAAAACTTCCAACGCTTAGGTCGTAATCCAAACGATATTGAGCTGTATATGTTTGCTCAGGCTAACTCAGAGCATTGCCGACATAAGATTTTCAACGCAGATTGGACAATTGATGGTGCGAAACAGCCTAAATCCTTGTTCAAAATGATTAAGAATACCTTCGAACTCAACCCAGATTATGTGCATTCCGCTTATAGTGATAACGCTGCGGTTATGGAGGGATGGAAAGCCGGTCGTTTCTTCCCTAACCCGGCATCCCATGAATACGAATATCACCATGAAAATATTGATATTTTGATGAAGGTAGAAACCCACAACCACCCAACGGCTATCTCTCCTTTTTCTGGAGCCGCAACGGGGTCGGGCGGTGAGATTCGTGATGAAGGTGCCACTGGAAGAGGTTCTAAACCCAAAGCGGGGTTAGTAGGCTTTAGTGTTTCAAACTTGAATATTCCTGGCTACCCATTACCTTGGGAAACCGCTTATGGCAAACCAGAGCGAATTGTGAATGCGTTAGAGATTATGCAACAAGGCCCATTAGGTGGGGCGGCGTTTAATAACGAATTTGGTCGTCCTAATATTCTGGGATATTTCCGTACCTATGAACAACAGGTAAATAGCTTCAATGGTGAGGAAGTACGGGGTTATCATAAACCAATTATGTTGGCTGGTGGATTAGGAAATATTCGTCAATCGCATACTCAAAAAGGCGAAATCACCGTAGGGGCTAAGTTAATTGCCTTAGGTGGGCCAGCCATGAACATCGGGTTAGGGGGAGGTGCCGCTTCCTCAATGACATCCGGTGAGTCAAATGAAGATTTAGACTTTGCTTCTGTGCAACGGGGTAATCCTGAAATGGAAAGACGTTGCCAGGAAGTGATCGACCGCTGTTGGCAGTTAGGAGATGAAAACCCCATCCAGTTTATTCATGACGTGGGTGCAGGGGGGTTATCAAATGCTTTCCCTGAACTCGTTAATGATGGTGGACGTGGCGGAAAATTTGAGCTTAGAAATGTACCCAATGACGAACCTGGTATGGCTCCCCATGAAATTTGGTGTAACGAATCACAAGAACGATATGTGCTATCTGTTGCTCCAGACAAACTGCCGTTGTTCGAATCAATTTGTCGACGTGAAAGAGCGCCTTTTGCGGTGGTGGGAGAGGCTACTCAACAGCCTCATTTGTCATTGCATGACGAACATTTCAATGACTTACCCATTGATTTACCGCTGGATGTTTTACTCGGTAAACCACCTAAGATGCATCGTGATGTAACATCTAAAACATCCGTTGGAGATGATTTTAGGGCTGAGTCGGTAGACATAAATGAAGCTGCAGAACGTCTTTTACGTTTGCCCACAGTGGCAGAGAAAACCTTTTTGATCACCATTGGGGATCGCAGCGTGACTGGTTTAGTGAGTCGTGATCAAATGGTCGGCCCTTGGCAAATTCCGGTGGCGGATGTTGCCGTGACAGCGTCTTCATTTGATAGCTATCAAGGTGAAGCTATGGCGGTGGGTGAGCGCACGCCTATTGCATTATTAAATCATGGCGCGTCAGCGCGAATGGCTGTGGGTGAGTCTTTAACAAATATTGCCGCTGCAGATATCGGTTCGTTAAATCGCATTAAATTATCGGCTAATTGGATGGCTGCCGCTGGACACCCAGGTGAAGATGCTGGTTTGTACGAAGCTGTTAAAGCCGTAGGTGAAGAGCTATGTCCAGAACTAGGGTTAACCATACCCGTTGGCAAAGATTCAATGTCAATGAAATCTCAATGGCAAGAAGAGCAGGCTGATGGGCCGCAGGATAAATCGGTTACCTCACCATTATCCCTGATCATTACCGCATTCGGTGCCGTGCAGGATATACGTAATACCATGACTCCGCAGTTGCGAACCGACCAAGGTGAAACGGTTTTATTGTGCGTAGATTTGGGGGAAGGGCGTAACCGCATTGGCGGATCTTGTTTGGCGCAGGTATACAGTCAGTTGGGTAATCAAGCTCCTGATGTGACTCAGCCTAAGTTATTAAAAGCCTTCTTTGAAGCTATGCAAACATTAGTGCATCAAAATCTATTGTTGGCTTATCACGATAGATCTGATGGTGGTTTATTTACCACGCTAGTTGAAATGGCCTTCGCTGGACGCACTGGTATTGATGTTGAACTGGATAGCTTAACAGGTGATGCGCAGTCAGTATTGTTTAACGAAGAACTAGGGGCAGTGGTTCAGGTAACGACAGCCGACTTGGATAAAGTGAATCAAGTACTTAGTCAGCATGGACTTACAGACGTGACCCATTTGATTGGCACGCTCAACACTTCAGACAGAATTGAAATTAGCCACAAGCAACAAAAGGTCATCTCACAAGAACGCGGTTACTACCGCTTAATTTGGGCAGAGACCACAGATAAAATGCAGCGATTACGTGATAATCCTGAATGTGTTGATCAAGAGTGGGCGGCAAAAGGAAATGCCCAAGATCCTGGTTTGCATTGTGAATTAAGCTACGATATCAACGAAGATGTTGCTGCTCCGTATATTTCGAAAGGGCTTAAACCACAAATAGCCATTTTACGCGAGCAAGGTGTTAATTCGCAAAACGAAATGGCTGCAGCTTTCAATCGAGCGGGTTTTAACGCTATTGATGTTCACATGAGTGATATTATTGGTCAGAATCTAAGCTTAGATAAATTTGCTGGGTTAGTTGCCTGTGGCGGCTTCTCCTACGGTGATGTGCTAGGCGCAGGTGAAGGATGGGCTAAGTCCATTTTATTCAATCATTATGCACGAGACCAGTTTGAGCAATTCTTCCACCGAGATGAAACTTTTAGTTTAGGTGTCTGTAATGGTTGCCAAATGCTTTCAAACTTAAAGTCACTGATACCAGGTGCTGATTTATGGCCCCATTTTGTGACTAACCAATCGGAACGTTTTGAAGCACGGGTTTCCATGTTAGAAGTGCAAGAAAGTAAATCTATTTTCTTTGCCGGCATGCAGGGTTCTCGCTTACCCATAGCGGTATCTCATGGTGAGGGAAGGGCGGAATTTAAACATATTGGTCACCTTCGACAAGTTCAAAATAATCAACATATTGCATTGAAATATGTGGATAATTTTGGAAAGGTGACTCAACAGTACCCCGCAAACCCCAATGGCTCACCGGATGGCATTTCAGGACTGACTTCCAGTGATGGTCGCGCGACTATTATGATGCCTCACCCAGAGCGGGTGTTTAGGGCTGTGGCAAACTCTTGGCAAGCCGATGATTGGCAAGAAGATGGCCCTTGGATGAGAATGTTTAGAAATGCGCGAGTATTTGCAGGTTAATAATTTACACGCGGCATATAAAGTCATTTTAGAAAGTTAGAATTTCTAGCGCCTAATTTTTTAGGCGCTTTTTTTGAAATTTGTTTTTATTAGTTAGATCCTTGATTTAATTAAATAAACCCTTGTCAATTTAAAAAAACAGGTTTAGACTAAAGTCTACAATAGGTATAGTTATCAGCGATGATTCTACCCGCAAATGGACTTTACATAAACTTACCGACAACAATTACAATTTCAAAATAATAATAAGAGAAATAAAATGAATCGTTCGTCAAAAGGTTTTGGATTAACAGGTGTGTTCGCCACCGTACTTTTCCTCGTTGTTTTAGCTGTTGTTAGCACTCCCGCAAGTTCGCAGACAATGTCTGATGAGATTAAACATACTCAAATCTAATTGAGTACTTGTACTTAGAAAGACATTATATTAATACTGTTTGCAAATACTTATTCACACGTTTTGTTTGCTCGTATTGAGATTACTTTTTTCGATGTAATTCTCGATTAGTAGCTTTCTCTGTCTCACTTTTTTTCAGCAGAACATACACTGATGCCGAACCACCATGGTATTTTTGCGCAGTATGAAAAGCCAAAACTTGCGGCATTTGCTGTAACCATTTTTGCACGTAACTCTTCAGAAAAGCTGGGAAGGGTTGGCTGTTCAATCCGATTCCATGTTTCACTAATAATGTGCGAATACCTTTTTGCTGAGATTGAAGAATGGTTTCAAACAGAGCTTGTCGAGCTTGTTCAAATTTGTACTGCTGTAAATTCAGCACAGAATCAATTTTGTATTTCCCCAAACGTAAATTTTTAAATACACCTTCCTGTACCCCAGGCTTTTTGTATATGAGGTGATCATAGGGATCAAGAGGCTCTACGTGTTCAGTGCTCAAGTAATTCTGAGCTAAATTTAAATCTCGTTGCAATGCCTCACGCTTTAAGCTCTGTGCGAGGGTTGGCTTTGCTTTTAAGGATAGCACTTTATCTTGTTTAGGAAGTGGTTTGACATCTTGCATAGCATCCATAAACGTCGAAATTTCTTCGTTATTTTGTCTAGACATCTCAACCCCTTTTGAAAATTATGCTTTTAGTTAACCTGCAGATAATTTGCGGCCTTTGATTTCGGTTCTAACTAGTTTTATGTCACAATTAGCGAAAAAGTTCACTAGGAAAATATATGAAAAGTATTCGCTATCTTGCGTTTTTTTGGGTAACCACCTTATTGGCTTGCTCCAATCCAGAACAACCTTCCGAAACCAAAGTACAACAAACACCAAAACAAACGCAAATAGACAATGCTAAAGATTATCATTCTTTTGCTAATCCCGATGAAGTGAAAGTGTCACATATCGATTTAGATCTAACCGCTGACTTTGAAAAACATCAGCTGATAGGCACGGCAACGCTGACCTATCAAAAGGTGGATGAGCAAAGTGAAACCTTAATTTTAGATACTCGCGGATTAACCATTTTAGAGGTGACAGCCGGCAATGTCCCTTTAGCGTTTGAATTGCAAAAAGAAGATCCGAATTTAGGCTCTGCATTACGCATTACATTGCCAAAATCAGGCAATCAGGTAACGATTAATTATCATACTTCAAAAGAGGCTTCAGGCGCGCAGTGGTTAACTCCTGAGCAAACCGCAGGTAAACAATTTCCATTTTTGTTTACCCAAGCCCAAGCCGTTCACGCACGTAGTTTCATACCTTTGCAAGACTCACCACTGGTGAGAGTGACTTATACGGCTACCATTCGCACACCTGAAGAGCTACTTGCGGTGATGAGTGCCGCCAATGACCCAGATACAGAGCGCGATGGTGTGTATGAATTTAATATGCCACAACCCATTCCTTCTTATTTGATTGCGTTGGCTATTGGTGACTTGCACTTTAAGGCTATGGGGGAACGCACAGGTGTTTACGCTGAACCTTCAATACTTGATGCAGCAGCCAAAGAGTTTGAAGATACAGAAAGTATGCTAGAGGCAACAGAAAAGACCTATGGACCTTATAGCTGGGATCGTTACGATTTATTGATACTCCCGCCATCATTTCCCTTTGGTGGAATGGAAAATCCTCGACTTTCTTTCATTACCCCAACGGTTATCGCTGGCGACAAGAGTTTAGTGTCTCTCATTGCCCATGAACTTGCCCATAGTTGGTCAGGTAATACTGTGACGAATGCCACTTGGCGTGACCTGTGGCTTAACGAAGGTTTCACTACCTACTTAACTTATCGGATTATGGAAATGATCTACGGTACTGATCGCTACAATATGGAAGCTGTATTGGGATACCAAGATCTAGAAGCTGATATTGCAGCCTTGCCAGATAACGATGAAATATTAGCGATAGATTTGCGAGGACGTAATCCTGATGATGTGTTTTCAAATATCCCTTATGAAAAAGGTGCATTATTTTTACGTGAAATAGAACAAAAAATAGGGCGTGATAACTTCGATAAGTTTCTACTCGAATATTTCAATCACTTTGCGTTTGAGAGCATCACAACCGACCAATTTGTTAACTATTTAGATAAAACCCTATTGACCACTTATGCTGATGTTTTAGACAAAGAACGTATTCAACAGTGGATTTTTGAACCGGGTATTCCCGAGGGGGCACCTGCTCCTGAGTCAGATGCCTTTAGTAAAGTTGATACCGCTCGCAATGCTTGGTTAGAAGGAAGTTTGAGTGCCAAACAAGTTGATACTCAAGGTTGGACTGTTCATCAGTGGTTGTATTTCCTAAACAATATGCCAGATGAGTTAAATGAATCACAATTAAGCGCCCTTGATGATGCTTTTCAACTTACAGCAAGCAAGAATAATGAAATTGCCCATAGCTGGTTACTTATTGCGGTTAAAAACCAATATAAGCCTGCCTACGAGAGGCTGCATAGTTACTTGGTAAACATTGGTCGTAATAAATTAGTGAAACCATTGTACAAAGAGTTATCAAAAACCGTGGAAGGTAAGGCATTTGCTAAACGAGCGTTTGAAGAAGCTAAACCTGGTTATCATCCGCTCACTGTGCGTGTTAATAAGAAATTTGTTGAATAATCGGCTTTAACCATTCGTTTATTTGAACGTTTGAAAAAGGGAGCTTAATCAGCTCCCTTTTTGATTCTTATTCTTTTGTTTACGAAAAACTGCTTATCCACTTCTCAATGGATAAGGCTTCAACGACAAATTCGACAGAGAGCGCCGCTAAAATTATGCCCATTATGCGGGTAAGAATGGATGCGCCTCCTGAGCCAATAATGCGCAGTATGCGCCCTGACAATAACAACAACCCCAGGGTAATTAGCAAAATACTAAACATCACCAAAGTGGTGGTTATTTGTTGATGAATGGGGTGGGTATAGTTATCGGTTAATAGGATGACTGCTAAAATTGCACCTGGTGATGCTGTGGCGGGTATAGCAAGAGGAAACACCGCCATGTTGTGCTCTCGATCCATTTCGTTTCTGGGCGAACTGTCATCAAAAATCATTTTAAGCCCAAATAAAAATAAAATAATGCCGCCGGCAACTTTAAATGAAAGCAAACTAATTCCCATCGCGGTAAGGATTATCTGGCCAACTACAATTGCGCCTAAAAGTACCGCACTTGAATAGATGATAGTTTTAAATGCGGTTTTACGGCGCTCTGACGGGGAAAGACTGGCTGTGAGGCCAGCGAATAGTGCCATGGTCCCGATTGGGTCTATCGTTGCCCAAATTATCAAAAAGTCATTTAGTATTTGTTCCATCATGTTTTCATTAATTCTCGTTGAATATATCAGTTGATTACAGGGTTAGGTGTTGCGGTTGTATTCTTTAATTAAAGGAGCGAGTGCAATAGGTTATGTTTTATGAGGCGTTTCCAATGAAATTAGTTGTTAGGTTTTTGATTTAGAATGCTACTGAGACTGTAAACTTTTATGCCAGAGTTAACGTAGTTAAAATGCCGAGAAGTTTAATTGTATCGAAGCTTAGTAACCTGTATAAAAGTGATTTGCTGTCTATGTGGGGGCGGTTGAATAATTTACAACATGCTTTAGTCTTTGTTTCGAGTATCTATGGCTCATAACGACTATGTGGTGAAGCTATGAACGTAGTCAAAAAGTGTAACTAACACACATTAAGGAAAGTATTTGATTGATATTACTGCTGGACTGGTTTTGGTTGGATTGTTATCCATTTTTTGTCAGTATTTCGCCTATCGGATAAAATTACCTGCAATTTTACCGCTTCTTTTGGTTGGTATTATTGTTGGTCCTGGAACCGGGATCATAAATGCAGACCAAATTTTTGGCGACTTATTGTTTCCTGTCGTATCACTTTCTGTGGCCATTATTCTGTTCGAAGGAGCCTTAACCCTTCGATTTGAAGATTTACGCGGTCATGGCTCTATGGTCCGAAACCTATGTACATCAGGGGCTGTTTTAACCTGGTGTTTAGTGGCTGTGATAACCCATATTGTGTTAGATATGTCATGGGAAATGGCCTTTTTATTTGGCGCTATTGTTACTGTGACTGGGCCTACAGTCATTGTTCCCATGCTTCGTACTGTTCGCCCTAGTAACAAATTAGCCAACATTCTGAGGTGGGAAGGTATTATTATAGACCCCATCGGTGCATTGTTGGCGGTGCTCGTTTATGAGTACATCATTTCCACTCAAGATGCCCTCAGTCACACCTTATGGGCGTTTAGTCTTACCGTCAGTATAGGACTGGGAGTAGGGGCCGTTATGGGGTATCTAATGGGACTTGCTTTGAGAAAAAATCTCATTCCTCATTATTTGCGCAATACAGCCGTTCTAACGTTAATGTTAGGTGCATTTGCCGGTTCCAACATGATAGCCCATGAGTCAGGTTTACTGACTGTGACGATTATGGGGATGTGGCTGGCCAATATGCGTGATGTGGATGTTGATGATATTTTAGAATTTAAAGAAACCTTAAGTGTATTGTTAATTTCTGGCTTATTTATCTTACTGGCCTCGAGAATTCAGTTAGATTCAATTCTCAATGTTGGATGGGGCGCTATCATTGTTCTGCTGGCGATTATGTTTATCGTCCGGCCGATTTCGGTGATGGTTTCCTCCCTTAAAACAGGACTTAATTGGCGAGAACAGGCGTTTTTAAGCTGGGTAGCGCCAAGGGGGATTGTTGCCGCTGCAGTGTCTGCTTTGTTCTCATTAAAGTTAGAAGCCCTTAACTATGCACAAATAGAAATTCTTGTGCCCCTGGTTTTTTTAGTCATTATTTCTACTGTTGTGGTGCAAAGCCTAACCGCAGTTCATGTTGCCCAATGGTTGGGTATTCGAGCCCCTAAACCGAATGGCTATTTGATATTTGGTGGCGGTGCGTTCTGTCGGATGTTTGCTAAAGAACTAATGGACAATGATATTAATGTCTGTGTTGCGGACACTAACTGGGATGCTATTCGTTCCGCTAGAATGCAAAATATCCCCACTTATTTTGGCAACCCGATGTCTGAACATGCATCTCGGACGTTGGATCTAACATTATTTGGACGAGTGCTAGTTATGTCACCCTATCGCCAACTGAATCCTATGGTGACTTTTCATTTTGAAGATGAATTGGGTAAAGGAACCGTTTTAGGCTTGAGCAATAATGAGCAGCAACAACGACCTAGCCATCAAATATCAGAGTCGTATGCAAAAAAGCTGGGGTTATTTGCTGATGGCGTCACCTATGGAAAGTTAGCGAGTTGGGTAGCAAAAGGCGCAAAAATTAAAACCACTCAATTAACTGAAAGTTTTTCAATGGATGATTATTTACAAGAGTATGAAGGTAATTTACTGGTTTTATGTGCCTTCGATAGCCATAATAAATTGCGAATGCTGACCAATAAAAAGTCTGTTGATCCTAAGGCCGGATGGCGCATAATGAGTTTGGTTATCCCTAAAGAGACCGATTCTGAACCAGCGACTAATTCGAAGGATGATAAATAACAAAAGTAAGGCAACCACTGTCAATTAACGATAATAATATTCTTTACACTTGCTATTAGATAAGAGAATCGGTCTGCTTATTGTGGTGTGATGAAACGGGATATTCAGGTTAATGGCAAGCAAAGGGGTGGGTTTCCGTTTTGTTAAAATGTATCTTAACAACCTAGTTGAGAGCTTAAATTGTCTTCCGCGCTAGGCGGTTTTATCGTTATTATCAATCACAACCTTGTGATATATTTTAGACGGAAAATCATAATAAAAACCTCTGTAAGGGAAGGCGGGTTCCAACCATGAACGATATGAGTTTAGTTGCTAAAAATCTTCGGGCGGTCAATCATATTTTAGTCGCTGAAGATGATTTAGATGATCAAGAGTTGATCCGAGATGCGCTAACTGAAAATAATTTGGCGTTGGAAAAAATTAAGTTTGCTCAAGATGGAGAAGAACTAATTTCTCTACTGAACACAGCAGAAGTATTGCCAAATTTAATCCTGTTAGACTTAAATATGCCGCGTAAATCTGGAAGAGAAGCGTTAGAGGAAATTAAACAAAATCCAAAAATTAAACATATTCCAGTGATAATTTTCACCACATCAGATTCTGAAATTGATATAAAAGAATGTTACTTTCTGGGCAGCAACGCGTATTTAACAAAGCCTAATAACTACGTTGATTTAGTAGAATTAATGAAAGATTTGATCAACTTCTGGTTCTGCCAAGCGCAAATTATCATTGATTAGCGCCTATCCATTTAAGTGTCACGCTTAACCTAACCCTCAAACAAGTTTCCCAGTTATTCATTTACTCAGGAAGTGGCGTCTCCTAGAGGATTCGAACCTCTGGCCTACCCCTTAGGAGGGGGTCGCTCTATCCAGCTGAGCTAAGGAGACATTTTCGAAATTTTTAAGGGGCAAGACTATACCTAATTTGATGGTAATAAAACAAGTCTGGAGTCATCAGATTTTAATGATTAATTAGATTAGGTTGATAGGTTTCAGTATATCTTTGGTTAGTCTAAATATGCCCGCTAGCCGCTCAGATATTTAAACTGATCACTTCAATTATTGTTTGGAGACAAAGTCATTGGCTTGAATATTTCCCAATAAACTACCGTCTTTGGATATTGCCACCGCGGTGTTTGGGGAAATGCTCACTACTTTAACTGGCGTAGGGTGTAAGTTGAACTGAGTAAAGGTTTTACCTTGTGGATTCAGAATTTGCTGCAGCTGAAAAAGGGTGAACTCATCGCCTTTTAAAATGCCTTGGTTGCTGCCAATATCCAGTGTGAGTTGTTCACCTCTTACTTGAATAATGCGTCCATAGGTAGGCGCGCAGGCTAGCTGTTCATCCACATTGATGGCTATGTCTTGCATAATGGATGATATTGATTCTCCGTAAGGGCTTTGCCACAACACATTGCTGTTGATATCAACACTTTGATGGGTATCGAACTCCCAAGGTGCGGTGGAATGATAGGATTTTTGCCACAGTAATGAACCTGTATAACCGTCAATCAGGGCGACTTGGTAGCTGAAGTTACGGGAAGGGGAAGGGCTATTCCACAGTGCCCAGTTTGATGATTTTGTTTTGTTTAGACTAATATCTTTGACCTTAGCGGTTAATACGTACTGAGCGTTTGATTGCTTTGCTAACGCCATCGCATCATTTATCAACGTGATAGGTTGTTGTTTATAGTAAAAAGGCAAAATGGTTTGGATACTTGATTGCTGAGCGAAGTGTTGGAAATTTCGTTGCAGCATTTCTGGCAAAATCGTGCCAATTTCAAAGATATTACCCGTGGTAGCCTGTTCTCTTTTTTCCAGAGGATGCCAGGTGGTGACGATGTTTTTAGGGTATTGCGATGCCTGACATACACTTTTATTGGGAAAGATATCTGCTCGTATGGAAACGGTGAGATAGCCATCTTTCGAAATTTCATCAATGAGTTCAATACTATTTACTTCGCCGCTGGCTCGAATGGTTAAATCATCATTTTGCAACACCCCATTTGCCATCTTTTGCACACTATGAACTGACGCTCCGGCAAATAATAGCACTTGCTTAATGGCTTCTTGGGTCGCGTTTTGCCGGGCTAGCTCAATATTGCCGTTTCTAATTGCCGCTTGGCCACTGGACTCGAACCAAGCTGCTGAGGATAAAGCAGAGAATAGTAAAGCGGAAAAAGCACAAAAGAATGTGATTAACTTCACAGAGAAAATTCGATTATGTGCTGGTTTCATTTACAAAATATCCAATTAGCGCTTAGACTCACAACGGTAAGCACCCAGTCAGTTGTGTGCTTACCACTGCTAAGGAATGCATTAACAATAGTAGTTACAATTCAATGCATCTTTTGTACCTATTTTCTTTTGGAAGGGGATTATTTAACCACTTGCTTCTGATTGGATACATATTTTCGACATTTGCCGGCGGATTTTTATCTTAAGGAACAAATATTGCAGTGCAAACAATCTGATGACAGTTCGAATTGGGTTTAAACATGACGAAAATCCAATATAGCAAATATGTGCTGTTAAATATTATTGAGAAAAAATATGAAATTACTATATAGCTTTGTGATTGTAGGTTGTTTAGTCGGTGTAGTCGGGTGTCAAAATCTCATCGATAAGCAGGTGGAGTGGGAAACCATCGAGCCTGAAACTTATCCTGTTATCCGTTCAATTGGTTATGCGCCAATCGACGCTCAACGTGGAAATGATAGATCGGCTAAAGTATTAATGGCGGTGAAAGCCTCGAAGCTGGATGCTTATCGTGAATTGACCGAACAGGTGTATGGACAAAAAATTGACGGTGAACAATCGTTAGCTAATTTAGTGCTCACCGATACTCAATTGATGGCCAGTGTACAAGGTGTTATTCGCGGTGCCAGAGTGGTGAAAAGTTACCCTATTGGAAATGATTCCTATGCCACAGAATTGGAATTGGATTTCAGTTTAGTACACGATCTATATTTGAGTACGGCCAAGCCTAAGCAAGTTAAAAAAGTGCGTTACTACTAAGCTCAATAAAGTAAAATTAAGGTCGATAAACTGGAGTGGGTTATTAGGTTCCGTCAGCAACTAACGCCTAAACGGTGACGCTTTTGCCAGATGAGCCGCCTTTAGGTTTACCGCTCTTGTCGTAAGTCATGGTTTCTTTCGCACGAGACTCTAGCAATAAGCTGCGAAGATGTTGCAGACGCAATTGGCCTTGTTCAACTGCTTTTTGATTGATTTCAGTTCTAAATTTACATTGCGATAAAGATTGGTTAATTTTATCAAATAAATCCTTCACCCCTTGCTCTGTTGCCCAATCAGGCTGTTTCTCAATTTGTTGCTCTATGGCTTTGTCTGTCTGGGCAATAGATTCTAATAGGTTGGATTTGTCATTGATAACAGTCGTTAAAGACTCAGCGTCTCTGGTGCCAATTAAATGCAGTTCAGATTCAAGTAATACGATAAGTGAATCGAGTTGTTCTTTTTGCTTTTCGAGGAGGGTAATTAGGTTCTTCATTTAGCTTTACTTTTATTTTGAGAAGCTAAACCAGTTTGGCATTAAAATCTAATCTTTAATGCCAAATACTTGAGCTTCGAGTTTGCTAATTTTTTGCGCTAACACATCAGGGTTAACACGATATTCACCATTCTGGATGGCTTTTTTCAATTTGTCGACCTTTTCCTGATTAACAGGCGCTTCTGATGATTTCTTTTGAACCTGACTTAACTGCTGAGCAGATTGGGTCAAGGATACAGAGTCCTGTCTTGGTACTGCCGCAGATTTAGATTGTTGTGCTGCAGATTGCGCAGTCGCTTGATTCTGAGATTGTTGTTGATTCAACCTCTGATTCTCAAGTTGTGGCTTTTGATTTCCACTATTTACATTGTTAATTGCCATAATGACCTCGAATACCTAATTTACCTCACTTATCTTATCGGCCGCAACTTTACGATCTTTAGAAAAATTTGGAAATAAATTAACTATTTTTTAGATAACCTTAAACCGTCGCTAATTAGCTGTAATAACAGACAGTTTACGCTAATTAAATTATATCTGCACAACTACTTGATGTGGATTCACAACTTGTGCGTGTACCACTCGATTAGATTTACTATTCTTCACCGCAATGGTGTCGCCTAAATTGCCATCTTGCTGTGCAATTCCTTTGGTCTTTATGCTGACGCCACCGGTATTTGCTGTAATTAATATACTATCGCCTTTGCAAACAAAACACAGTTGACCAGGAACCACCGGTTGGCCAGGGCGACTGCGTTTTTTCATTCTCGCTCCCACCACTGTACTTATATCGGCAAAGGTGCTGGTGCGTATTAGATTTTTATCCAGCATCACTACGCGAACATCGTTTTCATTTAACACTGTGCCAGGGCTGACAGAGGTTGTGAGTACCACAACAGGTTGTACCCGGGTTGCCTTTACCATCATATAAAGGTACCAATTGGTTTCCTCGCAACTGGCTCTTACGGTAATGTTGCTTTGCGCTAGGGCTTCTTTGCTTGCCGAAATTGTATAGGGTACAGGACAATCTGGAATGACAATGCGTTCATCTAGTGGCATTGTTTTTATCGTCAAATTACCATCGCTCACTTGCGTATATTGTTTTAATTGACTTGTTACGTAGTTTTCTACGGCATGAGTTAATTGTTGTTTGCTAGTATCAATATCATTAGACTGCCCAGCATAAGCGCTGTTTAAGGCAAAAGCGGCAATGAAAAAAGTACTCAGTATGTTTCGAGTTACATGTTTTGTTGATATTTTCATGTTCAGTTGCCGCCGTTTTGTCTATGCTTATTGATTCTTAAAGCAAACAAAGATAAACGTCAAAATTCAGTCACAAAAGCCAGTTTTGACGCTAATATTAGTTAAACTTGTATTTTCTGATAGGGATAACGCAACAATTGTGCCTATTTTAAATTTTATTGAGGTGGTTTATGTCGGGAATTCTTGACTCAGTTAATCAGCGAACACAGATAGTTGGTCAAAACCGACTTGAATTGTTGTTATTCAGGCTAAACCGCAGGCAACGATTCGGCATTAACGTATTTAAAGTGCGTGAAGTATTGCAATGCCCCCAATTGACTTCAATACCTCGACAAAACCCGCTAATTAGAGGGGTAGCCCATGTTCGGGGGCAAACAATCTCAGTGATCGACTTAAGCATGGCTACTGGCGGGAAAAAAATCGAAAATATCGCCAATGCGTTTATCATTATTGCTGAATATAATCGTTCTGTGCAGGGCTTTTTAGTCGGTTCCGTTGAGCGGATTATCAATACCAATTGGGATGCTATTATGCCACCTCCCCAAGGTACCGGAAGAGCGAGTTATTTAACCGCAGTAACCGAAGTCGATGGTGAGTTAATTGAAATTCTTGATGTGGAAAAAATTCTAAACGAAATATCGCCTTTGAAAACCGAAGTGAGTGAAGATTTAGCGGCTAATTTAAATATGTCTGAATCCCCTGCAAATGATAAAATTATTTTTATTGCAGACGACTCTTCGGTGGCGAGAAGCCAAGTTAAGAAAGCGCTGACAGCGCTGGGTTTAAAGATAGAAATGGCTAAAAACGGACTCGAAGCCCTTAATCGTTTAAAACAAATCGCGGCAGAAACTGGTGATGTTACCGATAAAGTCGGCGTCCTAGTGTCTGACATAGAAATGCCGGAAATGGATGGTTATACCCTTACTGCAGAGATTAAGCACACGCCAGAGTTGAGTAAACTTAAGGTCGTTTTGCACACCTCCTTAAGTGGTGTTTTTAATCAAGCAATGGTGCAAAAAGTAGGGGCAGATGACTTTATCGCTAAATTTCATCCCGATGAGTTAGCCTCTGCGGTGCAAAAATGGTTTAACAAATAAAGCGCTTACTTTATGTTGGAATTTGATATTTGAAATTAGATCAATTAGCGCCCCATGAACTCTCGGAATTTGCGGAATTTTTAGAGCGACAATGCGGTATTGTATTAAGTGAGCAAAAAGGCTACCTAGTTTATAGTCGTCTTGGTCCTTTAGTGCGTCAGGAGAATCTGACGAGTATTTCTGAACTACTTCAGATTGCCTATAAAGGCAGTTCCGCCCAACTGCGGGAAAAAGTAGTGGACGCAATGACAACCAACGAAACCTTGTGGTTTCGTGACAAGTATCCATTCGAGATTCTATCTAAAACCCTGCTTACTAAATTGGCGAGTGTAAACCGTAAAGTTAGAATTTGGAGTGCTGCCTGTTCGTCTGGGCAAGAACCTTATTCCATTGCCATGTGTATTCAGGAGTTCAAAAGGTCTCATCCTCGTGCTTTTCCTTATGGTATTGAGATTGTTGCCACCGATATTTCAACTGAGATGCTGAAAAGAGCTAAAACAGGTAAGTTTGATAGTATTTCAATAAGCAGAGGCTTAGCCGACGAGCGTAAAAACCGTTTTTTTAAAGCCGTTGATAATAACCATATGCAACTGGATCACGAAATCGTTTCTATGGTGCATTTTAAACCGCAGAATCTGTTAAACAGTTATTCCGGCTTAGGTCGCTTTGATGTGGTTTTTTGTCGAAATGTGCTTATTTATTTCTCGTTAAGTAATAAGCGGAAAATCCTGCAACAAATTGCCGCTTGCCTGCAAAACCATGGAGCTTTATTCCTTGGCGCCTCTGAGTCTATCGCAGAGTTAAATCAATTGTTTAGTCTGGAACGCAATAATCCAGGTATCTTTTATATTAAAAAAAGCAATTGATTCAATCGGTTACACTGTTTCATCTGTTTACCTCCCTTTTATTCTAAATGTCTTGGCATAGGCCTTGCTAAATTTTTCTCAAGCGAGTTTTAAGTTGAGAACAGTATGGCAATTAGTCTTGATAAATTAACCGGCCTTCATAGTCGAGCAATGCAGGTGAGAACCGACACCATGGAAGTTATTTCTGGGAATTTAGCTAATGCTAACACCCCTGGTTATAAAGCACGTGGTGTCGATTTTCAAAAAGCCATGCAATCAGCAAATCAAGATCGTCAGCAAAATATGACCCGTACCCATGAAAAGCATTTCGAAGGAACCATGCAATCTCAAGCCAGTATTGAGTTTCGTATTCCTTTGCAGCCCGATACTGGAGACGGTAACACCGTAGAAGTACAAGCTGAGCGTAATGCTTTTTTAGAAAACGGCATGCGGTATCAAGCAAGCATACAATTTTTGAATGGCAAGATTAAAGGTATGAAAAAAGCACTAGCTGGAGGGCAAGGCGGATGAGTTTATTTAGAGTTATGGACATTGCTAGCACTGGCATGAGTGCGGAAAGCGTTCGATTGAATACTACAGCCAGTAATATTGCCAATGCCAACAGCGTTAGCAGTAGCTATGACGAAACTTACAAGGCTCGCCATCCTGTTTTTGCTGCTGAGATGCAACGAGCAACAGAGTCACAGTCACAAGGTTCAGGCGTGCAGGTGCTAGGTATAGTCGAAAGTCAAAAGCCACTGCAAATCGAATACAGTCCAGGCCACCCCATGGCAGACAGTAACGGTTATATCTATAAACCCAATGTGAATGTGGTTGAAGAAATGGCGGACATGATGTCTGCATCAAAATCTTATGAAACCAATGTTCAACTGGCAGACACTACCAAACGTATATTTAGACGTGTATTGCAACTTGGTCAGGGTCAGTAAATCACTGATTTAGTGAGGAAAGTAACGTGGAAATATCAAAAACAACAGGATTAGACTCTAACCTGTATGTGCAAGAAGAAACTGTACCAATTGATGATGGTAGTAATGAACGGTTAAGCCAGGAAGATTTTTTCTCTTTGCTCACCGAGCAATTGGCGAATCAAGATCCCACTAAACCTGTAGACAATGATCAAATGGTGTCGCAAATGACTAGTTTCAGTATTTCTGAGGGCATAGATTCATTGAATACTAAATTTACTGAGTTTGCCACTAGCATGACTTCAAACCAAGCGCTACAGGCATCAAGCCTAATCGGTCAAGATGTGTTATTGCAAGGTAATGTTGGTCATTTAAGTGATACCAGCACTGGTGTGACAGGGGTGGTGATTACCGACCAGACTACCCAAGACTTACAAATTACCATTGAATCAGCATCCGGTGAATTAATTAAAACCATTGATGCGGGTACGCAGACCGCGGGAAATATTCAATTTTCATGGGATGGTAAAGATGCAAACGGCAATGATTTGCCTGCTGGCGATTATGCTGTGTATGCACAAGGTACGCAAAACGGAGAATCGACGACTTTACCCACAGCGGTTAATAGACATGTGGATAGCGTCAGTTTTGCAAGTAACAATCAAGGTGTCATTTTAAATTTGGATGGCGAAACAAGTGTCAATTTGAGTGATGTCATTCAAATCGGTGGTTAATTAAAAATGTTAGCCCTTTAGTTTAGGAGAGAATAAACGATGTCTTTTAACATAGCATTAAGCGGTGTTTCAGCTGCTCAAAAAGATCTAGATGTCACTGCAAATAATATTGCAAACGTAAATACTGTCGGTTTTAAAGAATCGCGAGCTGAATTCGGTGACGTCTATGCTTCGTCGCTATTGGCAGCCGGCAATACAAAAGTAGGTGACGGGGTATTAACCCAAGATGTTGCTCAGCAATTTTCTCAAGGTAGTCTTCAGTTTACCAATACTGCACTGGATCTGGCGATTACTGGAAACGGATTTTTTGCCACTACTCCTGAAATAACCTCTCGTGATTTCTCATTTACGCGAGCTGGGCAGTTTAAACTTGATCAAGATAACTTTGTGGTTAACTCCAACGGTGATAATTTAATGGGCTTCCCGGTTAACGCTGACGGTACGTCTTCATCTGTGGCTTTGAGCACAACTATTCCGGTGAGAATTCCAGACTCTTCAGGCTCACCACAACAAACCACCGAAGTTTCACCTCGCTTTAATTTGCCAGCAGGTGATGATGCTAAAGATATAACCCTTTTTGATCCTGACGATCCACTTACCTATAACGCAGCTACATCTATCACCGTATACGACTCCCTGGGTGATAGCCATGTAATGACTTACTACTTTATGAAAGACTCTGCTGCAACCAATGAGTGGGTAGTCGTTAATTATGTTGATGACACTGCCATTGATACCGCAGGTGACACTGAAAACGTAGCAGGTACAGATCCGAATAATATAGCGGGTTCAGTATCATTGGGGGCAGATGCGGTTTCCGGTTTTAGAATGCAATTCAGCAGCGGCGGTGATTTTATTGGTATTCAGAATGGTGATGGTACGCCTGTTGCGACCGGCGATGTGACGACTGTTCAGTTAGGTAACCCGCCGTTGATAAACGGTTCTGATGCAACTCAGACTATTACAACTAACTTCGCACTTGAAACTGGCAGTGCAACTGCTGATGAGCCAACTCAGTTTGCCTCTTCGTTCGAAGTTACTTCATTGGAGCAAGATGGACTTGCAGTAGGGCGGCTCACGGGTATTGATATTGGCCCAGATGGATTAGTTCGAGCCACTTTCTCAAACGGTACATCAGAGCCTGTTGTGCGTGTAGCTTTAGCTCGTTTCGCTAATGAACAGGGGTTAACTCAACAAAGTAGTACCCAGTGGAAAGAGAGTATTTTGTCTGGTGAAGCCCTAGCAGGTGAGGCGACCACAGGAACCTTTGGAGATGTTAATTCATCAGCACTTGAGCAAGCGAATGTGAATTTAACCACGGAATTGATTGACATGATTATTGCTCAGCGGAACTTCCAGGCCAACTCACGGGCTCTTGAGGTGAATAATCAGCTTAATCAAACTATCTTAAATATTCGATAACTTAGTTTGAGTTTCATAATACCGCTCCAATATGAGCGGTATTTTTTTGTTTGTTTTTCAAAGCATACCCATTACCTAATCATTTAGTCGAGCTCGGGTGATCTTAATCCCTATTTTCTGTGCCGATGGCATCTTTATTGCAATCCTTTAGGTTACGTTAACCAGAGTCAATAAGTTGTCATGGATAAATTACTCTATATTTCAGCCAGCGGAGCCAGCCAAGACCTATTGGGCACGGCTGTGCGCGCAAATAATTTAGCCAATGCGCAAACCAATGGTTTTAAAGCCATGTTGGAAAATGCGAGAGCCATGCCGGCATACGGCGAAGGTTTGCCGACTCGGGTATTTTCAATGACAGAATCACCCTTCAACAATTATGCGGGTGGCGCAATGATCCAAACCGATCGCGAATTAGACGTGGCAATTCAAGGTGATGGTTGGCTTAGCGTAATTGATGCCCAAGGCAATGAAGCTTATACCCGAGCAGGTAGTCTTCAATTGGGGCCAGATGGCGGTCTTGAAGATGCCAGTGGAAACTCAGTGTTAGGGGATGCTGGTGGCATATTTTTGCCCATTCCACTTTCGAATATCAATATTGCTAACGACGGTACCATTTCAGTTCGACCCCAGGGAGCGCCTGAAACGGTATTGGAAGAAGTAGGCAGGTTAAAGCTAGTTAACCCCAATGTGGCGGATATGAAGCGTGGGGAAGACGGTTTATTTCGACTGAAAAACGGTCAAGAAGCGAATGAAGATATCAACGTGCGACTTCGTACTGGAATGGTTGAAGGCAGTAACGTAAATGCCATCGACGAGATGGTGAATATGATCAGCTTACAACGTCATTACGAATTGCAAGTGAAGATGATGAAAAAGGCCGACACTTTAGATATGCGCGGCAATCAACTACTTAGAATAATTTAGTACTAAACATTAAATAGCGGAGGTGAATAATGCACCCAGCACTTTGGATAAGTAAAACCGGACTTGATGCAGCACAAACAGATGTATCGGTGATCTCTAATAACTTGGCGAACGCCAGTACAGTGGGATTTAAAAAGGATAGAGCGATCTTCGAAGATTTACTCTATCAAAATATTAATCAACCAGGCGGTCGCTCTTCGGCGGATACTGAGTTGCCATCAGGGTTAATGTTAGGTGCAGGTAGTAAAGTTGTTGCTACCCAAAAATCTCATACCCAAGGCAATATGCTGACCACTGATAACGCCTTAGATATGTCAATTCAAGGGCACGGATTTTTCGAAATTCTTCAACCTGACGGCAGTATTGCCTATACCCGAAACGGGCAATTTACCTTAGATGATCAAGGACAAATTGTGACACCAGGCGCTGGTTTCTTATTGCAGCCAAATATCACAATCCCTGAAGATGCTCAGCAAATAACCATTTCACAAGATGGCGAAATATCAGCTTCTATTCGTGGCCAAGCTGATCCCACAGTGTTGGGGCAACTGAGTTTATCGAACTTCATTAATCCAACTGGATTGCAGCCAATTGGTCAAAATTTGTATGTTGAAACTGCAGTAAGCGGTGCACCTATACAAGGAGTGCCAGGACTGGAAGGGTTAGGCACTGTGGTTCAGGGCGCGTTAGAGACTTCCAATGTTAACGTCACCGAAGAATTGGTTAACTTAATTGAAAGTCAGAGACTGTATGAAATGAACTCAAAAGTGATTTCATCCGTTGACCAGATGTTGGGTCAGGTGATTCAGCAACTATAGTGGGGTTAATTATGACTAGGTTCGCTTATATTCTATTTACACTGAGTGCATTGGTTCTTAGCGGCTGCGTAAGTTCTCCCATTGCAGGGCCTTCGCCTAATGATCCAAGTTATGCACCAGTGATCCCAGATATGCCTCGTCAAAAGCTAACTCAAGATGGCGCAATTTTTCAGGCAGACATGGCAAACAGTATTTATTCCGATGTTAAAGCGCGACGCATCGGCGATATTATTACGGTGAATCTGCAAGAAAATACCAGTGCTACCAAATCTGCTGGTACAACAACCTCGAAAGAGACAGATGTTAATGTTGATACTGTCATTGGTTTAGGTGGCGAAGCAGTTAACATTGGCGGTCAAAGTATCCAGCTAGGTGTGGGGGCCGACAACGAATTCACAGGCGATGCCCAAGCGAACCAAAGTAATAATTTGAGCGGTAATATTTCGGTAACCGTTATACAAGTTTTACCCAATCAAAATTTAGTTGTACGTGGCGAAAAATGGTTAACCTTAAACAATGGCGATGAGTATATCCGCTTAACGGGAGTTGTACGTCCCGCTGATATTAGTCCCACCAATGAAATCGTTTCAACCAAAATTGCCAATGCACGTATTCAATACAGTGGCACGGGTACCTTTGCGAATGCGCAAAAACAAGGCTGGTTGAATAAATTCTTCTCTTCACAGTGGTGGCCGTTTTAATGAAAACTTCAACCTTACGTTCATCTCTTATTTATTTGCTGATGGTGGTGCTAGTGACTCCATTTGCCCATGCACAGCGAATTAAAGATCTTGCTTCTATCCAAGGGGTGCGAAGTAACCAGCTAGTTGGATATGGCTTAGTTGTGGGTTTACCTGGCACCGGCGAGCAAAGTCCGTTTACCGAACAAAGTTTCCGAACTATGTTAAGTAATTTTGGGATTAGCCTATCTTCAACCGTAAAACCAAAAATCAAGAATGTGGCAGCTGTGGCGGTTCATGCTGAATTACCGGCGTTCATGAAACCTGGGCAAACAATAGATGTTACGGTCTCATCAGTGGGTGAGGCGGCCAGCTTGCGTGGCGGCACCTTATTACAAACATTTTTAAAAGGCTTGGATGGCAAAGTCTATGCCGTAGCACAAGGCAGTCTAGTGGTCAGTGGTTTTGGTGCAGAAGGGGCTGATGGCTCTAAAATTGTGTCCAATACCCCTACTGTCGGGCGCATCGTTAATGGCGCTTTGGTGGAACGAGCCGTTCCTAGTGGCTTGATGCAAAATGATTTCCTAACCCTGAATTTGAACTATCCAGATTTTTCCACCGCCAAATCTTTGGCAGACACCATTAATCAGCGTTTAGGCGCTGATCCTGAAATGGGCTATATGATAGCTACGCCCATTGATGCCGCTTCGGTGAGAGTCTCTGCGCCTCGAGATGTGGGGCAGAGGGTGAGTTTCGTCGCGACTTTGGAAAACTTCACGTTTACCCCAGCTGATGCGCCAGCAAAAGTCATTATTAATAGCCGCACAGGCACTATTGTGATTGGCAAAGATGTACGTTTATTGCCAGCTGCAATAACCCATGGTGGCCTTACGGTCACAATTTCAGAATATCAGACGGTTTCGCAACCCAATGCACTTGCCCAAGGGCAAACTGCTGTTACTAATCAGTCGATTGTTGATGTGAGTTTGGATGATAGTCGAATGTTTAAATTTGACCCAGGTGTGAGTTTAGATGAATTAGTTCGTGCGGTTAACGAAGTGGGCGCTGCACCTGGTGATTTAATGGCGATTCTTGAAGCCTTACAACAAGCTGGCGCCTTACAAGGCGAGCTAATCGTTATTTAATTGCTTGTGAATCAGTGAATTTATTATGGAAATGAACAACCACATTGATCAACAACTAGAAATGTCGCGCAATGTCCATGATTTTAAGGGCATAGATAGTTTGCGTCAGGCAGCTCAAAGTGGTGACAAACAAGCATTAGATGAAGCCGCTAAGCAATTTGAAGCCATATTTGTACAAATGATGCTCAAATCAATGCGAAAAGCACAAGATGCGTTGGCTGACAAAGAGAGTCCGTTCAATTCTCAGCAAGTTAAGTTTTATCGCGATATGCATGATCAGCAATTAGCCGTTGATTTGTCGTCTCGTGGAGGAGTAGGGATTGCTGAGTTGATCGTGCAACAACTTAGTCCCGGTGAAAACGGTTTTATGCCTGCCAGTGCGGTTAGGGATAACGCCAATTTGATGAATATGGTTCATCAAAGGGCTAAAGAGTACGCAGATCCTCAAAGTCATAATGATCCCTTACAGACTAATCAAAGTGTAATGCAACAAAATTCAGCGATGCAAAATGCG
The DNA here is from genome assembly GCF_054782055.1 of Aliiglaciecola aliphaticivorans. Taxonomy (NCBI): domain Bacteria; kingdom Pseudomonadati; phylum Pseudomonadota; class Gammaproteobacteria; order Alteromonadales; family Alteromonadaceae; genus Aliiglaciecola; species Aliiglaciecola aliphaticivorans. The sequence goes on from NZ_BAAGTF010000019.1 coordinate 161,867, forward strand.
CCTAAACAGAGTGCGACTAAACAAAGTGCTTTTGCGTCTCCGTCGGAGTTTATGCAAACTTTGCTACCCCATGCACAAGAAATCGCTCAAAAAATGGGTATCGATCCTAAAGCGTTGTTGGCTCAAGCTGCAGTGGAGACAGGGTGGGGGCAATACATGATCCATACGGGAAGTGGACAAAATACCCACAACTTGTTTGGCATCAAAGCGGACAATCGCTGGCAAGGAGAGACCACTGCAATCAATACTGTTGAATTTGATCAAGGTGTGGCTAAACAACAAAAAGCGCAGTTTAGAACCTATGACTCTTTTGCCGATGGTCTAAAAGATTATGTTTCTTTTGTAACGGACAACCCAAGATACCAACAAGCGTTAGAAAACGTGAATGACCCTGAAGCGTATTTCAGTGCGCTACAAACCGCTGGATACGCTACCGACCCTCAATACGCTAATAAAATTCTGTCGGTATTGAATAGCGACACCTTTAAGTCAGCGTTTTCTACACTAGGGTTTGGCAAACAAAATGCGCAATAACAGTTTTTCGCGGGAGTTAAAAAGATGATCAGAGCTGCCGATTTATACACTATTGCGACCAGCGGTGTTAGGGCAAGCAATCAATTGCTCGCCACCACCAGTAATAATATTGCCAACGTTAATTCCGAAGGCTATGTTCGCGAACGCACAACCTTCGAAAGCCAATTAGTTGGAGGGGTTGGCCGCGGTACCACTGAACGTGTTTTAGATACGTTTGCGCAAAATCAACTGCGCCGAGACACCACCCAAGTAAGTGAATTTGAAACGTATTTTCAACGCTCTAGTGTGTTAGATGACATTTTTGCCAGTGAAGCAAATAGCATCTCAAGTAGCATGAGTCGGTTTTTTAGCTCTTTGCAAACCGCCACTGATGAACCTACAAATATGGCCGCTCGACAACTCGTATTGGGCGAAGCCAATGCCTTGGTGGGCCAGGTGAGTACCTTGTCGCAATTTATGGACAACAAGGAAAAAGAGCTCAATTTAGAATTAGAGTCCACCATAGATACCGCGAATAAGCTAATTGAAACCATAGCCGACCTTAACGCGAATATTCGAATAGCCGAAGGCAACAACTTATTTGATGAACCCGGCGTACTCAAAAATCAACGTGATAACGCAATTTTAGAATTAGCCGAGATAATGTCCATTGAGACCCGTGATAACGGTAACGATGACGGTTCATTGATGGTGAACTTAACCTCTGGTGAATCATTGGTGCTGGAAGATGGATCTTTTAATTTGTTTCAGCTAAGTGGCGATCCCGACCCCGATTACCGAAATTTGTTTTTAGCTAGCACCGGAAAACCTACAACGTTAAGACTACCAGAGCAAAACTTAGGTGGACAAATGGGCGGTTTATTTCGTTATCGTGATGAGATTTTGGCTGAAGGGCAGCGAGAGCTCGGGCAAATTTCCATGGCCTTAACTAGCGCTGTAAATCAGCAGAATAGACTAGGGATGGATTATGATGGCCAACTAGGCGTTAACATATTTTCTAATCCAGAGTTTCAAGGTTTGAATTATTCGGCAAATTCTGATTTATCGTTAACCATGAACGGCAGAATGACCGAAGATGGCGCCAGTAAAATTACCGCTGCTGATTATTTGGTGGAGATCACCGGCACCACGCCCGGGGCTCCCGATACGGTTGATATCAGTGTTACCTTAGTCAACCCTGATGGCTCTTATGTGACTGATATAGACGGTAATGCCATAACACAATCTTATACGGGTTTGGATGCACAGGCCGATAGCTTTACTGAAGTGATCGGTGGTTTGGAACTCGAATTTCCCAATGGCGATAGTTACGCAGTGGGAGATCGATATTTATTCCAACCAACAAAAAGCACAGCCCAATCAATCGAAGTGGTTATGACCAGACCTGAGGATATTGCTTTAGCTTCGCCATTTCGTGTCGATAGTAATTTGGATAATTTAGGAGATGCACGTTTAACTGATTCGACTGTCACTAACACCTTTGTTGATAGCACTTTGACTGATCCTCAGGCATCCGCTTTTGACGGTAGTGGAGGTTTTGTTAGCGGCAGCCCGGCACGTATCGTGTTCAATAGCGAATCTGAATTCGAAATTTTTGATGAATCCGGTGCATCATTAGTCGTGATTTCTGGTGTGACTGACTACAATAATTTAATGGAACAAGCGGCAAGTGATGGTAGTTGGCCATTTTCTGCTTTGACGGATTTTCCTGGCTATGATTTTAGTCTACAAGGTACCCCTGTGGCGGGCGATGAGTTTACCATTAACTACAACACCGATGGGGTAGATGATAATCGCAATGGTTTAAAGTTGGCTGGTCTACAAGACGTGGATATCATGCAACAAAGTAATAATAATGTCGGAAATTTGATCACATTCCACGAATCATACGCCAATATTGTCAGTGATATTGGTGCTAAAACGGCGTCTGCAGATATTTCGATGCAGGCTGCACAAGCGATGCAAACCCAGTCCAGCGATTGGTTTCAATCCGTGTCTGGTGTGAATTTAGATGAAGAAGCGGCAAACTTGATCCGCTTTCAGCAAACCTATGCGGCGGCAGCAAGAATATTAACTACCGCAAGCGAATTATTTGACACCATTTATAGTGCTACAAGGTAAATTGTACTATGGCTAGAATATCCACAAACCAGTTGTATGACCGCAGTATTAATACAATTACGCAAAATCAGGGAACTTTATCAGATGTTCAACAGCAACTCTCATCAGGGAAAAAGTTGTTGCGACCTTCGGATGATCCTGTGGGTGCCGCGCAGGTGGTTAGACTCACTGAAGATCTCGACAAAATTACACAATACAAGCGTAATAACGATTTACTGACTAATTCATTGCAACAGGAAGAGGTGGTTCTTAGCAATATTAATAACGCGTTGGATAAAGCCAGACAATTGATGATCCAATCTGGAAATGGCGTATACGATGAATCTGATTTGCAGGCCATCGGCATAGAGATTGGCGCAATTCGAGATGAAGTATTTAGTCTCATGAATACCCAAAATTCCAATGGCGAGTATATATTTGCTGGCTATCAGTCTCAAACTGAAGCATTTACCTACAACCCATCAGCGGCAGATCAAAAATACACGTTTTCTGGGGATGATGGCGTTAAGCACATCCAAGTATCAGATGCGATGAATATTCAGTCTAATAGCTCAGGAAAGTCGGTATTTGAAAACGTTCTGGCAAGACTTAATTTCAGCGTTACTGGGGACAGTGGACTGGCATCATTTTCTTCTGTCATTAGTGAACAATCCGCTTTTGATAAATTTCATGAAAATAATTATGACGCGGTGACCGCAGCGAATAATCAATTTCAAGGGACTATTATTGCGGGTAATCAAGTTCAAATTGAAAATGTTGGTACTGGGGACATCATTGACACCGTCAATTTTACTTCTGGCGAACCATTTGTATTTAAAGGTATTGAGTTCAATCTAGAAGGAAGTGTAGGGGATACTTTTGACTTTCAACTTGATAAGCCGGAAAAAAATAATATCGCGGAAACCTTAAACAATTTTTATTTGGCGTTAAATGCCGGTGATTTAAGTGATAAAGGACTGAATGAGGCAATTGCTGATGCATTGGTTGGAATTGATAACGGCTCAAAATCTTTAGCCAATGCAACTTCATCTTTAGGTGGACGCATGAATGTAGCAGAATCTGTTTATGAATCGAATTTGGATCTTGAAATTGCCAATAAAACAGCCCGGGCAAATATTGAAGATGTGGATTATGCAGAAGCCGTATCTGAATTGAGTAAACAAGAAACGGCTTTACAAGCTGCCCAGGCTACTTTTTCCAGAGTAACAGGGCTTACCTTGTTTGATTACATCTAGTGTTTGAATTTACAGTTCAAGTTTTGTTAAGTAAATATGGCTTTGATTGTCTATGTGGCTGGAATAATAGCTAATAAATATGCCTTCTTTGCGTTTGATCATACCTGCATAGCTGCAATCTCCACCTGAAGGTAACACCATTACTAGGGTCAGCTTTTGAGTTTCAACATTCATTTTCCAAAGTGCCGTTTTAAATTGTCTGTTTAGCCAGGCCCTGCCGCAAATTAAAATAGTTTTAGGATCGAATTGGATGATCACCGGTGCGCCTATGTATATTTTTAGATCAAACCATTGCCACCGGGTGAAGGGGGGCTTTGACACTCCCCATTGCGCACTAAAAGAGTCTGCATCCCTACGCACTACGGCAAAAGCTTCTCCGCTGTCGCTGAAACATAAGTCACTTTCGTTGGGATAACCAAGACCATGGGTGGCTAGACTGAGTGCATCGGGTTTAAAACATTCAAAAGTACGCAATGGATTGCCTTTGTATAGGTCGAGTTGTTGTTGCGCGCGTTTGTAAGCAAATCCATAGGCCTGTTCACCATGCCAACGAATTCGCCACACCCACCAATTTTTTTCAGCAAACCAATGTGGACTAGACCAACTCAATCCATCTTGCGAAAACCAACATAAAGAGCGGCTATGTAGCCATTTGCCATTTTTATCATAACAACGAGCATAGGCGTTGATTAATAATTTACCATCGGGCATTACGGTTAATTTGGGATCGCGTAGATCGCAATTAGCCATTTTAAGATTGACGCTATTTATTTTTTTACCATTAAAGTCACAAGTCACAATGCGTATATCCCCATCTTTGCTCATGTGATCTGTGGCTTCTCTAAAACTAACGAACAGCTTGTCTACATACACACACATATCAGTAAATGCGCAGTGTTTAGCCGTTTTCCAAATCGAATTAGTCCAATTAATCATCTTTTTTAAAATTTATTTTTGTCTAAAAACCTATTGAATCTCAATTAATTACATTTTGCAAAGCGGAAATTTTTTGCCGTTTTTATAAAAAACGGCAAAATTTAGTTAAAGGGATTTTTCTATCCGTCGATACCCTATCTGAGAGAGCCAGTAACACCGATCTAGTTTTGACTAAGATTGATGTTCTTGAATGTGTTTTTTAACCACCGATTTTATCGGTTGCCAGCGAAACGCTGGACTGAGAGTGTAGGAGAAATCCCATGGGATTATACGTTAACACCAACGTTTCGTCTTTAAATGCGCAACGTCAATTATTTGATTCATCTAACCGTTTAGGCACGTCTTTTGAGCGTTTGTCTTCTGGTTTCCGTATAAACCGTGCAGCGGATGATGCTGCTGGTTTGCAAATCACCGACCGTTTGACCACCCAGGTTCAAGGTCTTAACCAAGCTGTTAGAAACGCAAATGATGCGATTTCTTTAGCACAAACTGCTGAAGGCGCGTTAGGGGAAGTAACAACTTCACTTCAACGTATCCGTACTTTAGCGGTACAGTCACAGAACGGTATTAACACCTCTGCTGACCGCTTAGCCCTGCAAAAAGAAGTTTCCGCCCTTAAAACTGAAATTTCACGTATTGCTCAAACTTCACAGTTTGCCGGCGTAGACATCCTTGATGGGGCATTTTCTGCCGCATTCTTAGTGGGTGCAAACGGTGGTCAAACTATTTCTGTGAACTTGTCTAGAACCAGTGGTTTCGGAGCGTCAGGTCTAGGTATCGCTGGTACTTCAGTTGCCAGTATTACAGAGGCATCTGCAGCGTTAACAGAAATTACTGCTGCAATTTCAACCGTTGGAGCTGTACGTGCCGATTTAGGTGCCCTGCAAAATCGTTTCCAATCAACTATCAGAAACTTAAGTAATATATCTGAAAACGTTGCTGGAGCTCGTTCACGTATTCGTGATACAGATTTTGCGACAGAAACAGCTGAATTGACACGTAACCAGATTATCCAACAGGCCAGTTTAACTGTTTTGTCTCAGGCTAATCAGCGTCCACAATCAGCGCTTCAGCTTCTAGGTTAATAGAATACGATTGGGAAATTAAAGCCAGGGGGTAGTGAATCTGTATTTAATGGCCCAAAACGTAGAGAGTGCGCTCTTTCCCTCCTAACGTAAGAGCGCTTCGCCGGCTAATTTAGTCGGCTTTTTTCTCAACCTAAGTAATTGAAAATAATAGGAATTAATATTTAGTTAGAAATTAGGCTAAAGAATTTTTCGATCCTGTTCGATAAAGATTTCAAGAGCGATGTACAAACTAAAAAAATAATAAGTACACGCCTAATTAAGTGACGTAATAAAACTAATAATAGCGCACTTAGAATCACCGCAATGATCACTAATAATAATAATAGGTCAGGCGGATTGCTTAAATCGTTAGGAGAAAAAAAATGTCTTTATACGTCAACACAAATGTGTCGTCGTTGAATGCTAGTCGTCAGCTATTCACGTCGAACAATAATTTAAGTACAGCGTTTGAACGCTTATCCTCAGGTTTGCGCATAAACAATGCGAAAGATGATGCCGCCGGCCTGCAAATTTCCAACCGACTTACCACACAGATTCTTGGCCTTAATATGGCCGTCAGAAATGCCAATGACGGCATCTCTCTAGCGCAAACCGCAGAAGGTGCATTGGCTGAAACCACGTCCGCATTGCAACGTATTCGTGTACTTGCTGTGCAATCTCAAAATGGTATTAATGGCTCGGCTGATCGTTTAGCACTACAAAAAGAAGTCGATGCTTTAAAACAAGAAATCAGTCGAATTGCCGCAACCTCACAGTTTGGTGGCGTCAACATTCTTGGTGGAGCTTATTCTTCTGCATTTTTGGTCGGTGCGAATCCAGGTCAAACAATTAGTGTCAATATCTCTAGACCCGGTGGGTACGGGACTTCCGGCTTATTCGGTTCGCAGAGTATTGATTCAAATTTAATTTCTGTTGCTTCTGAGGCCGCTGCATCTCGTGCTATGACTGCTGTATTAGGTGCAATTTCCATAATTGATGCTAAAAGAGCGGATTTAGGTGCCATACAAAACCGGTTTCAATCTACCATCAGAAATTTAAGTAACATTTCAGAAAATGTATCAGCGGCTAGATCTCGCATCCGCGATACAGACTTCGCTGCTGAAACAGCTGAATTGACTCGCTGGCAAATAATTCAACAAGCCAGTATCACAGTGTTAGGACAGGCTAATCAACGTCCACAAGCTGCTTTGCAACTGTTGCAATAATAAGAGAGAAAGATCATGAAATATGATGCTGAGCAAGCAACAGGGGCAGGCTGCAACATTGAAGATTGATTGAAGAAAAGAAAACGGCCGGATTGCAAAATGTGGGGGCAGGCTGCAACCGACCGAAGAAGATACGTTTTACTTAAACAACTAGATAACTCACGCTGTATAAAAGCGCGGGCGAATTCTCACTCCATTATCAAGCCATAGGCTTTTTTAATTGGCAGTCGACTGGGCAGAAAAGACGCCAGGAGGTAGTGAGAGGTATTGAGGTATAGGCCATCAATTCCGCCCGTCGACAAGAGCTTTCGCTCTTACTTTTGTACAGCTTTGTCAACCATAATTGCTTGGCAAAACTGTCAGCCATGGTAATGACTGACAATATGATTTTAGCATTTAGTGTGCCAAATTTATATTTAACTGAGTTATCAACACATTTTTTAAGTAAAACTATTAATAAACAGTTAGTTAATTAAAGTTTAGGAGTGTGGATAATGACTTTGTTTGTAAACACAAATATTTCGTCAATTAATGCCAAGAGGCAATTGATTACCACCAACAATGATTTAAGTACCGCTTTTGAGCGTTTATCGTCGGGTTTTCGTATTAATGGAGCCAAAGATGATGCGGCAGGTTTACAAATATCCAATCGTCTAACCACACAAATTTTAGGGTTGGATATGGCAGTCAGGAATGCAAACGATGGTATATCTTTGGCGCAAACCGCCGAAGGTGCTTTGGCCGAAACAACAGTGGCACTGCAAAGAATAAGAGTGCTAGCGGTCCAATCTCAAAACGGCATTAATAATTCAGCCGATCGCCTAGCTTTACAAAAAGAAGTTTCCGCATTAAAAACAGAAATAAGTCGTATCGCCAGCTATAGTCAATTTGGTGGCGTCAACTTGTTGGATGGCATTTATTCAGCAAAATTTCTCGTCGGGGCTAATGCTGGTCAGACAATCAGCGTGAATATTTCCCGTTCCGGGGGGTTCGGTACGTCAGGATTGTTTGCCGGTTACAATATTTCAGTGGCATCAGAGGCCCAAGCTTCAGCAGCATTAACTCGCGTAAGCCAAGCTATTTCAATAATTGACGCTAAGAGAGCTGATTTAGGTGCAATACAAAATCGCTTTCAATCCACAATTCGTAATCTGAGTAATATATCTGAGAACGTTTCAGCGGCAAGATCGCGTATTCGGGATACAGATTTTGCCACAGAAACGGCAAGTCTTACCCGTGCACAAATTTTACAACAAGCGAATTTAACGGTTTTGTCCCAGGCTAACCAGCGGCCACAAGCTGCATTGCAATTACTTGGATAATAGCGGTAAACAAATTAGAGGATCATATTTCTGAGGGTAGGAACTGAGAGGCCAACCCAGAGGCACATTGGAAATGTGTCTAGATTGGCCAAGGATGGCGGTGGTGTCGGCACCACCTAAATAAAAAGCCGACTAACAGGACTGAGAGTGTAGAAGTTTGGTTGAGAGGCCAGTATTCATTCTCTAACCCTGCCAGCCGGACAGAAACAGTATTTGCTCGTACTCCTAACGTGAGCAAGTTGGCCAGGTCATTTGATCTGGCCTTTTTTTATTTTTATGCCAAAAAAATGGCTTTTGTTATTTGTCTCACGTTTATATGAAATTAATTTAGCAATCGCTGTGCCAGTAATTAACATTGTTACCTGACAAAGGATTATTTTTCCTTACAGGGTAAAATTAAGGCAATGAATTAATCTGCATGTAGATGTGGCTCAACTTCAACTATACCCCTCGAAAGTCAAAATTACGCGCAAGCAAATATTAGGTATTAAGCGCCATCTGAACTGTCTGTGACACAAGGAACGCTTATTTGTTCAACCTTTTCTTTATACCCGCTTAGCCCTGTGATTCGTTATTCCCAAAAAACACCTAACTTTCTTCGATTTAAGCCTATTTTCTTTAACTAAATTTTTATTATTTTTAGAGTATTTTTAAAAATCTTTATTTATCAACATGTTAGGTTTGATAAAAAATAGATAAAAAAACTAAAGATCTTCAAGTAGTGGTCGATAACATTAGTTGAGGGGAATTCTTTTTAAAGAATTTTATGTTGAGGGTTGGTAGAGGTGCCGATTCTCAATCAAAGAGAGGTGGCTTTCAAGATGTATTTCTTGGAAGTCAAAATTGAGGCGAATTACCTTATCAGTTAATAGGTAGTTCTCAGGAGGTAAATATGGGTTTATATGTAAACACCAATGTGTCGTCTTTGAATGCGCAGCGTCAGTTGTTTAATTCAGGACAGTCACTTAGCACATCATTTGAAAGATTGTCATCTGGCTTTCGTATTAACCGAGCAGCAGATGATGCGGCTGGTCTGCAAATCTCAGATCGTCTTACGACTCAAGTTCAAGGTCTAAACCAAGCAGTACGTAACGCTAACGATGCCATTTCATTAGCACAAACGGCTGAAGGCGCTTTGGGCGAAGTAACATCATCTTTGCAACGTATTCGTACCTTAGCGGTGCAATCGCAAAATGGTATCAATACTTCTGCTGATAGACTCGCGTTACAAAAAGAGGTTTCAGCGCTGAAAACTGAAATTTCACGTATCTCGACTGACTCACAGTTCGCCGGCGTAGATATTCTTAAAGGGACATTTTCAGCTGCGTTTCTAGTTGGCGCAAATGGCGGACAGACTATTTCAGTAAACTTGTCGCGCTCTGGTGGATACGGTTCTTCAGGTTTGAACATTGGGTCATTGTCAGTTGCCACTATCGCAGGTGCATCTGGCGCATTGACGTCAATTGACAATGCAATATCGACTGTGGGTGCAGTAAGAGCTGATTTGGGTGCGTTGCAAAACCGTTTCCAATCCACTATTCGTAACCTGAGTAACATTTCAGAAAACATTGCTGGTGCTCGTTCACGTATTCGTGACACCGACTTTGCTACTGAAACTGCCGAGCTAACCCGAAATCAAATTGTTCAACAGGCATCTTTATCTGTGCTTAGTCAAGCAAATCAGCGACCTCAATCGGCGTTGTCTTTGCTAGGATAATTTGATTAGCTTTTTAGGTTAGTCTATCAACGATAATGCCACTATACTTGTATGGTTAGTGGCAAATTGCTTTGAAGTGGAGGTGAAAGATGGATGTTAATTTTTCACAGTATGGCCAGAATTTTGCACAGCAAGACATAACACCGTCGGTTTCTGTAAACGTATCTGAACAAAATCAGCTCAGAAATGAAAAAAAGCAAGGTGCCGATTCTGGGCAAAATGGTCAAGAAAATCAGAGACAGGCCGATAAAACTGTATCAAACAATGAAAGCACAGAAAGTTCTGTAAACATTGAAAGTGCGGTTAGCGAAATAAGTGATTTTCTGCAGACTTCTAATCGTCAACTATCGTTTTCTGTTGATGAGAAGAGCGAACGACAAGTGGTTAAAGTGACAGACTCGGAGTCTGGGGAAGTGATAAGACAAATCCCCACTGAAGAAGTACTCGCTTTGTCTGAGAGAATCAAAGATCTCCAATCTGACGTAGGTAGCGCAGTGGGGGTATTGTTTAACAAACAAGCTTAATTTATTTAAAGAGGTTCGTCATGACAATCCAATCATTAGGTGTAGGCTCGGGGTTGGCGTTAGATGATTTAGTCACGCAATTAATTGCCGCCGAAAGAGAGCCAAAACAGGCTCGTTTGGACGAAAAAGAAGAGTCACTGGATTCTGAAATTTCTGCTATCGGCCAGTTGAAGTCTAAAATGAGTGACTTTCTCGACACCGTTGATGAATTGCGCAGTGATATCAATCTGCAAGGTCGCGAACCTTCTATCACGAATCCCGATGAAAGCGTCGAACCTTTTACTGCGGAAGCTGCCAATAGTGCTGTAAAAGGCGAATATCAAATTGCTGTTACCCAATTAGCTAGCGGCAGCCGCTTTGAAACAGAGAATGCTGTAGATGGCGGTTTTAGCGATTCAACTGATACGGTTTTATCCTCTGGAAGCGGCAGTCTAACGTTTAAAATTGATAGTACTGGCGATAGTTTTGATATTAACGTTTCTGCCGGTCAGACACTGCAGCAACTTGCTAATAAAATAAACAGTTCAGAAGATAATTTTGGTGTGAATGCAAGTATCATCGATACGGGTACAGCTGATGGTGGTGCTAAGCTTGTTTTAACTTCCACTACTACAGGTGATGGTAACGATTTAGTCATTGTAAATAATAATGACTTGGCTGACCTAAACCGAGTAGCAACCACAGATTCAACAGAAACGGCGTCTTATTTAGATCCTGTTCTGAGTGCCCAAAATGCACAAGCTACCATAGACGGTATTGCGGTTGAATCTAGCACCAACGAATTCGAAAATACGATTTCAAGCGTTTCCTTTGAGGCATCAACTGTCTCAACGAAAGATGCTCTGGGGGAATTTCAAACCTCTACGTTACAAATTGGCTATGATACCGAAGGTTTAGATAAAAAAATTAGAGACTTTGTCGATAACTTTAATGCCTTGGCAAGTGAGATTGATACACTTACCAAATATGGTACTTCTGAGTTAGAAGATGATGGAGCGTTAGCTGGTGATTTTATGGCCAGGAGTATTACCTCAGGGTTAAGCAGTATTGTTGGCTCAAATGTAAGCTCTTCTGCGCTAGGGGGACTGTTTGCAATTGGTGTTGAACTTAACTCTGAGGGCAAACTAGAAATCTCTTCATATGATGAATTTGGTTTAGGCAGTGGAGAGGATCGCCTTGCCGAAGCATTAGAAGATAACTTTGACGAGATAGCGGCTTTGTTTACTGATGAAGATGAAGGTATCGCTGCTCGCATGTATGAATATACAAAAGAGTATACAACCTTCAGTGGGTTATTGGCGACAAGGGAGCAATCAGCAAAAGATGAAAAAGATCAGTTGTCTGAAGAAAGAGAACAATTCGAACTTCGCATGTTAAGTTTTGAAGAAATATTGCGTGATAAATATTTAAACCTTGATCAAACGGTAACAAAACTAAATCAGACAGGTAATGCGCTAATGGCTTCTCTGGGTCAAGTATAAGGAGTAAAAACGATGGCATTAAAAGGCATCAATGCTTATAAAAAAGGCAACTTAAAGCAGGATGTAGCTTCTGCAGATCCCCATAAAATCACACTCATGTTGATGCAAGGCGCGTTAGATCGCATGGCCTATGGAAAAGGTTGCATAGAGCGCAGAGATTTCGAAGGTAAGTCGGATCACTTATCTCGTGTTTCAGCGATTTTGATGAACCTTAGAGACACCCTAGATTTAGATATTGGTAGTGAAGTGAGTCAGAACTTATTTAATTTATATGATTATATGATTCAGCGTATCACAGATGCCAATATTCAGAATGACTTGAACATCATGGATGAAGTGATTAACCTGATGTTACCTATTAAGAATGCGTGGGCGAGTATCCCTGAAGATGCAAAACAAGAAGCCTATGAAGCGCAACGACAAAAACGAACAGCGGTCGTGTGATTAAACTAACTCTGAGCCACCAATATACGCCAGAAAACTTGAAAGCTATTAATACACAAATCGAAACTGTGTTGGCGGCTGCAGAGTTAGATGACAAATTGCTTAAGCAACTTATCGAAACACGGGATGAAGTTGTGGTTGATCACCTAAAGTCCCTAGACCAAACCGCTGAAAAACTGTTTAGTGAGAGCGAGTTAGAAACTAATAAATCGCTGACAAAGGTCATAGACACACAGCTTAAAGAATCGTTGAAACAATTGAGCGGTTTAATCCGCGGCAAAAAAAGCGTCAATAAATACAAATAATCCCGTTCTTGGCAAAACTTCACTTCGCAGGCGTTTGGCAACTCGTTCTATATCAAAACCCTGTCCTTTACTTTATTTTACGTTTCTATGTTAGCGAATAGTTTGTTAGCTGTGGAAAATTCTGCTAAATAATAGAAGGAATAATAATTGCTTATCCATTTCATACAGAGTTGCTGTTTCAAAAATTTGACAGTGGGTGAGTGGCTTTCATTCCATTAGGCTAATATAAGTCTATAATTTTAAAACAAATTGCGAATGCACTTAAGCCAACATACAATTGCAGCGAAAACGCAGTTAACTTTCTTCGCGTTACAACAGTGTCAGGTAGACAAGATAAATGTTTGAAAATAAAAGCGTATTGATTACCGGTGGAACAGGGTCGTTTGGCAAACGTTTCGTTTCGCATTTGTTAAAGAATGAAAAACCTAAAAAAATTATCATTTATTCCCGCGATGAATTAAAGCAATACGAAATGCAGCAACAGTTTGATGCCCCTTGTATGCGCTATTTTATTGGTGATGTAAGAGATAAACATCGTCTTAAATCAGCGATGAAAGATGTTGATTATGTGATTCACGCAGCAGCTTTAAAACAGGTCCCTGCAGCTGAATATAATCCCAATGAATGTATTAAAACGAATATTAATGGTGCGCAAAATGTAATTGATGCGGCCATTGAAACCGATGTTCGACGGGTAATTGCATTATCAACAGATAAAGCAGCAAACCCAGTCAATTTATATGGTGCAACTAAGTTAGCTTCTGACAAACTTTTTGTCGCTGCAAATAATATTTCTGGCGCGTCGGGCCCAAGGTTTGCAGTGGTTCGCTACGGCAATGTTGTGGGCTCTAGGGGCTCAGTTGTCCCTTTTTACCGGAATTTATTAGCCGAGGGCAAAACCAAATTACCTGTCACCCATGAGGAAATGACCCGCTTCTGGATCACTTTAGACGAAGGCGTTCAGTTTGTTATTACTAACTTCCAACGGATGCAAGGTGGCGAAATATTTGTGCCTAAGATCCCGTCAATTCGCATACTAGATTTGGTTGAAGCCATGAGTGGCAGTCGAGATTACGACACTATCGGAATTCGCCCTGGAGAAAAACTACACGAAGTCATGGTGCCAGAAGAAATGGCCCACCATTCGTTAGAGTTTGATGATCATTATGTGATTACGCCAGCCATTAAGTTTTTTGATAAAACCGTTGATTATCGCCTAAATAAATTGGGTGAAAAAGGGCGAGCTGTGGAAGATAAATTCGAATATCATTCTGGTACAAATCCCCACTTTTTAACGGTTAAAGAACTCGAAGCCTTAGATAAATTAACGTTAGATTAAGGCGCAATTGTGAGCAAATCAGTTGATAATATTCCCTACGGAAAGCATTTCGTTGATGATGAAGATGTTGCTGCCGTGGTTGATGTCCTGCAAAATCGCTTTCTTACTCAAGGGAGCATCGTTCCCAAATTCGAAAAGGCCTTAGCCACCTATACAGGCGCAAACTATGCCACTGCTGTAAACAGTGCCACTTCTGGTTTACATGTGGCGTGTTTAGCATTGGGAGTTGCTAACGGCGATCGCGTTTGGACCTCACCTATTTCATTTGTGGCCAGCGCAAACAGTGCTTTATATTGCGGCGCAACCATTGATTTTATAGATATCGATACAGAAACCCGAAATATTAGTGTAGAAGCCCTTGAACGCAAGCTAGCAAACGCTGAAAGCGCGAATTTATTACCCAAAGCCATTGTTGTTGTGCATTTTTCCGGTGCCAGTTGTCAGATGCAAGAAATTGCTAAGTTATGCCGCAAGTACAAGGTGGGTATTATCGAAGATGCGGCCCACGGACTGGGAGGTAGTTATCAACAGAACAAAATAGGGAGCTGTGAATACGCCGATTTAGCCGTGTTGAGTTTTCACCCTGTGAAGTCGATTACAAGCGCCGAAGGAGGGGCTGTGTTGACCAACGATGAAACCTTATTCGAACGCAGCAAATTGTTCGCCAAACATGGTGTTACCCGAGATTTAGAGCAGATGGAAGGACCTTCTGAAGGGCCTTGGTACTATCAACAGGTAGCGCTGGGATATAATTATCGTCTAAGTGATCTTCATGCTGCCTTGGGCTTGTCTCAACTCAAAAAATTAGATGGCTTTATTAATAAACGTCAGATGTTGGCGCAACGTTATAACCAAATGTTGAAACACTTACCATTGACTTTACCGACCATGAACAATGCCGATAAAAGTGCTTGGCATGTTTACATTATCGAGCTTAATGAGCATAAAAGAGACGCTATTTATGCCGCTTTGGTTGAGCGAGGTATTGGTGTCAATGTGCATTATATTCCGATTCATCTGCAACCCTACTTTCAAAAGTTGGGGTTTTCCCGAGGGGATTTCCCTAATGCAGAAAATTATTATCAAAATGCGTTAACTTTACCTTTATTTCCCAGTATGACTGCCGATGAACAAGACAGAGTAGTACAAGCATTAAATGAGGTATTAGCTTGAATTTAGCTATCATTCCCGCCCGCGGTGGAAGTAAACGTATACCAGCAAAAAATATTCGTAATTTTGCGGGCAAACCCCTGATTGCCTATTCAATACAAGCCGCACAAGAATCGAACTTGTTTGATAAAATTTGGGTCTCAACGGACTCCCAAGAAGTGGCAGATATTGCGCGTAAATATGGTGCTGAAGTGCCTTTTTTACGGCCAGAAAACTTATCTAACGATGTGATAGGCACGCGGCCTGTGACCAATCATGGTATTGAATATTGCATCGATAAATTTGAAAAACCTGAGTTCTGTTGCTGTATTTATGCAACAGCTCCTTTTTTACAAGCTGAGTATTTGCAAAAAGGGTTAGCCTTGTTGCAGCAAGATGAAAGTAAATCCTTTTCTTTTTCTGTCACCAGTTTTGCTTTTCCGATTCAACGGGCAATCAGCGTTAAACAAGGCAATGTTGAGCCAATGTTTAAACAAGATATTTTTAAACGCTCTCAGGATTTAGAAGAGGCCTACCACGATGCAGGTCAGTTCTATTGGGGCAGAACTGATGATTATCTTTCTAAAAAAGGCATTTTTTCTCAACACAGTGTGCCCGTAATTCTCCCTCGTCATTTGGTCCAAGATATTGATACACCAGAAGATTGGCAGCGAGCAGAGTTAATGTATCAAGCCTATATCAAAGGAATCTAATATGAGTAAAATTTTGGTTATCCGTATGTTGGAAATGGGGGATGTTGCTAGCATAGCTGTGCCGACTGTTCGTCAGTTGCAACAGCAAAACCCGAACACTGAGATTTATTGTCTGACCCATGGTTTAGGGGCCGAAGTGCTGAAGTTAGCTACCCCCAGTGCAAAGCTCTTAACTTTGCCCAATCATTATTGGCCGGATAACATTTTGCAGTCATTGGAGGCATTTCTTGGTTTGGCAGAAACCATCATTGAAATTGGCTTCGAACAAATAATTAACCTCGATACAGCATTTATGCCCTGTGTACTTGCCCGCTTTCTAAAAGATGCCGGTGAGCCAGTGCAGGGCAATTATTTAAGTGTGCCGCTGCAACAGTTAATTGAACAGATACAAAATCAAAGTTTACAGCCTGAGTATGTAAACAATGCAGCTGAGTATATGCAAAGTTCATTTATGGGGATGAGCCGTTGGCATAGTCAATGGTGGATAAGTGATAATCTGCCTGACGGCGGCTATCCCGAATTTTATCTAACCCGCTGTTGTGGATTTAATAGCATGCCATTGGATTGGCATATTGATATTAAGCCGGCACAAAAGTACTTAGACGCAAACCAACGTATTATCTATTTGGCACTTAATGATGTGCAGCATCCATATCCCTATTTCCACGAGCTAAAAACAATACTGCAGAATAACGGCTATTTGGTCATTCAAGACAATGAGCAAGAAAGCTTAGGCCTGCGTTTACAAGGATTAAAATCCAGTGATCTTTTGGTCTGTCTGCCGAATGCGATGTTCTCTTTAGCCGCTTGTGTAGAAACCCCTACATTGTTAATTCCCGGGCAGTTGGACCCGCGAATTTTGATGCCTGATTATGCCACCGACCAGAGCGATGAATTTCCTCAGCCAAAAGATCTTGCACAAAGCATAACCTCCATATTTGAGGCGCAACAGAATGCGTGATATCGCCATTGGTGGGCGTTTAATTGGCCCATCTCATCGGCCTTTTATTATTGCTGAGCTAAGCGGAAACCATAGCCAGAATTTCGAACTGGCCATGGCGATGGTAGAAGCTGCGGCAAAAGCTGGTGCCCATGCCATCAAATTACAAACTTATACTGCCGATAGTATGACCCTCAATGTTGATTCAGCTGATTTTGTTATCCAAGAAAAAGACAGCTTATGGCATGGTGAGGCATTACATGGTCTATACGCAAAGGCATCTACACCCTACGAGTGGCACAGTTGTTTATTTGCACGCGCTAACGAACTCGGCATGCTGGCATTTAGTTCACCTTTTGATGAAGATGCGGTGGATTTTTTAGAAACCTTAGATGTTCCTTGTTATAAAATAGCCTCTTTTGAGCTCACTGACATTCCTTTGATCCGCAAAGCCGCTGCCACAGGCAAGCCATTAATTATGTCAACGGGTATGGCAACCTTAGCTGAAATCGAACAAGCTGTAGATTGTGCTAAAACAGCGGGTTGTGACGATATTATTCTCCTAAAGTGCACCAGTACTTATCCTGCGGAGCCGAGCAATACGAATTTATTGACCATCCCTCACTTACAAGCTGCATTTAATACGCAAGTGGGGTTATCTGATCATACTGCTGGTATCGGGGTTTCCGTTGCTGCAGTGGCCTTAGGTGCGACTGTGATTGAAAAACACTTTGTTCTAGATCGCAACGCGGGTGGCGTGGATGCAGCATTTTCTTTGGAGCCCAGCGAATTAAAATCCCTTGTAGAAGAGAGTGAACGTGGGTTTGAAGCCATGGGAAGTGTGACCTATGGTGGAAGTGTTGCTGAGGAAAAGTCAAAGCATTACCGCCGTTCTATTTTTGTAAGTTCCGATATACAAGCAGGACAAACCCTGACCCGTCAAAACTTACGTATAGTGCGTCCCGCTAGCGGCCTTGAACCAAAACATTGGGATTCTGTGCTAGGTAAAAAAGCCAAAAAAACACTTCCGCCTGGTACGGCTTTAACATGGGATTTATTTGAATGACCACTAAAACCACAGCCCATTAACGATTCTATGCAGCATATTTTATTCAGAGTAAATGCGGGTGTTACCTCAGGTTTAGGCCATTTAATGCGCTGTTTGGCTTTGGCTCAAGCTGCTTCTAAAAACCAATTTTCAGCTGTTTTTTTACTTAATTCGGAAGGCGCTAAACTCAGTCAAAACCGTCAGGATTGGATTGGACAAGTGCATGTGATGCCTGAGTTTAAAACAGATATCCAGGAAATAGAAAAGATAAGTGATTGTTGCATCAATCATAACATCGATGTCATCGTGATTGATGGGTATCATTTTTCTGCAGAATATCGTCAGCAACTTGCTTCGCTAAATTATCCTGTAGTGTGTTTCGATGATATGAATAATGCTGGAAACCTGTACGCTGACCTTATTATCAACGGTGCGTCAAGTGCAAATCAATTGGGTTATGCATTGAACCAACCGGATACGCAACTTTGTTTAGGGGATTCTTTCCGTGTGTTGCGTCAGGAGTTTTGTGATTTACAAAGCAAGCCA
This sequence comes from Aliiglaciecola aliphaticivorans, assembly GCF_054782055.1. Taxonomy (NCBI): domain Bacteria; kingdom Pseudomonadati; phylum Pseudomonadota; class Gammaproteobacteria; order Alteromonadales; family Alteromonadaceae; genus Aliiglaciecola; species Aliiglaciecola aliphaticivorans. Next base: position 180,514 of record NZ_BAAGTF010000019.1, read on the forward strand.
ATAGAACAGCGTGAGTACCTAACCATAGTAATGGGGGGCAGTGACCCGGCAAATTTAATCATACCCTTATTTGTGAGTTTGGAACGGATGGGGTTTTCCGGAAAACTATTGATAATCAGTGGGGCCGCTTATCCTTTTCTCACACAACTAAAAAACCACCTTAATCATACTAAGCTAAAGGTAGAACATCTTCATGACTGCCAGCAGATAGCAAAATGGTTTTTACAAACGCGGTTGGCCATCTCTGCCGCTGGTGGCAGTCAATTTGAGTTACATGCTACTGCCACACCCAGTTGTTTATTAACTGTGGCAGATAATCAACTTGAAGCAACTAAGGCTGCAGTACTCCAAGGTTGGTGTATTACGGAAGATTTTAGCGCTATTGTAGGACACAATGAAACACAACAACGCGTCGCAAAGGTTGTACAGCGTGTTGTTTCCCTATGGTCTAATGAGGCCGCGTTGTTAAATATGCAAAGTAGAGCTTTAGCCAGCAGAGATAGCCGAGGTGCTCAGCGGGTGATTGAGCAAATACAAACTTTATGTATTGCCAACAAAAAGTAAAATTATGGAACAGAATCAGATACTAACAGGTTATCAAGTCAGTCTAAGAGAAGTGCAGGAAAAAGATCTTCCGCTTCTACGACAGTGGCGAAATGACACAGAAATTCGCCAGTTTATGGTTTCTCAAACAGAAATTACTGAAGAGCAGCAATCTGCTTGGTTTCGCAAAGTGAGTCGTGATCCTAGCCAACAACATTTTATGATTTCGTATAAAGATCAGGATATTGGTAGTGTTAATATTCAATCGAGAGAATTGGGTAAGCCTCTTTCCCAAGCAAAGATCATCGAGCCTGGTTTGTATATTGGTGAAGCAAAATACCGAAATAACATAATCGCCTTTTCTCCTACATTATTAATTAACGATTACTGTTTTGAATCCTTAAACTGCCAAAAATTAGTCGCTAAAGTAAAGTCAAATAATCAGGCTGCACTTAATTACAATCTAAAATTAGGTTATCAAATAGTCAAACCAGGTGATTTAATTGAAATTAGTTTGAATTTCGATGATTATCAACGGGATAGCAAAGCACTGAAAGCCTTACTTTCTCGCACTCCTAGGAAGCATAGAGAGTAATAAAGGAAACTTTAATGAATAACCAAGAACGAATAAAACAAGCCTTTTCCGACAGTTTAGCCATACCGCTGGAAAAGGTAAGTGATGATTTAGCTTACAACAGTATTCCAGAATGGGATTCCACTGCCCACATGATTTTAATTGCGGAGTTGGAAAACCAATTTAACGTAATGTTAGATACCGACGATATAATAGACATGAGTTCAGTGGCCAAGGCAAAAGAAATATTAGCTAAATATGAAATCGAGTTTGATGCTTAAGCAAAAAACACTGCTAATTACCGGGGCTAGCGGTGGAATCGGTCGGGCAACAGCAATTGAATGCGCTAAACAAGGCGCATTTGTGTATCTGGCTGGGCGTAATAAAGATCAGCTACAAGAGTTGTCGAGTCAGTTAGTTAACACTAAGGTGCTTACCTATGATGTCACTGATGAAAGCAGTGTGAAGCAAGGGTTTGCAAGCATAATGAAAGAGTCGGGACAATTGCATGGCTTAGTAAATTGTGCTGGCGTTATGCTGGATTCTGGGTTTATGCTGACTCGTTCTACTGATCTGCAAACGCAATTTGCGGTAAATAGTGTTTCTGCGTTTACTCACAGTCAATTAGCTATGCGACTGATGACCAAAAATCGCAGCGGTAGCATCGTCAATCTTTGTTCCATCGTCGGTGAAAACGGCAGTGCAGGGCAAGCAGCCTACGCCATGAGTAAATCTGCGTTGTCGGGTTTAACTAAATCATTGTCAAAAGAGTTGGGTTCTTTGGGGATCCGTGTGAACGGTGTAGCCCCAGGCTTTATAGATACCCCCATGACAGCCTCCTATGAAGGGCAAAAACGCCAAACCTTGATTGATGCTACATCGTTGCAACGGGCAGGGACTCCTGAAGATGTCGCTAAACTCATCGCGTTCTTGTTATCCGATAACGCATCATTTATTACCGGTCAGATTATCGGTATCGATGGTGGGTTGAGCCTCTAAACAATGTTTTATGACGCACTTTCCCAACATGCTAACAATATCGCTGCCATTGAAGGAGAGCAGCAACTTAGCTATGCGCAGCTTGAACAAGCTTGCAGACGTTTGGAAGGGGACCTCAGTCAACATTTAGGTCGCCGCAAAGGTGTGATTTTTATATTGGCGTTTAATGGCTTATCTACTTTGGTGGCTTATCTAAGTGTCGTGAGGCAAGGTCACTGTGGGATGCTACTTAGTCCAGATACTGATAATTCTGTTTTACGCAAATTGTATAAAGAGTTTGATCCAAGTGCGACCATAAGCTGTTCGGCACTGCAAAAAAGTACGATTCAATATCATCAAACAAGTAGCACTTTGCATGATTGCCAAGGGAGTTTATTGCTATCTACCTCAGGTTCAACGGGGACGGCTAAACAAGTTGCCTTGAGCGCGCATAATTTGCAGGCCAACGCCGAGGCTATTTGTGCGTATTTGCCCATAGAGAATACGGACAAGACGCTGTGTTCTTTGCCTTTTTTCTATTCTTATGGGCTCTCAATCATCAATTCCCATTTGCACAAAGGGGCTTGTTGTATTTTTTCGGATGCAAGTCCGGTGAGTCGTGACTACTGGCAGTTATTTGAGCAACACAAGATCAATAGTTTTGCCGGTGTACCTTTTACCTATGAGATGCTTCTCAGGTTGCGCTTTGATCGCAAATCATTACCTCATTTGCGCTACTTTACCCAAGCGGGTGGAAAACTGGCCTGTGACGCCATTAAAACATTAGGTCAATTTGCGAAACAGAATCGAAGCGAGTTTTTTGTGATGTACGGCCAAACCGAAGCAAGTCCAAGAATGGCTTTTTTAGATCCCAAACTGGTCACTCAAAAGCCTGAGTCAATTGGTCGTGCTATTCCTGGAGGACGATTTAAGTTAGTTGATGAGCAAAATCAAGTAATTGAGCAATCTAATAGGGTCGGCGAACTGTTTTACTCTGGTGCCAATGTGATGCTTGGTTATGTTAATAATCAGGCCGATTTAAATGGCTTACCCATCAATTCAAACCCATCTAAGGATAGATGGCTAGGGACAGGAGATTTGGCTTATTTTGACGACGATGGTGATTATTTTATCACCGGGCGTAAATCGCGTTTTGTTAAATTATTTGGTTTGCGAATTGACTTAGATGAAGTTGAGGTGAGTTTGCAAGAGCTGAATATTGCCGGATTAGCCACAGGTAACGATAGTTGTCTGGTAGTGGCAATTGTGTCTGAGAAGCATCAGCAACCTAATGTGGATGTCAAAAAATGGCTAAGCCAACGTTTTGATTTACATCCAAGGATGATCAAAGTGACTTATTACGATGTTTTGCCGTTAACTGAAAATGGCAAAAAAGATTATCAAGGCGTACTTAATTCGGTATTGGCTGAATCACTATGATTAATGATAGTAACCCAATACTAGTAAAATACCTGAGTTTATTCGAAGAGCTGCTAGCGTCGGATGTTTATGCCCTTGAACAAAGCCAAAAAGAAGCCTTATTGCTGCCGGTATTAAACCAGTTACATCAACTTCATCAGCAACATTGCCAAGCGTATCAGAACATTGTTGATCACCACGCAGGCGATGCAAAGAAAATCGATGAATTACCTTATTTAGCTGTGCGCTTGTTTAAACAGTTGAACCTAAAAAGTATCTCTGACGAAAATGTGTTCAAGGTACTGCAATCTTCAGGAACAACCTCTCAAACACCGGCAACCATCTATTTAGACAAGGCCACCAGTGCCAGGCAAAGTAAGGTTTTGGTTAAAATTTTACAGCAAACTATAGGCCGACAGCGTTTGCCAATGTTGATTATCGACTCTCCCGATATTCTTAAAAAACCAGAATTCAGTGCCAGAGCTGCGGGTATTCAAGGCTTAGCCTTTTTTGGTCGAGACCATACCTATGCCCTGGATGAAAATATGCAGCCTAATTGGCCTGTTATTGAAGCATTTTGCCAAAAGTACGCTGAACAGCCCGTGTTGATTTTTGGTTTTACTTTCATGGTCTGGTTGTATTTTATAAAAGCATTACAAAATAACGGCAAGACAATATCCTTACCAAATGGCATTTTGATTCACAGTGGCGGATGGAAAAAACTAATTGAACAACAGGTTGATAACGTCACTTTCAAGCAGGCGTTGATGGCAACAACTGGCATTTCAAAATGCTTTAATTTTTATGGCATGGCGGAGCAAGTAGGGTCGGTGTTTGTAGAGTGTTCACAGGGCCATTTACATGCGCCCATATTTGCCGATGTGGTGATTCGTGATCCGTTTACATTGAAGGAGTCAGCCATGGGCGAAACAGGTTTAGTGCAAGTTTTATCAGCCTTGCCAAGCAGCTATCCTGGACACAGCTTACTTACTGAAGATTTAGGTGTTTTAAAAGGTGTGGACGATTGTCTGTGCGGCGCCAAAGGCAAGTATTTTGCAATCAAAGCTCGACTCCCTAAGACCGAAGTGCGCGGTTGTAGTGATACACACTCAGAGGCATCATCATGAGCTCGTTGACTATCTTAGCGCCAGAGGGAGGTGATTTGAATATGATCAATCACCGCGCTGAAGGGGTTACGTGTTTTGATCCTGAAGTGTTGAATTTTATTGAGGCTTTGTCTACTGCATTGTTAAAAGATAGCGAAGCCAAATCTTTTCCAGAATTAGTGGCTTTGGGGTTCTGGTTACGGAAATCTAACCTGAAAAAATTACATGAATTTGCTCCTACCGGGATTGTTAAACCCCTAGGATGGGTTTTGCATTTCACCCCTGCAAATGTGGACACTATGTTTATCTACAGCTGGATATGTTCCTTGCTAATGGGGAATCACAATGTCGTTCGAGTGGCAACCAAAAGCACCGAATTAAGAGGGTGCTTATTGGGTATCATAAACCGGCTTTTTGCGCAGCCAGCCTTCGTTCGATTAGGGCAGTATAACCTGTTTATACATTACGATAAGCAGTCAGAGTATTCGAAAATACTCAGCAGTAAAGCGGATGCGCGTGTTATCTGGGGTGGAGACGAAAGTGTTAATGCTATTCGGCAATTACCTTGTCAGCCCCGTTGTCGCGATATTAGTTTTGCTGATAGGTATTCTGCTGCTGTGATCAACGGTGACCAATTAACCAGAGAGAATGTACCTAAATTAGCGCAACTCTTATGGCAGGATACTCAGCCTCATGGGCAGTTGGCGTGTTCATCACCGAGGTTGATTTATTGGTTAGGCGATAGGGCTTTGCAACTTGCGTTATTTCAACAAGTAAATTGTCTGGCCACGCAAAACGAACAAACGATTAATAGTTTAAATGATCACCTGGTTACGAGTCAGTTGCTAAAAAGTACCGGGGAAGCTGCTGAGCCCATCATTCAAAGCGCCGTGGGAGTGATTCCTGTCAGCTGTTTTGATGAGCATTGGCTAGATTGGCATCTCGGTGGTGGTTACTTTTTACTGATGCAAATAGACACCTTGGAAGACATAGCAGCAACAAGCAATGCTAAACTACAAACCTTGAGCTACTGGGGGCTAGAGCAACAAAGCTTAGTCAAGTTTGCTCAGCAACCGTCGATACAGGGAATAGATAGAATTGTGCCTGTGGGCCAGGCATTAGATTTTTCTCCGGTTTGGGATGGGTATAACCTGTTTGATCAACTTTCACGATTAAATGTGATCGGTTAGTGAGATAAGTGCAGAAATAGAGGCAAATATTTTGAAGCAAAAAGTGATTATATTTGGAGCGGGAAATGCCGGTATGGCTGCTAAGAATAATCTGCACTCTGATTACCAAATTATCGCCTTTTGTGACAACGACCCACAAAAGAGCGGCCTAGAGATCGATGGCATCCCAATTGTTTCGGTGAAAGAACTACATAATCTCAATTATGATGTAATTATGATTGCCAGTGAATATTTTGAACAAATAGAAACACAGTTAAAACAACAAGAAAATATTGCCGAGAAAAAAATTAAAGTATTGCATGCAACTGCAATGAAACGCTTCCACTTTGGTGATAGTGACCTGACAAAACAGGTATGTGAAGAGGTATTATTGGCTTTGTGTGATGCATTAACGGAAAGTGGCATAAAGTATTATGTGGACGCTGGTACCTTATTAGGTATTTATCGAGATGATGCTTTTATCCCTTGGGACGATGATTTTGATATTGCCGTTTTAAGGGATGACATTGAAAAAATAAGAAGCAATCAAGGTACACTGTTGACGGCCTTAGAACGAGTGTCTAATCAGCCATGGAAAATTACCGAGTATTACGCAGAACAAGCTTTCGGTCTAGTAAAGGCTGGTGATACGCGGAGTTTTAAGTTAGAGCCAACAGATGCTAACTGTCAGCTTCCTTTAATTGATTTATTTGTAAAGTATGTAGACCAGCATGTAATGGATTATGTTATTGCATCTCGAGGGTTTTCCATGCCAAGTCGTCACATGCTTCAACTCGCTTCTTTTACATTTCGTGATAAATCTATATTTATACCCAGTGATGTAGAAGGGTATTTAAGTCGCCACTACGGTGATTGGCAAACCCCTAAATCTGATTGGACCTTGGATGATATTCAGTCATCAACATTATATGACGAGAAAACCTTGTGAAAACGATTCTAACTTATGGCACCTTTGATTTACTTCATGTTGGTCATGTTAATTTATTGGAACGTCTAAGTGCGTTGGGAGACAAACTCATTGTAGGTGTGTCTACCGACGAGTTTAATCTTTTAAAGGGTAAACAGTGCATTTACGGTTACGCTGAACGGGCAAAGATTGTCGGCGCTTTAGGTTGTGTTGATTTAGTCATACCCGAACACAATTGGGAGCAAAAAAGCGAGGATATTAAAGAGTACAATATTGATGTCTTTGGAATAGGCGCAGATTGGCAAGGAAAATTTGATGAGCTTCAGACGTTGTGTGAGGTCATTTATTTGCCACGTACTCCTAGTATTTCAACAACAAGTTTAAAAAAAGCACTGTCACAAATAGATAGTGAAGCAATCCAAAAAATCAAACAAGGTTTGGATGGTGTGCTGGATATTGTAAAAGCATTGGAATAGGTGATTTTATAATGATTGTTGTTTTGCAAGATGTTGGACGAAGAGAAAGAGTCAAAAAGCAGTTATGGAAATAATATGTCACCACAAATAGAGCTGCTTGGCCTCAAACCTGGACAGTCCGTTTATATTACCCCATTTACACCAATGTCTGAAAAGCTTAAGCGCTACCTTGAGCAAGACTCCAGTATCAATTTTTTAGGTTTTGTGGATAAAAGCAAGCAGGGGAAAGATATCATCTCTCCTGATGATTTAGCTCAGAAAAAGTTCGATAAAGTACTTATTATTTCCCCTAATTATGGCCTAGAAATAAACAAAGCTTTGAAACAAATTGGCCTTGCCAATTCAAAACGACAGTTGGTGATTTACAATGAGGGTTTCCGACAAATATCTAACTTCAAACTCTGGTGGCAAAAAAACAAAAGTAATGCTTTGCCAGGAATCCATTTAGTATTACAGCGACATTTTAAAAAATACATGCAACGTGATAACAACGTACTATTTTTAGGGCAGGGGTTCATTGACCTTAACATCAAACAGCTCTACTTGTACTTTGAAAATCAGCAAAGAATTAATGCGGTAATAGCCACCGACAATAAAAATCAAATCGCGTTGTTAAAACCTCTTGGTTTCAAGATAATCGACATTAACTCATGGTTATTCATTTTTTACAGCCTAAGATCTAAACTGATGGTGTTAGATCATAACCCCATCACCCAAGATTTACGCTACGCAATTAATGACGCGAAAACCATTCAAATATGGCATGGTATTCCTCTTAAAAAAATTGGTCATCTGGCTAATTACAAAGCCGTAAAATATGATTTAGTTATATCAACTTCAGATTTTGTGACAGATTACGCCTTTTCAGAAATTTTTGATTATAAAAGAATTATTAACTCTGGGTATCCCAGAAACGATGTACTATTTGAACAAGGCGATAATAAAAAAAGTTTAGCGCTGGTTGATCAAGATATATATGCTTGGGCGAAAACTTCAAATAATAAACTGATTGTTTATACCCCAACATGGCGTGGGGACTCTTTTGATAACAACCCCATCAATCTAGACAAGTTAAATAAGTTTGCTAAGCAACATGATTTACGTATTGTATTGAAGATGCACCCTTTCATTCGTCCAGAATCATTTTTTGACTCAATGGAAAATGATGATTATCAGTTTACACCGGACTATCAACACAATATTGTTTTTTATCCCAGTACCAGTGATATTTATCCGCTGTTAGCCATGTCATCGTTATTAATTACAGATTATTCATCAATCTATTTTGATTATCTGCTTTTGGATAAGCCCATCGTATTTTTTATTTATGACAAATTGGAATACGTAAAGCGCCACGGCGACTTCATGCTCGATTTCGAGAAAAGCACCCCCGGCCTAAAACCTGAGGATTTACCAAGTTTATTTGCCAGTATTTTAAGTTCATTAGACAAGGATGACTTTGAAAGCAAAAGACAAGAGCTAAAGGAAAAGCTGTATGAAACTAACAATATCGGAAAAAGCTCTGCAGTGATTTTTGATGAAGCTATGAATTTATTGGAGTGTCGATGAACAGTGTCGATTTATTAAATATTCCGAGTGTTTTGTTTTTAGATAGGCCTTTTGCTAGCGGCTTGGTGCACCTGTGGCTGAGGGAGTATTTTTTTTCAATAGGATTTAATATTCTTGATGATGAAATCCCCCCTTGGAAAAAAAACACCAAATTGACAGATTGTGACAAAGTGGAAAATGACTACCTTAGCGAGTTAGATTGGGATGAAATGGCTCGGCACACAATTGCTCGTTTGAATGGTCGATACAGCAACAAAGTTGAAACTCCACAACAAAAAATAGAACTTATTAACCAATTTAAACTTTACGCCAGTAAAATGGAGAATGCATTTACGACTAAAAACGTAAAAGTAGCGATTATATTTGGTAACTATAGAATCGAAACAAAGCTAGCCGCTTATTTTAGTGAAAAATATCAAGCTCAATTAATCTGCATTGAAAGTTTCTTTTTACAGAATTACTTTTATTTGGAAGCAAATAGTACACAAATAGCCAATCATCATGGGTTTGTTCAAAAGTGGCCTTTTATACGTAACCTAAAAGTGACGTCTGAACAACTTGAAATTCTTGAACGACTCATGCGAGACAGAGAATGTCATGGACTTTTAAATGGCTATATTTCGATGCCTGCAGCTAGTCAGGAATTGCCAGAGCAGTTACTTGTAGTTGCTGAACGCAAACGTAAAAATAAAGGTAAAATTGGGTTGTTACTGGGACAAATGCCCCATGATGCCGTGATTGTTAATGACCTCACAGCTTTTCCAACCCAAATTGAGTTTCTTAGCTTTATCATCACAGAGTTCCTTTCTCAGTGTACAGCTGATGATACGATTGTTTGTCGACTACATCCGCTAGAAGCTAGATACGGTGATGACACAGTGAAGCACCTTCACCAACAATTTGGTAATCACCCTCAAGTAATATTGTTCAGTGGGGATGATTGTAACACCTACCAACTGATGGAATTGGTCGACTTTGGTGTTGTCGCGAATAGTCAGAGTGGACTGGAAATGATCTATCGTGATAAACCACTCTTAGTGTGCGGTAATCCTTATTATTCTGTCGAGATGTTTTGCTTGCAAGCAACAGACAGAGAAACCATTCAAGTCCAATTAACTCGTTTATTGGCAGGGTGGCATCCATCTGAAAAAAAACTACAGGTTGCTAAACATTATTTATGTGGCTTAATTTTCCATCATTTATGTCCAAGGAATAAAACTGAAATATGGAACCGATTAAACAATATATCGGCGATTCAAATTTTACGGACCGAAGATACTTTGAATGTAACAAAACAGCACAAGCAACTGGGTATGTCATTGATGCCAAATGCCAAAGTTGGTCGAATAAAACTGAAACCTCCAACTGATATTAATATGGAGCATAAAGTACTAGTGATAGGTTCTGGAACTTTCAGTTATCATTTCGCCGAGTTCTCTGAGTATAACCTGACCTTCAGTTCTGATCTGCCCGCCGATTGCGAGCAAACCATTGGGGTGAGTAATGTTCATTTGTTAGATGAACAATTAGTGATTGAACACCACATAATTGTGTTTTGCTGGCCACTAAATAAATGTCGAATTTGGTTGAGTAACGGTGCTACAACTTCTCTCGTAAATAAGACTCTGTATTATATCGAAAAAATACAGCAAGAAAATCAATGTGAGTATCAATTTAAACCTATAAATAGCTCAGGTGTTGTAACCGAATAGACGGAAGCTCAAAGCTTTAAACTAATTAAAGAACTATTCTATTAAGCCGATATTTAGGGGTTAGAGATCTATAGTTACTCTAACGTTGTAGTTAAATGTGAGGAATGGATATTGACCAGGGTATTGTTAAACCGCAAGCAAAATGAAATTATATTGACGGATGAAGTGGGATCCATTTCTATGCCTAGTCCATGGCTAATCACAGCAAAAAAAAATTCTGTCAGTCATATTTCTGCAGAAAACATCCTGCAATTTTTGACTTCAATGGAAGCTGATTACACATTATTAAAATGGTTTGCTACCTTAGAGGTAGGAGGCGAATTAATCATTCATGTACCAAACGCTGATTTCTATGCACGTATGTGGTTAGATGCGAGTTGGTCAGAGGAAACCTTAAGAGATACTCAATCTGATGCTCGACAATCTTTTTCTCATTTATGGGGTGCACAACAAACCGGCAACCCTCGCGATGAAAATTATGATGAGCAACACCAGGATGTTTTTAAATCGGCATATAATAAAAAACGTTTAAACTTCCTATTAGAGCGTGCTGGGTTTATTGTCTCAGACATCAAAGAAACTGATGATGGTCAGTTGATCGCTAGTGCCATAAAATCTATGGATAAAGGTGAACGGCAAATAGCTACCGATTATAAAAATATTCGAGCAGATCATAAAAACCGTTATCAATTTGCTTGTGATCAATTAGCAAAACGACAACCGTCCCAAATACTTGATTTGGCTTGTGGTATTGGCTATGGCACCTTGATGCTAGCAAAAGCCACAGATGCCAAAGTAACCGGTGTTGATATTGAAAAAAATGCCATTGAATACGCCAATCTGTATTACCAAAATGACAATACTAATTTTATCTGTGAGGATGCAAAAAAATGTGATTTTCAAATAGCATCCTTTGATGCCGTCGTTTCTTTTGAAACTATCGAACATGTATCTTTTGATAGGGAATTATTAGCTATATTTTATCGGTCACTCAAAAAGGGCGGTACGCTAATTTGTTCTACTCCAAATCAAGATGTTATGCCTTTCGATTCAGACAAATTTAGATTCCATGAAAAGCACTATACAAATGAAGAGCTAGTTGAGTTATTGGCCGGGGCTGGATTCGTAAAAATAGAACTTTTTGCACAACATGATCCTGTTGCCGGGAAGGTCGTAGCTGGAACAGATGGGCATTTCACAATAGCTACGGCGGTTAAACCTTAATATGGAAAATTCAAATAAAGAAATGGCTATCAATTTATACGTTGGTTGTGGTCCAGATATAAGAGAAGGTTTTGTGCATTGTGATTTAAGACCTTTGCCACATGTCGATTGTGTTTGTAAAGCTTGGGAGGTGTCAAAACACTTCTCCAAGGTTGAGCATATATATTCTAGACATATGCTTGAACATTTAACTCAAGCTGAGGCTATGTTAACACTTCAAGATTGGTTTTCGGCACTTGCCCCAGGCGGAAGTGTGAGAATAATAGTGCCAAATATGGATTTTCACTGTCAACAATGGCTGAATGCAAAATGGAATGAAGAGACTTATTCTGAAAAACGGTCTGATGCGCGATACAGTGAAGGCGGTTTTTGGGGATGGCAAGCAGAATGTGATCCTCGAAAAGAAGACTATAACACTAGTTACTGGGATGTTCATAAGTCGGGATATAACCAACGTAAAATGCAATTTATTATGTCTAAAGTTGGATTTTCACAAGTTCAATGTGAAATTAAAGGTGATGTTCATCTAGTCACGAATGCAACAAAGACAGCCTAACGCATGCAGTATAAAGTGTCGGTAATTATCCCCGTATTTAATTCTGAGTTATATATTCGCAGATGTTTTGAGTCGCTTCATAAACAAACACTGAAAGAGATCGAAATCATTTTCGTTGATGATGGTTCTACCGACAGTAGTGCTGAGATACTTAAAAACTTAGCCGAACTAGATACTCGAGTGAAGCTCATTACTCAAACAAATAAAGGCACGGGTGCCGCGAGAAATGCTGGAATACGTTTAGCAAAAGGTGAATATATCGCTTTTATGGATAGTGATGATTCTGCTGATACGGAAATGCTTAATTTCCTTTTTCAAAAAGCTATGTTTGACAAAGATATTGTGGTTTGTGGGCACCAAGAAATTAAACCCAATAAGACTGTTAAAAAACATTTATTTTCGCCTGATTATAATGCAAGGGATTATTTTTCAGATATTGTCGCTTTAGTTAAACCCTCCGCAGTTTGGGCAAAGATTTATCATCGTGATTTATTTCTCAATAGTGAGTGTTTCTTCTCTGAAACCATCAGAAATAATGAAGACAATGCGAGCTTATTGAAGCTACTTTATTTTGCTAACTCCGTTAATTTTGTATTTAACTCTTTGTATCAATGGTTTCGTTTAGAAGGGTCAAAAAGTCAGACTATAAATCCAATTAGAATCTCAGAAACCATAGATGTAATGAACGTGAGAAAAGGGTTTTTGCTGGATAAGGGAATATTTGAAACATATAAGCTTCCATTCTTACGAAGTATAATACGCACGATTAAAGTGAGGTTTAACAATATTGATAAATTTACCGTAGGGAGTGAACGCGAAGATCTTTTACGTCATTTTTATCAAGCACTTTGCCAACCTCAATTATTGTCTGAACAAACTCTACAGTATTTTAAATTGGCTATCCCATCAGAGTATTGGAATCTCATTTACAAAGCATTAGATGATTCAATAATTGTTGGAAGAACTGCATTTATCTCACTTTTTCCCAAAAATGATATTGCCTTAGCGAAGGCGAATTATGGGGCTGGAAAAGATCCTAAATTGGTCGCATTGGTTAAGAATATTAAAAAAAGTGGAATACGAAACTTATATATTTATGGTACCGGGGATACTTGGCTAAGGCTGAAAGCATGCCTACCAAAATCATTTATCATTAAAGGGTTTATTGATAAAAAGTTTGCAAAAAATGCTACAAAGAAAAAAGACGAATTTACCCTTGAGGAAGCTTTTTCTGTAATGAAAGAACCAAGCGTTATCGTTATAGCAAGTATATCTCAAGTCGAGCAGATCACTGATCAAATTTTGTTGGCTGCGAAGCGTTTGCATCGAACGCCTCACGTTATTCGTTTTTTTGAATCCGAACCATGTTTGGAGGAACGTGACAATGGATAGTAAAACCTTTTTGCAGCAAAAGCTTGTAGAGGACAGTATCGAATATTTTGGTTATGACAATATTGCAGTGACCAAAGAGCTTGCTAGAATCTGGCACGATGATTCTAAGAATTTAAATGGTCGATGGAAAGAGATTGAGAACTTTGATGATCATAAGGGTAAAATCCTTGATATGGCATGTGGAGTCGGTACATTTCTGTTTTATGGGTTGAAAAAAGGTTATGACATATACGGAATTGAACCTGAAAAATGGAAGCTATCCTATATGGATATGAAAATGAAAGAGCTCAATTATCCCGACTATTATAGAGATAGAATTATTGAGGGAGTCGGCGAAAATATCCCGTTTGAAGATAACAGTTTTGACTATATCACTACCTACCAAACCTTAGAGCATGTGCAGAATGTAGAAAAAACCTTAAATGAACTGATCAGAGTATTAAAAGTTGGTGGTAAATTAAAAATTCAGGCCCCCGACTATAATAGTTTTTATGAGCCTCATTATGCTGTTCCATTTCTGCCTAGAATGAATAAAAAACTAGCTAAGTTATATTTGAAATTTTTGAATAAGCCAGCTAAAGGTTTAGATACGCTAAACTGGATAACAAGTCATAGTTTGAAGGAATATCTGGATAACTTCCCTAATCTCAAAATAGTTGATTTAGAAGAGCTATACTTTGAGCGTTATAGAAATAAAAGGTTTAAAAGCTCATTTCTTCCTAAATTTCTTTCAGATTTGGTGGCAAAAGTTAGCTTTTATAAATCTGTTTTCTTACTAAAAAAGGAAAAACAGATTAGGTTAGTAATATGGAAAGAATCTTAATTTAATAAGCGAATAAAATTATTGCTCTGCGTTAAAACCTATAAGTCGAATGGCTCCATACCCATTTTAAAGCTTTTTATAATAAGGTCGATAAAAGTAAACCAGAGACGCGGTAATATAGCGTTATGAAACGTTCAAATTAGGTGGTAATCAATGATTCCGTTTAATAAACCAGCAAGAACAGGGCATGAAGATTCTTTTGTAATAGATGCTATGAATAGCTCTGCTATGTCCGGAAACAACAAATATACCCAACTATGTGAAAAATGGTTTGAAGAAAAACTAGACTGTAAAAGAGCTATGTTGGTCACTTCCTGTACACATGCATTGGAAATGGCCGCAATACTTCTCAATATTAAAGACGGTGATGAGGTAATTGTACCTTCATACACGTTTGTTAGTTCAGCTAATGCGTTCGTGCTACGTGGTGCAAAAATTGTTTTTGCTGAGATTGATCCCTTAACATTAAATATGGATGTTAGTCTCTTAGAAAGCCTTATCACTTCTAAAACAAAAGCAATCGTCCCAGTGCACTACGCTGGTGTTAGTTGTGATATGCATAAGCTTATGGAAATCGCCAATAAATATAATATCAAAGTGGTTGAAGATGCTGCTCAATGTATTGGTAGCAAATACAAAGAAAATCCAGTTGGCGTGCATGGGCATATTGCTACCTTCAGTTTTCACGAAACTAAGAATATTACGGCAGGTGGTGAAGGGGGAATGCTAGTTATCAATGATCCTGATTTAGTCGACCGAGCTGAAATATTAAGAGAAAAAGGAACGAATAGGCGCCAATTTTCTGAAGGCAAAGTAGACAAATATACTTGGGTAGATATTGGTAGTAGTTATTTATTAGGTGAATTGAGCGCAGCGTATTTGTATTCTCAGTTAGTAAACTTAAAGCAAATTCATGAAGGTCGGATGAAAAGTTGGAACAAATATTTTGAAATTTTGTCTGAAACTGAAGCTTTGGGTTATATACAATTGCCATCGATACCTGAAGCGTGCGAGCATAATGGACATATTTTTCACGTGCGGGTTAAGGATGTTCAATGTCGTAAAAGCCTGATCGATTACTTCAATACAAAAGGAATTGTAAGTGTTTTTCATTATGTTCCATTGCACAGTTCTCCTATGGGGATGAAAATAGGAGAGTGCCGTACCTCTATGAAAAACACGATAACTGAATCGCAACGCTTACTTCGCTTGCCTCTTTATTTTGGATTAAAAAATCAGGAAATTGAATACATTAGTCAAAATCTCAGTCAGTATTTCCAAATGTCTAACAGTAGTGTTCAGACCGTGATTGCCTAATGGAAAAGTGACGTAATAAACTGAATATAATGATTATTATATTCGAACCAAAGTAGTTTATATTTCATAACTGGTATGCAAAAAGCAATCGGCGCAAGATAGGGACGTTCATTAATTTGAGGGAGTTGATATTTATTCAGTGGTTCGAAGTAATCGATAATATCAGCCACCTTCTCTAGTTGTTTCTGTAGCTTTTATAATCGACTCATTCTGATTTTAAACATCAAAAAAAATTCAGTCACTGCGTTAAAAAATTGATGCTTGTGGAGCGTGATTTAGAGAGTTAAGTACTGCTACCAAATGATCCTTAAAGTTATTGTAAACAGTGAATCTCAGGGAACGACACAGCACAGATATAAATTGATATAATATGACAAATCTTGCGCTTTTATATGATGGCGCTTAGCATTTATATGTTTGTTTTTCCCTTTTAAGAGGCGATACATTGAAAGATATTATTTTAGAAAAATTTAACGAGGCTCTTGAACAAACGGATGTTGACCAACGTTTTGAGGATATCAATGATGATCAGGTTTTACTAGAGAGTGGGTTAGATTCACTCGGCTTTGCAATTCTGGTAGCGCTTCTTGAAGAAGAGTTAGACCTAGATCCATTTCAACAAATGAAAGATGCTGTATATCCGACTACATTTGGTGAATTTGTGGCGATTTATGAAAAATACTCTCTATAAGTCTAATCAGCTGATAGATATTGTAAAACGTGTTCCTCTAGATAGAATATTTCTTACTACCAAAGAATTACACTACACTTATAACGACATAGTGAAGCTAAGTAATCAATTTAAGTCTGAAAATCCCAGTTTTATTGGACGTAAGTGTGCAGTGATTTCTGATGATCGAGAGTCGTTAGCTCTATATCTCCCTGTTTTTGACAGTATTTTCCACACTATTCTGCTATTACCTAAAGATGCGGTGGAATATGAAGGTATTTTTTTGAAGTCCGCTGAAATTGATTACCTGATCCACCTTTCAGCGGGATTGGTGAGTCGTATCGTTGCGGTATCCAAAGTTCAAGTTGAACATGCTAATGAATCGTCTACATATATACTTGCGACATCAGGAACGTCTGGCGTACCTAAACTGGCCAGCTATAGTCTTGATACACTCGTTGCAACAGCAAAGAGTGATATTAATCAGGGAAAAAATTTCACGTGGGGATTAACGTACGATATTAATCGTTTCGCTGGTTTACAAGTTTATCTTCAGTCTATTTCATCCGGTTCAACCTTAGTTATTCCTTCAATATCAGCAACAATGACCGAGTTAATAACGCTTTTCTCTAGGAAATCAGTTAATTCCTTATCTGGAACGCCCTCATTTTGGCGTAAACTTTTGATGGCGCCAAGCCATGGCGCGCTTCAATTGAAGCGCATTACACTAGGTGGAGAAATCAGTGACCAGAGTGTTCTATCAGCCTTGAGTCAACGTTATTCCTCTGCAGTTATCGTTCATATTTATGCATCTACAGAGGCTGGTGTTGGTTTTGTTGTTAAAGATAAGAAAGAAGGCTTTCCAGTTTCTTTTTTAGCGCATAAGCCTGACCTAGAATGCCAACTTAAAATAACAAATGGAAACCTGTGGATTAAAAGTACAAAAGGTTGCTCAAAATACATAAATGGAAATCTTGATACAGATAGCGAGGGATTTCTTAATACTGGTGACATGGTAAAAATTGAAGGTGAACGAGTCATTTTTTTAGGCAGACAGAGCGGTGCTATTAATGTGGGTGGCAACAAAGTGATGCCTGAAAAAGTCGAATCAATTCTTGAGCATCATCCATCTGTGGCAATGGCAAAGGTTTTTTCAAAAACTAATCCAGTTTTAGGTTCTATAGTCGCTTGTGAGGTTGTTGTCGAAGATAGTTTTAAATGTCTTTCATTAGCTGCTGTGAAGCGAGATATTTTCTCATTTTGCAAACTACACCTAGAATCGTTTGAAGTACCAGTACTCTTGAAAAGAGTAGATTCAATATCTATTAATGCCACAGGAAAAAAGGCAAGAAATTAATGAAAAACATATTAATTACAGGCTGTGCAAAAGGGCTTGGGCTTGAAACATCTAAGATGCTTGCTAAAGCAGGGTATAAAGTACTTGGAGTCAGCCGCACGCCTACTGACGACTATGAAAAAGTAAAACTAGAACACCCAAATAGCGTATTTTTTTATCAATTCGACTTTTATAACGTTAAAGGTATTTCCGCATTAGTAAAACAAATAACAAAAGAACATGGGCGAATTTTTGGATTGATCAACAACGCGGCAATAGGGCATGATGGAGTGCTTGCAACAATGCATGAATCTGATATTTCATCGCTGTTGAAAGTGAATGTGGAGGCTCCTATTCTCCTAACAAAATACGTTTCTAGATCTATGCTTCTTAACCGCAAAGGGCGTATTATTAATGTCGGATCCATCATAGGATCAACAGGATTTAATGGACTCAGTGTATATGGTGCAACAAAATCTGCGTTAACCGGTTTTACTAAGTCATTAGCCCGAGAACTTGGAAAATCACAAATTACAGTAAATACACTTGCTCCAGGTTATATGGAAACAAATATGACTAATGGTTTGATTGGAGATAAATTAGAAAAGATAAAAAGACGCAGTTGTTTAGGACGACTTGCTACTATAAAAGATGGAGCCAGCATGATGTTATATATACTTTCTGAAGATGCTGCAGGAATTACAGGAACTACATTTACAGTTGATGCTGGCAGTACCGCTTAAGGGAAAAAATGATAAAAGGAAGATATACTCCTTGGGATGAAAGTGTACTAAAAGTCAGAACTTTTGAAATTCAAGATATAGATTTAAGTGATGAAAAATTGTGTCTTGAACTTTTAAAGACTAATGATTTTTGCGATGCTAACCTAATTTACGGTAGGTTTTTATCTAGTAACTTAAAAATAAAAGAGGTATTACTAAAATCTGGGTACTTTATTTGTGAAACCAGTCTAATTGTTAACCTCAAAAAATTAGATACATATGTGTTACCTAGTATTTATGCTAGGAGAAAATTAGAATTATCTATTTTGGATAACACTGATTACTGGAAGATAGCTAATATTTCTCAAGATATGTTTAAGTATTCTAGATTTCATGAAGATCCTTTTATTCCTATAAATCGTGCGAATGCAAGAATGTCACAATGGGTTAATGATTTAGCAAATCAGGATGTTACCTGTTTAGTTAACAAGTCACATTCAAATGAAATACTTTCGTTTATGATATTTAAACTCATTAAAGGAAATAGTATCGAGCTCATTTTAGGAGGTAGTAAAAAAGGTTATGAACTTCATTCACCTTTCTTTTGGGGGAGCATAATTGACTATTTTAAACAAAGTGGTTATTTAAAAATCTCATCGACTATATCAGCAGCAAATATGGGGGTTCTATCGCTCTATCAAAATTTAGGTTTCAAAATCATCAAAGTAAATAATGATTACCACAAACATATTTTGATTTGATTTTTGATAGAATCGATTCAAGCTAAATGTTTTAAACTGATTTTATGTTTCAAAAATAATCACACAGAAGTTTAGTATATTATCAATCAATTACCTTTTATCAATTGAAAATTGATTGCCATTGTTTAACTAACATCTTTTCTGAATAGTGTTTTTTCAAATTATAGATATTGTTATTAATTTGCTTTTCACTCATACCTTCTAGAGATAACTTATTGGTATCAAATATTTGAATGTTCTGACTAGTTAGTAAATCCCATGTTGCTACCGATGGACGAATAAACACTTTTACCCCTAGGCTTAGCAACGTGATTAAAGTACCCATTCCTTGTTGTCTATTATGATCATAAATTGCGATATCTATGTTTTTTAGGTATGTCATATATTCATCAAAAGTTAAAAAATCCAATAAAGGTTTAAATTTTTCACCGAACAAAGATTGTCCATGTTCAATAACTTGATTTATATAACGCTTTCCCCCTATTTTTGCATAAGACAAGGGAACTATTACTTGGTTTATATCCGAGGAGTGTTCATATAATCTGTCGAATATCGCAATATGATTATTATTTAATGCTGCAGAATTTCCAACAATAATTTTCTTTTTATGATCTCTATTTATATTTATCGGTGCCTGTCTATATAAGTTACTAGTGTAAGCGAAGCAATTAATATGTTGACCTTTTGCCTGGTACGATTTTTTGATTAATGCAATATCCCCTTTAATATGGGTAACGCAATACCCCACATTTTTAATCACTTCTCGATGCTCCTCACTTTTTGATTCAGGTAAGTAGTAATCAGCTCCCCACATAACCCAGTAGGCTTTTTTTAATAAAATAGGGTTTGTGACTAACAAATGATTAATTTTATCTCGCCATAGACCGTGAAGAATAATTTTTTCTGCAGCTTTTAAAATGTTGGCTAAACATAAAAAGTCATCATCGGTGTGCATAAATTTGACGTTATGGGAAGGCGTCAGTCCAAACTGATATTTTTCACTGGTGATATAAATGAATAAGTGTTCAGATTCGTCAAAATTTTCCTGAATAAAGTCTATGTAGGGGGGCATAAACTTTTCTGAGATCATAATGTGAACATATTTAATCAATTTTTTATCCCATGTTGAAGTAAATGTTATTATATGTCTGATTTCGCTAGTTTATTTTCTCGATGGCAAAACTTTGATTTTCACTAATATCCATAGTGAGATATTTTAAGCGCCAATTATGCGTTACGCAAAACTCATGTACCGCCTCAATAACGCCATAACGAAAAGACTTCGCCCAATTACCCATACTATAATCGTGACCAGCAATTATGCCACCGGGTTTCATTTTGGCGGCATAGAGCTCTAGTTCTAATTTGGTTTGTTTATATTTATGGGTGGTATCGATATAAATCCAATCAAAGTACTGATCAGGGAAATCTGACACTGCCTCATGGGATAATTTTCGCTTAATCACCACTTCGTTCGCTTGAACTTGAGTGTTAAATAGCTGTTGAATATTATCCAGTAAGCCTTGGTTGTATCTTTGTGAGCCCCATACATCTACTAGGTATAGTTTGCTAGGGCTGGCATACTCCAAAATACATTTCGAAAAGCTGCCGGTTGCTACACCTAGTTCAACAGCAGTCCCATGCTTAGGTAATTTTTTCAAAAGCTCAATGCGATTTGTCAACATTTGGCAACAATCAATATGTTGCTCGAGCAAAGGAGTTTGTGGAATGTTTTGCAACTCCTTCGATTTCAGTTCACTTTGGTAATTGGCAAGATCTTTATTTACACTTTGTAGAAGGGGGTGCTCAGACGAATTAATATAATTGGTAATTTGAAGTGACTTCAAGGTTTCTATTATTTCCGCAGAGAATGCACTGCATATTACAATAAGATCAAAATCTACATTTTTTAATTCAGAATAGTGAAATACTTGATAACCGAGCAAATGCTGGTCACTTTTATTAGGATTACTGTCAACAAAGCCCACTAAATTAAAAGTGATTAAGATCCCTTGGAGCTCTCTGATCGCTTTGTTTGATGTTCCGTATATAAGAACTTTTTTCATTTATATTTGCCTCGTTTTCGTTTTAGGCAGTTCACTTAGACAATTTAGGAAAGCGTTGCGACTTTTCGCAAATAATACTCTAAAGTTAAAAATCGAAATATTTCTGACACATAGTTGTACTTGAAAGACACAAGGTGTGGGGTTAAATATTCTTCAATTGCATCTATATCGGTAAATTCAGAATATTTTGAACCCTTTACGGATAATAAATCATTAATTTTGGTAAGAATTGAATCTTCTCTTATTTCTCGAGCGTAGTTGATATAGCCGCGAATAATATTTTCACTTTTTAGATACTGGCTTTGTTCTCCTAAAATCGTTTTGCGAGTTTTCTGCCAAGGAATATCTGTGAAGAAGTCAGGGAAAAACTTGAGTAACATTGCAGCATAAAGTTTGTTATCTTTTCTATATTCATCGGGAATGGACAATGCAAACTCCATAAGTGCATTGTCAAAAAAAGGTTTTCTTTGTTCTATTTTATCTAAACTATTAACCGTTCCCATATTGGTAAATCGTCTAACTCTATTCATAAATAGGTGGGGTTCGCTTTTATCTAGGTCATAGAAATCAGAGTCAAAGTGGGTCTTATCTGTTTGGTTTTTATAAAATAGTCGCATTCCCTCAGCTTTTGCTCTTGTGTTTAACGGTAACAATTTAAACCATCCCCCCCCACATACAACATCGCCAGCGTAACCGTTAAGGTTGATGTTAGCTTCCTTTGCAATATCATCTAAAAACTCTGAACCATGCATGTGTTCCATACTGAGCATGCCATCTGTTCGCCATATGGAATCAAACCTTGGCTCAAACCAATTGTGAGCTTTAAAATGGTATATTTTATGGTTCCAGTTTGTTTTTCTTGCAACAATTTTAGCAATTTCTATATCATCACAACCTTCGATTCCAAATGTAGATAGCGTACCTTTATAATCTGGATAAAGCGTTGTTACAGCAGCAACAATAGCACGGCTGTCTAAACCTCCACTTAAGGTTATACCCATTTTTTTGCTTGAATCAAATCGCTTTTTCACCGCGTCTAAAAATAGTTTGCCCAGTTCCTCTGTGGCTTGCTCAAAGGTAATATCTCTAGACTTGATGGCTGACCATTTCCAATAATGCTCTTCGGTAAGTGTTTTCGTCGATAGATCAAAAGTCATTATTGAGGCTGGTTTAATAAGCTTGATGTTTGAAAAAAGTGAGCGATCTTCTAAAACATATCCAAGTTCCAGAAACGAATCGACAGCAATGGGGTCGACATCTTTGCTTATAAACGGTAAAGCCAGCAGCGCTTTTACCTCTTGTGACCATGAGAGTCTTTGATTTTCGAAGCAATAATATAGAAATTTCATACCATATCTATCACTAATCAAATGAATTTTTTTGGTTACGTTGTCGTAAATTAACGCATTAAATAACCCGTCTATTTCAGCTAAAACAGATTTAAGCTGACCAGTTAAATAGGCTTCGGTTAATAACTGTTTGAAACTAATATTTGAATAATTGTATTTCTCACCTTCAATAAGTACATGAATTCCGTTGCTGGATATTTGTTCGCTATTGGAATTAGTTAAAAAAAGGTGGGATGTTTGGATTAAATCATCGTTTATTTCATCATTTGAATTAGTTGAGGTGATTTCGCACAGCGAGGACGTCATTAAGGGTAGAAAGTTATCACTAACTTGGCTTTTGGTGTAACCATATATTCCTGGCATATTAGTTTACTTTACCCATATTATATGTGTGACATTTCTGATTCAGTTATTTGAATTTGTTGTCGCTTAAACTCATCTATTTTGTTTTGAGATAAAACACCTAAAAGTAAATGCTTCATTTTAATGTCGCCTAATACAATAGTTCCTCTTGTCCCTGAGTAGCGAGATACTAATCCCGCGTCTTTAATCTCCGATATACAGATGAAGTGCCTAAAGTCTATTGCTACGAAACCTTCAGGTACAGTGTAGATGACTCTTTCGTTGAACTCTGAGGCATCAGAGGTGAATAGCTTAGGAATATAAAACGCGGTTTGGGTCACGCCGAAAGCTGCACGAATCGCGATACTGACAACGAACGCTAAGCTATTGAGAATTACTGGGCTATCAATATTAGGAAAGGAAATAAAGCTGGTAGTCTTACCTTGAATAATTGCAACGTCATTGCTTCTCGTGATACAAATCGAATTGTGTTCACCTCGAAGCCCTTGGTTAGTTTCATCTTCATAATATACAACAAAATCATACTTATTATTTGGGCCAACATCTGCACTTTTATTCGCAATTTTTAAGTTTTTTATTGTTGGTAAGTTTTGGGTATAGAGCCACGCGATACACTTTTGAAATTTAATATTATCTGATATTGCCAGTATCGTTTTACCTGCTATATGTTTAGGTAAGATTAGCTGCTCTCTTTTATAGGTTTTAAAGCCGGATGTATCAAAATAGTGGCAGTTTTCGCTTACTAAAATAAATGTTTTTAATTGACTGATGGTTTTTTTCCAATCGTTTAATAGTTGCCTATTACGCTCAAGTCCATTGGCATCGTTATCTACGTTGCTTGATAATTTAGTTAAAACCGCATTGGCATAATTCACAGTACCGTATAGGTAGTAAAACAGCAGAGACTTTCCTTGCTTATAGGAAGCAAATAACATTTCTTTTTGTTTATTGATTATGTGCTCTATGTCTTTTTGAGTATTCACTTCATTTTTTAAAAGTAATTCAAAATAACCGAGCTCTTTCATTAACCTTTTCTGAGAGAATTTATTTTCAAAACGTTCTATAAAGTTTGATGTTTTATTATTTGAAAAAGCCGCGGTTTTCATTTGGTTTACGGCTTGCTGCTTTTGCTCACTACTAGATAAAACCAGTATTTCATCAGTTCTTAATGGCTGAGTGTTGTTAATTTTTGCCCCGTCACTGCAATTATAAAAAGTTTGATCTTTGTTTTTTTGGTTTGTAACTTGCTCAATTACTTGCCTCGATACTTTAAACTCGTGCTTAGTATTTACAGTCGCTCTGAAATTTCCTGGCACAATAAGAGAAGTATTAGCAGAGTTCGTATATTGATAAATTTCTTCTCCATCTTCAAGGTAGTATGCAGAGGATTTCGAGTGGTGATGTTTAACATCTATAAATCCTAAATCTACACCTACTAAATAGATGCTAGTAAATCTCAATGTACTAAATAAATCACATACAAAATTACTTACAGTAGGAAATGCATTTCGCAATACTTCAAAGTGTTCTTGACCAAGCACGTTCAATGCTGAAACCGTAGATGATTCTCCTTCTTTGAACGCTACTAAAACTTCTTTGTATAATTCGCACGTATCAGGATGGATACCGTTACACGAAATTAATGTGATACTTCTCAAATAAGCTAAGTCATCTACTAAAGACGCCCAATCGAATGTGCTTCGATTTTGCTCAATTTCTGCATGAAAATCAGGTGTGATACCATTCCTATGCAGGGCCTGAAGTGCGGTCCCACAACTTACAACAATGACTTGCTCTCGCCATTCTTTAATCGCCGCTATAGAGCTATCTAACGATGGTCCGTTACCAACAATAAATATTGGGACTTCTTTGTCATCGTAGCTCAACTTTGCAGATGGGTTTTTAGTTAAAACTGGGATCTTTCGTCTCATTCCTTCTTTGGTATGAGCGATGCCATAATATGCATGATCAAAATATTCTCCCATGGATATAACCACTTGCAACTGCTCGCGAAGTTGGCCAATAGCACTGTTCAATGCAGAGTTATAATAGCTTTGATAGAAGTAGGTATTGTTTAGAATATAGGGGCCAATTGAGTGGAATTGAGTTAATAAATCCCTGAATAAGTTCGTACCGTCATCACCAATATTAAGATAAATTCGTGCATCTGTTTTTTCGATTTTTTCGAAAATTGCGGTCCAATCAATGGCAAATAATGAGGCATAGAAAAAATCTGAGTTAGGTTCACAAATAAACAGCTTTTCTACTTTATGATCTGCCAACAAACGCTCTACCTGATAACCCACACCCAAACCAAACATGATGATAGATGCAACCGTTTCGGGTAATTCGCCAATTTCATCTTCGGCTTCTTTTAAAAGCTCTTCGGTTTTCTTTACAAATTTGTAGTGTTCGTAGTGGGCTAATTTGGTACCCGTATAACCTAAAACTAATCCATCTTTATTGGGTTGGGAGTAAAAGTTTTTGAAGTTTAATTCACAATCTTGAATAGGTGATTCACCATACCAAGTGGTGAGATTTTCTTTATTTAATAAATTAACTTCATTATCTTGATTATCAATAGGTAGCCAATTGACTGGAGTATAAGATTTAAATTGTTCATAAATAGCCGGATAGAACTTTTTAAACGCATTTAGGTTTTTACTAAATAGCGTTTGTTCTTCACAGACTGGTTTACATTTTTGAAGATCGATTTCTGGAGTCCAGCTAGGTACATAGGTGAGGTAATTTTCAGTAGCGCTGACTTTAAAGCCATTCTTTTTGATATCAGCCCAAGTACGCTTGGTTAGTTCATTGAAAATAGCGTCAAAAATTGGGTGGTTGTAGTGTTTGAAAATACGGAACTCAGAAATACCTTCATGTTCTTGTAATTGTTCTATATCTTCAATTAAATTTCGTCCATCTTTTTCTATTTGTAAGAAAATCCCAGTACCATTTTGTTTGGCTAATGCGAAAATTGAAGACCAATCAATGGCTAATGCCGAGCATTGAAAAAATTGAATCTGTGGTTCATAAACAATCAGGTATTTGATTTTGTGTTGACGAAGCAGCATCTCTAAATGCAAACCCAAACCACAGCCTAATACGACTAAGCATTCTATTTCTTCGTCTAACTGCGGCTGGCTTTGTCTATTTTGATATGCGGCAAGCTGATGAAAATCTAATGAAGATGAGGTTGCGCTTTCTGTATCTGATTTTACTTCGCTGCTTTGAGTTAACGTTATTTTTGGACTGTGGTGTTCAAAACGGCTCACTTGCTGGCTTACTTCGTTTAGAGGATGGAATCCATACAAGGTTCTTCCGATACCGTAATCTACGATATTAATTTCACCATACTTATTATTAAACAACGAGTGATTTTGCAGCGATGTAGATTTGATTGTCGGAACTAACGAGGGAATATTACGCGCAAAGCTATTAATATTCTTGCGCTGCATTTCTACAATGGTTGCCGCTAAAGAGCGATCCAATTCTTGTTGTTTTTCTTCATCTTTTTCAATATGTAATCGTATATTTTTAAGCATGGTTTCTAATTTTTATGGTGCTAGACGTTAACTCGTTATTATCAGCCTGTGACGTCATTTGAATATTTGTCACTGTTAAACGGTTATCTTTTTGATATTTAATACTTAGGATGATTGTGACCTGATGATGGTATCGGAGTCAATTGAGTTTACTTGAATTGCATTTTCATGATAGATATTTATACATAGTTATGAATTTTAATACTTAGTTTAGACTGTGTTTATTGTCGGTTGCTTACTTTATCGGCAATATTTTGCTATCCTTAACACAAGGTGTAGGAGGAGAAAATCTATGATCAATCTTGATACCAGTAACAATTCATCCGTTTTACAGCAGTTACAACAGAAACAAGAAACCTTGTTTGAAAAGTTGGCTTCAGGTAAGCGAGTGAATAGTGCTGCCGATGATTCTGCTGCACAACAAATTATCGACCGGTTAACTACCCAAGTTGAAGGTAATCGACAAGCTATCTCTAATGCATACGATGGCGTTTCCCTATCTCAGGTAGCCGAAGGTGGTTTGTCAGGTATTAATACCGATGTAAATCGAATTCGTGAATTATCCGTGCAAGCAGGGAACGGGATCTTAAGCGATTCTGATCGAGAAGCGCTGCAATCCGAAATTTCTCAATTGCAAAGTAACATTAGCCAAACCATTGAGCAGACCAATTTTGGTGGAAAATCTTTATTATCAGAAGAAGGTAACATTGATTTTCAAGTTGGTGCGAACTCAGGTCAGAGCATCGGTGTAGCGACGCAAGATGTGGCGGCACAACTTGATGATGTGCTAAATATTGATGTGTCCACGTCTGAGGGGGCTGAAGAAGCCTTAGAGATTACCGATAATGCCCTTGAATTTGTAGGTGGGGCTAGGGCGGATTTAGGAGCCACGCAAAATCAATTTGCAAGTGCTGCGAGAAACCTAAGTCAAACCGATGTTAATGTTTCTGCCGCCAGAAGTCGATTGCAAGATACCGATTACGCTCAAGCAACAGCAGACAATATTGCAGCTGGCATCCAAAGCCAAGCATCGCTTTCTGTGCAATCTCAAGCGAATCAGCAGCAAGGTCAAGTATTGTCTTTGTTGAGTTAATTCTCGATATAAGCGATTAATTGAACGTTTAAAATTAAATTTAATGATAAAGCAGCTTCGGCTGCTTTTATTTTGTTCAATTAATTGATTTTATTCATAAACATAAAAATTGATAGTTGCTATCCGACAACGAATGTTTAAAATCAAGACAGAATTGGTATGTGTGTTTCAATTTCATTTTATAGCTTACTGACACGAGTAAAAATATACGCTAATCTTTTAATAGACGGACTGCGCCAAATAGGTGTTTTGTTTTTGTCTATTTTTAAGCAGAGAAGCTTGGCAAACATTTACTTGGAATTGACACGCCCTTGAAAAAAAACAATAAAAATAACAAAGATGGGGAAAGGATGAGCACAATTCTGATTATCAGCGGGCATATGTCGCGCGCCAATAATCTCAAAACAATCTTGTCTTTTTTAGGCGAACGTTGTGCGATGGTACCTTTTTCTGAAGCAATGTCTTCGTTGAAAAAACAAGACAGCTTTGAAGCTGTAATCATCGATTTCGACTCTCCTGAGCTGACCGATGATGTGGTAAGCAAATTTCCAGCCCAACCTTTTATTGTAATTGGCAATGCCCAAGCTGATGCTGAATTTAGAGCCAATATCGTTGGACAGCTAGAAGAGCCGGTAACCTATCCCGTTTTGACTCAGATGCTTCATCGATGTCAAGAGTACTTACGTAAACGCCCCGCTAAAAACTCTAATACTAGTAAAACCAAATTATTTCGCAGTTTAGTTGGAAAAAGCGAAGAAATTCAAAATGTCCGACATTTAATCGAGCAAGTATCAAGCTCTGACGCGAATGTGCTTGTGTTAGGTGAGTCTGGCACGGGTAAGGAAGTCATCGCCCGAAATCTGCATTTTATGTCGAATCGGAACAATGGTCCTTTTATTCCAGTTAATTGCGGCGCTATTCCTGCAGAACTGTTAGAAAGTGAGCTATTTGGTCATGAAAAAGGCGCATTTACAGGGGCGATAAACGCACGTAAAGGGCGTTTTGAGTTAGCCGAAGGTGGCACCTTATTTTTGGATGAAATTGGTGATATGCCTCTGCAAATGCAAGTTAAATTGCTGCGAGTGTTGCAAGAGCGGCAATATGAGCGAGTAGGGGGGAACAAACCCATTAAATGTGATGTGCGCATTGTAGCTGCTACACACCGAGAACTTGAAAACATGATCGCCGAAGGATCATTTCGAGAAGACCTATATTACCGATTGAATGTTTTTCCCATTGAAAGTCCAGCATTGAGAGAACGCAAAGAAGACATTCCACTGTTGTTGCAGGAACTAGTTTCACGGTTAGAACAAGAAAATGAAAAGTCTTTACGTTTTACCGAAAGTGCAATTAATTCTCTGCTCGAACATCTGTGGCCGGGCAATGTCCGTGAACTTTCTAATTTGGTGGAAAGGTTACTGATTTTATATCCCAACCAAGTGGTGGATGTAACGGATTTACCCTCCAAATACCAATATACCGATGGCGATAATTTCGAACCAGATTACCCTGAAGAGTTATTGGAACGTGAGGCAATAATCGCCTTGTTTAACGATACCGGTGATAGTGATATAAGCGAAGGTGATGAAAACGAATTTGCTGATCTCGACGAAAATCAGGAAATAGTTCAAAAAACTGACTTGAATGCCAGTTCAGCCTTGCCTTCAGACGGTATGAACCTGAAAGAGTATCTCTCAGAATTGGAAATCAGTATGATAAACCAAGCCCTAGACCAACAAGACGGGGTTGTTGCAAGAGCGGCAGAAGTCTTAGGTATGCGTCGAACTACCTTGGTCGAAAAAATGCGTAAATATGGAATAGTCCGCGATTAGAACGGCTGTATTTATGCCATGATGGCAACGCATCTTGTTTAATCTTTATAACCCCTTAAATCCTCTCCCGTCATTTTGTTGACGTTCAACTCTCCGTTTGCAACGGTATAACTTATTGATATGTAGGGTAAAATAATTGGCATGGGATATGCTAATCTCACGGTAAGTAATATTTTTGACGTGAGGACATTATGGCGCTCGACAGTGCATTCAACATATCGTATGAAGACGAACACCGGGAAATAAGCTGTACTTCCTCGTCTCGCTCACGTGAGCGTGCATCGCAGTTTGTTGCACCTCAGGCGTCATCAACTTCAACTACAGAAGTTTCCAAGCAAGAATTTGAGCAGTTAAAAAGCCAGGCAACCAGACTGGAACATTTATTACAGGTAATGCCGGCCGGGGTTGTCGTGATAAATGGACAAGGACAGGTAAAACAGGCGAATGCTTTGGCCAAAGACTTGTTGGGTGAGCCATTAGAAGGTCAAGCATGGCGTAAAATCATAGCTCGTTCGTTTAAGCCCCAAGCCGATGATGGCCATGAAGTTTCGTTACACGATGGTCGAAAAGTAAAATTATCTATTACCCCTTTAACTGCCGAACCCGGACAGCTTATTGTACTCACTGATCTAACTGAAACCAGACAACTGCAACAGCGAATTAGCCACATGCAACGCCTGTCTTCTTTAGGCAAAACCGTGGCTTCCATCGTCCATCAAATTCGTACGCCTTTATCTGCAGCGGTTTTATACGCTTCAAATTTAGCTAGCAATCAACTTAGCGACAGCGCACGGGAGCGCTTTGGTGAAAAGTTAATGTTGCGGTTAAAAGATTTAGAAGGGCAGGTAAACGATATGCTGTTGTTTGCCAAAAGTGGCGAAGAACAAGTTGTACAAAATATCTCTATTGCCGAACTCATATCAGAACTGACGGTTTCCGCAGAGAATATGGTTCAGCAAGCTAATGCCCAGTTAATTGTCAAAGATATTGATCCTCAACTAATGATCTTAGGCAACAAACCCGCACTTTTAGGGGCGCTGCAAAATATTATTCATAATGCAATTCAAGTACAGCCTGAAGATTGTCAAATAGCGATTAGTTGTTTACACGATGATCAACAGGTGAGTTTGCACATTCAAGATAATGGGCCGGGTGTGGATACACAGTGTTTAAATCGCATTTTTGAACCTTTTTATACCTCAAAAAGTCATGGCACAGGCTTAGGGTTATCGGTAGTTGCTACTGTGGCTAAGTCCCACGGTGGATCGGTTACAGTGTCAAATATGCCGGGCTCAGGAGCATGTTTTAGTCTCATGTTACCAATCATTAAATCAAGTCAAACAACTAAACAGGCTTTGGGAGAGAAATCGTGAGTCAAACCAGCATACTAATTGTAGAAGATGATGCCGGGTTAAGAGAGGCATTAGTCGATACCTTATTACTAGGGGGTTATGAGGTTATCGAGGCTAACTCGGCTGAGCAAGCGATGGTCAAACTAAGTTCACACAAGGTCGACTTGGTAGTGAGTGATATTCAAATGGGCGAAATGAGTGGCCTAACTCTATTGCGCAGTATCAAAAATAAATTCCCCAGCTTACCAACATTGCTTATGACAGCTTATGCAACAATCGATGATGCGGTTCAAGCAATGCGAGATGGCGCAACTGATTATCTGTCAAAACCCTTTAGTCCTGAAGTGCTGTTAAATTTAGTTGGCCGATATGCACCAGCTCAACAAGTGGAATCTCGCAATCCTATCGCTGCCGATCCTACCAGTATCAATTTGCTCAATTTAGCCAAAAAGGTTGCTGCTTCAGATGCGACTGTGATGGTTTTGGGGCCAAGTGGTTCGGGTAAAGAGGTTTTGGCGCGATATATTCACGACCAATCTAACCGCAAAGACCAGCCTTTTGTTGCCATTAACTGTGCAGCTATACCTGAGAATATGCTAGAGGCGACCTTATTTGGTTATGAAAAAGGTGCGTTTACAGGGGCGCTACAAGCCTCTCCTGGTAAGTTTGAATTGGCTCAGGGTGGCAGTATTTTACTCGATGAAATCACTGAAATGGATCTCGCATTACAGGCAAAACTATTGCGTGTTTTGCAGGAAAAAGAAGTCGAAAGGTTAGGGGGGCGTAAAACCATTGCCTTAGACGTGCGCGTGATTGCCACTAGTAATCGCGATTTAAAACAGGTTGTCAGCGATGGCAAATTCAGAGAAGACTTGTACTATCGATTAAATGTATTCCCTTTGATGTGGCATCCGTTGGATAAGCGAGCAGGTGACATAGTGCCGCTGGCTGAACACATGATAGAAAGACACTATAAAGGTAATCAACCCGCGCCTAGCTTGACGGCTTCGGCTAGAAGTAAGTTAATGCAGCATGTATGGCCTGGTAATGTTCGAGAGTTGGAAAACGTGATCCAACGCGCCCTTATCTTGTCTGATGGAGAAAGCATTGACGCCAATGATTTGATGATTGAAATTGAGACTGGCCAAACTATTATCACCGAACAAGAAAACCCAACTGAAGTGGATGACAGTAAATTAGGCAGTGAATTACGTCATCAAGAACATCAAATTATTCTCGACACACTGCAATCTTGCAATGGTCGTCGTAAAGATGTGGCGGAACGTTTAGGGATCAGTCCCAGAACCTTACGCTATAAATTAGCGCGTATGCGTGAAGTGGGAATTGAACTTCCCGCTTAGTATTACCACTTTCACTAATAGCCGTTAATTAACGGCTATTTTTTTACATCCTCCATCGAGATTACCCCTCGGTTTTTCTCCATTTTACGTTATTCCCGGAAATGGTTAACCAGCCATTAAGTTGGTTATCGGTTAAATCCTATAAAACAACTCCGTCAATAAAATGACAAATACTCTAACTTGCTGATATTTATAGGTTTTAAAGTTTGGCACTGAGATTGCTTAGTTAAGTTATAGCTGTAATAAATTCGTGCTTTGCCATTTTTTTTGACATACGCAAAGCCTTTTGATTTGACCACCGGAGCGACACATGGAAATCAAAGCACAATCTTTATACCAAGAAATGCAGGCAATGGCGTCAGGTGCACAGATGGATGTTGCACAGCTTCCTGGCACTAACCCTTCTTCTCATAATTTTGCCGAAATGTTAGGGCAGGCAATTAATACTGTGAACGATATGCAACTGGATGCGAAAGACAAACAAATCGCATTTGAGATGGGTGATCCGAATATGAGTTTAGCTGACGTGATGTTGACCAAAGAGAAATCCGGCATTGCTTTTGAAGCTACTGTGCAGGTACGTAACAAAGTACTAGAAGCGTACAAACAAATCATGAACATGCCCGTTTAACATAGCAAGAGGATAACTCGTGGCCGAGGCAACTAGCACTGAGCTTGCACTTAGTGACAATGACAACTATTCAGATTCAACAGAATTAGAGCATAAATCTGGTTTTATGGACGCATTAGGCAATGTCGATATAATGCGTCAAGTAACCATAGTGATTGCCCTGGTGATCTGTATCGCTATTGCTATTTTTATCGTTATTTGGGCACAAGAACCTACTTACCGTCCATTGGGTAAAATGGAAACCCAAGAGCTCATTGAAACCCTTGATTACCTTGATCAAAATTACCCAGATTACATTCTTGAAGGTAATGTGGTTAAAGTTCTAGAAAGTGACTATAAAGCGATTAAATTAAATATGACTCGCCAAGGGCTCGCTTCTTCTTCGGAAAACACCGGTGCTGAAATCATCATGCAAGATATGGGTTTTGGGGTGTCACAGCGAGTAGAAAAAGAGCGCTTAAAGCATGCTAGAGAACAGCAAATCGCCCGCACTATCGAGGAAATAAACGGGGTTAAACGAGCCAAAGTGCTACTTGCGTTACCGGTTGAAAATGTTTTTGCACGGAGAGAGAAAAAAGCCAGTGCTACAGTCGTGGTGACTTCTGGACGGGGCTCTAGCTTATCCAATGAAGAAGTTGACGCTATTATTGATATTGTGGGCTCGGCAGTGCAAGGAATGGAGCCTAGTCGCGTTACTGTAACAGATAGCAATGGCCGGTTACTGAATTCTGGTTCTCAAGATGCCGCCTCTGCGCGCTCTAGAAAAGAGTATGAATTAGAGAAGCAACGGGAAAATGCCTATTTAGAAAAGATCGATTCGATATTAATTCCGGTTCTTGGATTGGGAAACTATACTGCCCAAGCTGATGTAACCATGGATTTTACCGCAGTTGAACAAACTCAGCGTCGCTACAACCCTGATTTGCCTGCAATACGCAGTGAAATGTTAGTGGAAGAAAACAGTGTAGGTGGCGCAATCGCCGGCATTCCTGGCGCGCTAACCAATCAACCTCCTTTAGACTCTTCAATCCCCGAAAATGCCACGGCTAGCAATTCACGAACTACCTTACCGGGTCGAAATTCAAAAGAAGAAACGCGAAACTACGAGTTAGATACTACAATTAGTCATACCAAACAGCAGACTGGTTTCATTAAGCGGTTGAGCGTGTCTGTTGCAGTGGATTATATCACTAAGGTTGCAGAAGATGGTACGCAGTCAACATCGCCTAGGGAGCAACAAGAGTTACTCAATATTCGTCGCTTGTTGCAAGGTGGTATCGGCTTTGATGTTACTCGTGGTGACTCTTTAGAGGTGGTAAGTATTCCCTTTAGTCGGGAAAGTGATTTTGTACCCGAAGTGGTGCCTTACTATAAAGAAGAATGGTTTGCGCAAACGGTAAAAGTAGCGGCGGGTGCCCTTATCATTATCGTATTAATATTTGCGCTGGTTAAACCGATGTTGAGTCGACTTATTAATCCTCAAGATACCACTGAAAGCGATGATTTTGATGTCGATAGCGCATTAGACTTAGGTGATGAAACTATTAGTATGCTGTCTCAGGAGTTTGATGAGGGGCAAGTTGGTTTTGCTGCAGACGGTTCCTTGATGTTACCCGATTTACATAAAGATGAAGATGTACTAAAAGCGGTTCGCGCATTAGTTGCTAATGAACCTGAATTATCAGCTCAGGTAGTAAAAGGCTGGTTGATGCAAGATGAGTAGGAATAGACATGCCTGAAGAAGAATTACCTGAATCCAGCGGCTATGACGTTGGAAAATTAGAGGGTGTAGATAAAGCCGCCATTTTACTTCTGAGTTTATCAGAAGAAGACGCTGCGCAAATTCTTAAGCATTTAGAGCCCAAACAAGTTCAGCGTTTAGGGCAAGCAATGGCGCAAATTGATGATATGACGCAGCCAAAAATTACCGCTGTGCATAAACATTTTATCGAAGAGATTCAAAATTACAGTACCATTGGTTTCCAAAGCCAAGACTTTGTGAAGCGTGCATTGACTGCAGCCTTGGGCGAAGACAAAGCGGCCAACTTAATTGATCAAATTCTAATGGGCAGTGGAGCTAAAGGTCTCGACTCCCTTAAGTGGATGGACTCTAAGCAGGTTGCCAGCATCATTCGTAATGAACATCCACAAATTCAAACCATTGTTATGTCCTATCTAGATGCAGAGCAATCTGCGGAAATTCTGGCACAATTCCCAGAAAAAGTGCGGTTAGACTTAATGATGCGGGTAGCCAACCTTGAAGAAGTGCAACCGGCAGCCTTGCAAGAATTAAATGAAATTATGGAGAAACAATTTGCCGGTCAGGCAGGTACACAAGCCGCTAAAATGGGCGGCTTGAAATCAGCGGCAGATATTATGAACTATCTCGATACCAATATTGAAGGCCAGTTGATGGATGCAATACGTGAACAAGATGAGGAGATGAGTCAGCAAATCCAAGACTTGATGTTCGTCTTCGACAACCTTGCAGATGTAGATGATCGCGCTATTCAAGCAATATTACGTGAAGTTCAACAAGACTCATTGCTCAAGGCCATCAAAGGCGCTGATGATGAGCTGAAAAACAAAATTACCAAAAATATGTCCAAACGAGCCGCTGAAATGTTGATTGATGACCTTGAAGCACTCGGACCTGTGCGTATAAGTGAAGTAGAAACTGCCCAAAAAGAAATTTTATCGGTGGCCAGAAGGTTAGCTGATTCTGGTGAAATAATGCTTGGCGGCGGTGGCGGCGAAGAGTTCCTATAAAGTAGCCTTTAACACGCTTACTTTTAGTTAATGGTATTGATGTGACGGAAAAAAATGTGACTGATAAAGAGACAGATGAAAACACCTTAAGTGACGAAGATATTGCCGCTTGGGAGTTGCCGATCTTAGAAGAAACATTTGATGCTAATGCCAACAAAACCAACGTATTTGATCGTAAGCGCACGTGGAAATATGAACCGCCAGAGGTAGAAGAAACGGTTTTACCGCCCACTGCTGAAGAAATAGAGCAAATACGAGAGTCCGCATACAAAGAAGGTTTTGAACAAGGTAAAAAGCAAGGTCATGAAGCCGGTTATGCAGAGGGTAAAGAACTTGGTTTACAAGAAGGCAAAGAGCAAGGGCTGAGCGAAGGATTAGAACAGGGCTTGGCTGAGGGCAAAGAGCAAGTTGAGTCGCACGTTGAGGTATGGCAGTCTTTAATGGAGCAATTACATCAACCCGTATCCCAAGTTGAAGACGAATTACAATCTGAATTAATCAAACTGGCCGTTTCTTTAGCCAAGTCAGTGATAAGAGCAGAAATACAAACCAATCCCGAAATCCTATTTAATGCTCTAAACGAGGGCTTAAAAGCACTGCCTATCCATGAATCTCAATATACCATCCACATGCATCCTGAAGATATAGAGCTGGTCAAAGAGCGTTTTTCTACTGAGCAAATAGAAAAAAATGCCTGGGTGTTTGTGGAAAATTCGAGTATGTCCAGAGGGGGTTGCGATATCAGCACGCAAACCAACGCAGTTGATACTTCGGTTGAACGACGAGTGAAAGACGTGCTTAACAAGTTTTTGCTAGAACAAGGACTTAGCGATATAGAAAGTGAGTCTTAAAGGATGTCGGAGAAGCTACTAGAGCGTATTAAATCATTGCAAAATCAAGTGCCTGAAGCCCATACTGTTGCTTCAGGTAAGCTGGTTCGCGGGATTGGCTTAACCTTAGAGGCTGTCGGTTGTCAAATGCCTGTGGGCAGCCAATGTTTAGTGCAAACCGTTGATGGACAAATTGAAGCGGAAGTTGTTGGGTTTGCCGAAAATATTACCTATCTAATGCCAACCGAAGCGGTAAAGGGGATCGTTCCAGGTTCCCGCGTAGAACCCCTTACCCGAGAGCCGGGGCTACCTGTTGGTATGTCTTTGTTAGGGCGAGTGGTGGATGGCAATGGGCAACCCTTGGATGGGTTAGGTGCCATTAAAGCTGAAAAACGCGTTTCATTGAGTAAACCCCCTATTAATCCTTTATCCCGTAAACCTATCTCTAATCCTCTAGATGTTGGCGTGCGTGCTATTAATTCGATGATCACCGTAGGTGAAGGGCAACGAATGGGCTTGTTTGCGGGAAGTGGCGTGGGTAAGAGTGTGTTGTTGGGAATGATGACCCGTGGCACCTCTGCCGATGTTGTCGTGGTAGGTTTGGTTGGCGAGCGTGGTCGAGAAGTAAAAGAATTTATACAAGACATTTTGGGTGATCAAGAAAGACAAAAATCAGTCGTTGTTGCCTCACCAGCAGATACGTCGCCCCTTATGCGCCTCAAAGGGTGTGAGACCGCAGTGGCGATAGCGGAATATTTTCAAGATAAAGGTTTGAATGTATTATTGTTAATCGACTCGTTGACCCGCTATGCAATGGCACAACGTGAGATTGCCTTAGCCGTTGGTGAACCTCCAGCTACTAAAGGTTATCCACCTTCCGTGTTTGCCAGACTACCCGCTTTAGTGGAAAGAGCCGGAAACGGAAAAGAGGGGCAAGGCTCGATTACGGCCTTTTATACTGTGTTAACCGAAGGGGATGATCTACAAGATCCCATCGCTGATTCTGCACGGGCTATTCTTGACGGACATATTGTATTGTCTAGAAATTTGGCAGAAGCAGGACACTATCCTGCCATAGATATTGAGTCGTCCATTAGCCGTGTGATGCCCATGGTTGTCAGTGATGAGCACCTAATGGCAAGTCGTCGTATCAAACAGGTATATTCCAATTATCAACAGAATAAAGATCTCATTAATATAGGCGCATACACTAAAGGAAGCGATCCTAGAATGGATTTAGCCATAGCTGCAGAGCCTGTTATTAATACTTTTCTACAACAGGGGATGAAGCAAATATTGCCTTATGACGAATGCCTCGAAGGGATGATGTCTTTGACAAAAGGGTTAGGTAACGGCTAATGGCAGAACGTCAACTAGAATTAGTGGCAAGGTGGGAAAAGGACAAAGAAGATCGTCTTGCTCAAGATTTTCAATTAGCTCAACAACATGCTGAGCTAAACAAGCAGAAATTGACTAGCTTGGAAGGTTATCGCTTGGACTATCTGCGTCAGACCCAAGTGAAAAGTGCCGATACCCTCAATATTGATAAATTTAACAAACTGCATTCCTTCATCGGCAAATTAGATAAAGCTTGTCAGCAACAAATGCAAGTACACAATCAGGCTGTTTTGGTCGCCGAACAACGAAAAGAGCTTTGGTTAGCCCAGCAGCGTAAACGCAAAGCTGTGGAAATGTTGTTGGATAAAAAACGTCAGGCAAGAGAAGTGAGAAATAATAAACTTGAACAGTTATTTATGGATGAGCTTTCCACCCAACGCTTTATCCGCAACCAATAAACATGCTTTTTTAACCCGTCTTTTCGAATAATAAATTTGCAGATTGGAACGCTCTTTGCTGTAGCCAGCTAATATGATTGGTTTACGTCATAAATCAATGCTGAAACGGGAATTAAAGATGCAAGATATTGCCACCACTAAATCAGAAATTGCCGCCTTGATGACTAAGGTGAATGATTATTCTGGCAACAATATTAGTCAACAGCTAGAGTTTCGCTCGTATTTAAAACAAGCTGATAAAGTGTATGGCCAGCCTGATGAGCCCCGTAAAAACCATATTGCTCAGGAAAATAGCAAAGCCAGTGAAGACACTCTGAAACAAGCCTTAACAGAAAAAAAGAAAGATAATTCGCGAGAATACGCTAAACCTGTTGAGCAAAAGTCAGCGGCTCAGACTCCTGAAACCACGACGGATGATTCTTCAGAAACTTCGGCTGGAAAAAAGACCCTAGATCCTGTCTCTCAAGAGCTTAATAAAACCACCAACGCTGATGTGGAAAAAGTAGCGTCGAAACACATTCAAAAAGAGCAAGGTGGAGAATTACAAAGCAGTAAAGAAGAGCTAGCGCGAGGTACTTCTGAGCATTCAATAAATGACGAAAAAGCCTTTACCACTGGTGAAGAACAAACTAATGAGCTACTTAATACAGTAAACTCTGGAAACGTTGGCGAAAGCGAAGAAGGGCTAAACGATTGGTTGCTATTACTAGAAAAAAGTATTGCCAAGGCTAGCAACACTAGTGAGCAACTGCCCAATGAAAAGGGCGACATCGAAGTTAGCGAAACCCACAACATTACTGGTGAGCAGGTTGAGTCCGATGGGGAGCTGGATTCAGAGTTAACCTTGTTTGAGCTATTGTCACAAAACGAAAATATTGAATTGCTAGATGAAAGTGCTGTTCAAGAAACCTCGACAGTAAATACTGACGTAGAGACTGACAGCCCCGAGTCAATAGCGCATAGTGTTCATCCCCAGACTGAAAGTACAGTGGACACTGAAGCTAGTAGTGAGGTTGCCAGCGAGTTGGCTAACAGTCTAACAACTGAGCAAGAAGCCGAACTCGCGCTGCACACTTTGAGCACCTTAATCACTGAGTTACAAGCCGCTGAGAGCACTTCTGAACAAAATACTGACACTACTGAAGTGCAGAGCGCCGATGAACTCATTACTCGTATTAGCGAGTTTTTAGAACAGCTCGATCCCGAGGTTATAGAAAGTCTACGAGAAAGGCTCACCCATGAGACTGAGTCTGTTGCCTTAGTCAACAATGTTCACCCAGTTGAAGACTCTGAAACAGAGAACGCCGTGATTGAAGACATGCAGTTGCTGCTTGGTTTGTTGAATGTTGCCAATGATCAAAGTGGTAAATCAACCAATGCCGATAACAGCGAAATGCATCAACAAGATGGCAATCCAAGTTTAAACGCGCAAGCACAGGTTAATGCTGTTACTGGAGAGCAGGAGATCCCCTTGTCTACGAAACCGTTAGACAAGAGTCTGGCGGTTTTACTCGATATACCTGCAGACAAACTAGATGCTGCGTTGACAAATCTTGCCAAACGTTTAGATATCAAACCCGCGACGAGTCAAGTTGATACTTCGCAGGCCACCCTTAAAACTGACTTTGTGAGTGCCCTAAAAAGTGGGATTGAAGAAGTAAAAGCACAACTGCAGCAAGGCCATCAGCCTGCAATCGATTTATCGGCATTAGTTAGTGATGCCGCCACTAAAGTGAACGCGATGCCCATAGTCCCAGAAGTATTGGATCATTCGGTCACGCGGTTTAATCAAAGCTTAGAATTAACCAGTCAATTAAACGCCAAAATAGAGCAGCTACAGCATAATTTTGCGTCCGAGAGAAATTTAGTCAAAGAAAACGTAAATCAGGCGCAACATTTGCAAACTAAACAAGGTCAGCAAATGGCGCAATTTGACAAAGCGGTAAATATTACTCGCAATGAAGGATTGCAGCAATTGACTGAAAAAGTGCGTTGGATGGCGAATCAAAATAACTTGCAAGCTGAGATTCGTTTAGATCCACCCGATTTGGGCGCAATGAAAGTACGCCTAAATATGTCTGGGGATACCGCTAGCGTGAATATTGTGGTGCAATCACAGCAGGCAAGAGACGTACTCGAGCAGGCTACGCCAAGACTTAAGGAACTCTTAGAGCAGCAAGGTATTGAACTTGGACAGTCTTCGGTGCAGCAAGAAAATAGCAATGACACGCAACAAGATTCAGAATATGTGGGCACTAATCAAGCTGATGAGAATATCCCCGGAGAGGAGACTCAGGTGATAGAACAACGAATTTCTAATGGCAGATTAGGCGGAATAGACTATTTTGTGTAATAGAAGTGCAATTGAACGACTAGAATCGTTTAGTTCAGGCAATTTATTGATACAATGCACAAACAGTCATACTAAACACAACTGAGAAGACAATGGCAGAAGAAGAATTACAAATGGAAGAAGGCGGCAAAGGTAAAATGATAATCATTATCATCGTAGCCCTTGTCCTCATCGGTGGCGGTGCCGCCGCATATTTTTTACTGGGTAGTTCAGATGAGCCTGATATGGCTGCTGAATCAGAAGTCGCGGAAGCTTCATCTGATGAAAGTGGGTCGATGTCTTCGGCGAATAAAGGAACAGCCTTATATGTCGCTATGCCACGTCCATTTGTATTTAACGTTCCTGGTCAGGGTAAAGACCGCCTTGCACAAATCAAAGTGCAATTAATGGTGCGTGGAACGGACAATGAAGAGATGGCGAAAATGCATGTGCCATTGATTGAAGGAACCTTATTAAAGGTATTCAGTAGTTCAAACGCAGATGATTTAGTCACAGAGGCTGGCAAGGTTGCCTTAAGGGATCAAGCCGGTAGAGAAGTACAAAAAGTGTTAAAAGAAACCGTTGGCAGTGAAGTGGTTGAGCAAGTGCTTTTCACTGGCTTTGTAATGCAATAATCGGTAAATGTTGATTTAAGCGAGCAAAACTTTGAGCGATTTATTATCACAAGACGAAATTGACGCGCTACTTCATGGTGTTGATGATGTTGAAGAAGAGGATACCGAAGATCTCGAATCTGATGGTTCGATGATTGAGTATGACTTTTCTTCCCAAGACCGCATTGTGCGTGGACGTATGCCCACCCTGGAAATTGTTAACGAGCGATTTGCAAGGCATATGCGGGTGAGCTTGTTTAATATGATGCGCCGTTCTGCCGAAGTATCTATCAACGGTATTCAAATGATTAAATTCGGTGAGTACATTCATACGTTATTTGTGCCTACCAGTTTGAATATGGTGCGTTTCAGACCCCTCAAAGGTACAGGCTTAATTACTATGGAAGCCCGATTGGTTTTCATTTTAGTCGACAACTTTTTTGGTGGTGATGGTCGTTATCATGCCAAAATTGAAGGACGTGAGTTTACGCCCACTGAACGCCGCATTACGCAAATGTTACTGAAATTGATATTTGAGGATTACAAAGAAGCATGGGCACCGGTCATGGATGTTTCGTTTGAGTATTTAGACTCAGAAGTTAATCCAGCAATGGCTAATATTGTCAGTCCAACTGAAGTGGTGGTCATTAGCTCATTCCATATTGAATTGGATGGCGGTGGTGGTGATTTCCACGTTTCTTTGCCGTACTCCATGTTAGAGCCCATTCGAGAGC
Source organism: Aliiglaciecola aliphaticivorans (assembly GCF_054782055.1). Classification (NCBI taxonomy): domain Bacteria; kingdom Pseudomonadati; phylum Pseudomonadota; class Gammaproteobacteria; order Alteromonadales; family Alteromonadaceae; genus Aliiglaciecola; species Aliiglaciecola aliphaticivorans. Next base: position 222,456 of record NZ_BAAGTF010000019.1, read on the forward strand.
TATTAGATGCGGGTGTGCAAAGCGACAAGGAAGATACGGATCTACGCTGGAGTAAAGCCCTTCGAGATGAAATTCTAGATGTAACCGTAGCTGTTTCAACCCATATGTTGGACGTGGATGTTTCCTTACAAAAAATAATGAATTTTGAACCAGGGGATATTATTCCCATTGAAATGCCCGAGACCATAACGGTTCTTATTGAAGACCTACCTACATTTAGGGCGAAATTAGGTCGTTCACGGGACAATATCGCGGTAAAAATTACCGAGAAAATTCCACGACCCACTTCAGTTAAATCTGAATTGCAATTATTAACGAAAGGCGGACGCCGAATAGATAGCGATGCTGAGCTTTCTATACTTGAAGAAGATTTATGAGCGTCTGCAACAACGAGGTAAAGAACAATGAGTGAAGATGATGCAATGGACGACTGGGCTGCAGCTATGGCTGAACAAGCTGAAGAAGAAGGTGCAGAGGGTAAAGCGGGTGATAAAGATAGTGAAGTGTCAGTAGCTGAGCTGGATGAACTATCTGAAGATGCCCCTATAACTCAAAAAGAAAAGAAAAAGCTCGATACCATCTTAGATATTCCTGTGACCATTTCCATGGAAGTGGGGCGCAGTCATATTAGTATCCGAAATTTATTACAATTGAACCAAGGATCCGTTGTTGAATTAGACCGAGTCGCCGGCGAACCACTTGATGTGTTAGTAAATGGCACGTTGATTGCTCATGGAGAGGTAGTGGTCGTCAACGATAAATTTGGGATTCGGTTAACGGATGTTATTAGTCAAATCGAGAGAATCAAAAAGCTCAGGTAATAAAAACTTATACAAATCATGGGTTTGGATGTCTCTGAGCCCATTTTTCATCCTTTCCAAAAGTGCTTTTGCACAAGTCGAAAGCCTTTCAAACCCCACCTCAGTAGTGTCAATTTTTCTATCATTATTGCTTGTGATCGTGATTGTGGTGGTGTTAGCCCTGTTAATGCGACGGTTTAACGTCACTGCAACGGGAAATGGTCAACTTCAGGTTGTGGCCTCTATGGTGGCTGGCACCCGTGAACGCATTATGGTCATCGAAGTGGGAGATGAACAGCATTTAGTGGGGGTTACGGCAACGAATATCAATCACTTAGCTAAGCTCGAACACGCTTTAGAAAAGCCCTCAAATTCCACATCAGATAGTTTTAAAGACAAGTTAACTCAAGCACTTGCCGGTAAAATTAACCCTAGTTTTGATAAAAACAATCAGCAAAAAAACGGACAAAACAATGATTAGATGTTTACTGGTGTTGTTGAGCGTCATTTTATTGGCTCCTGCTGATGCAATTGCGGCCCCGGGGGTGGATGCTCTCACTATCACTACAAATCCAGATGGTACACAAGACTATACCATGACCTTACAAGTGCTGGCGATTATGACTGCACTGAGTTTGTTGCCCGCATTTGTAATGATGATGACCTCGTTTACGCGAATTATTATTGTGCTGTCAATATTGCGTCAAGCCATAGGTCTGCAGCAGTCGCCTTCAAATCAAATATTAATTGGTGTGAGTTTGTTTTTATCGATGTTTATCATGGCGCCGGTCTTTGAGAAGATCAACGAAAATGCATTGCAACCTTACCTAAACGAAGAAATGACATCCTTAGAGGCGTATGAGCAAGCTAAGGTGCCAATGCGTGCCTTTATGTTGTCGCAAACTCGGATAAAAGATTTAGAAACCTTTGTTCAGTTAGGGGATATGCAAGGCCAGTTTGACGATCCATCTGAAGTCCCTATGAATGTGTTGATCCCTGCATTTGTAACCAGTGAGCTGAAAACGGCGTTCCAGATAGGGTTTATGTTGTTTATTCCGTTTCTTATTCTGGATTTAGTGGTGGCATCCATTTTAATGGCAATGGGGATGATGATGTTATCGCCGATGATCGTCTCTTTGCCCTTTAAGCTAATGTTATTTGTGTTAGTGGATGGTTGGAATCTAATTTTTGGCACCTTGGCAACAAGCTTTGGGTTAGGGTAGAGGAATACTAATATGTCACCAGAAGTCTTCGTCGAGATTCTAAAAGAAGCCTTACAAATGGTAATCTTATTGGTGTCGGCAATCATTTTGCCGAGCTTGTTTGTCGGCCTGATCGTTGCGGTTTTTCAAGCGGCCACTTCCATCAATGAACAAACCATGAGTTTTCTACCGCGGTTGATTGTGACCCTTTTAGCATTAAGTTGGGGTGGACATTGGCTAGTACAAAAGTTAATGGATTTCACTTTCAATATCGTTGAACGCATCCCAGAAGTCGTAGGTTAAGCTTTTGGAGTTTGCAGCTTCTACCATCACAAATTATATGGCAGACATGTTACTGCCCTTTATGCGTGTTTCTGGTTTGTTTGCCGCTATGATAGGCATTAGTGCGAAAACGGTTCCAACGCCAATCCGTACCTTACTAACGCTTTTCCTTACCTTATTAATTATGCCTGTAGTGCCACCTGTTGATATATCTGAAATATTTTCAGTGAGTACCTTTGTGTTAATTATTCAGCAGTTAATTATTGGTTTAGCAATTGGATTTATTTCAGCAATGATGCTGGATACCTTTGTCATTGCCGGACAAGTTGTTGCAATGCAAACCGGTCTTGGATTTGCCTCAATTGTTGACCCAGTCAATGGGATTAATGTGCCTGCGGTAGGTCAATTTTATTTGATTTTAGCCACATTACTGTTTTGGGCGCTGGACGGGCATCTAGCAATGATCCGCATGGTAGTTATGAGTTTTCAGGCATTTCCAATCGGTGAGGCCTGGTTTCAACCAGAACAATTTAAAGAAATTGCCCATTGGGCAAGTTGGATGTTTGTGGCGGCGGTAACTCTCTCATTAGCGCCCATTGTATCGTTGTTATTGGTGAACTTGGCATTCGGTGTGATGACTAAGGCTGCGCCCCAATTAAACATTTTTAGTATTGGTTTTGCCATTGCGCAAATTATGGGTTTACTGATTATTTGGTTAACCATGGATAACTTCACCCACCATTTCGAATTACAGTGGCAAAGAGCCCAGCAGTTAATGTGTAATTTGTTGCAAGTCTGCGCGACTTAAGGAAAGCATAGATGGCTGACTCAAGTGAAAAAACAGAAGACCCCACGGCAAAAAAGAAAAGTGACACCCGAAGAAAGGGTCAAATAGCCCGATCCCGTGAGTTATCAACCACTTTAGTCTTGGTGGGCAGTGCGATCGCGTTTTTATTAATTGGCGAAAGAATTGCCAGTGCTTTGTTTCAAGTAATGCAACGTACTTTCAAGCTTTCCAGAGATGAAAGCTACGATTTCAACCATATGTTTCAAGCATGGGGATATGCATTTGAAACCATCAGTGTTCCAGTTTTGTTTTTTCTGTTAATCGCCATGATTGCCGGTATTTACGGCAGTATTGCTTTAGGTGGGTATAACTTTACTTGGCAATCAGCCAAACCTAAAGCGAATAAAATCAATCCATTAGCTGGTTTTAAACGCATGTTTGGAGTCAATGGTTTAGTGGAGTTACTAAAAGCAATTGCCAAGTTTGTCGTGGTCGCATCGGCGGCTTATATTGCTTTCATTGTTTTTCAAGATGAAGCGTTGCATTTGGATATGGAGTTATATCCGCGCAATCTTTTTCATGCTATGGATCTGTTGGCTTGGGCATTTTTATTCTTATGCTGTGCGTTAATTCCTATTGCTGCTTTTGATGTACCTTTTCAAACTTGGAAGCATGACAAAGAAATGAAGATGACCAAACAAGAGGTCAAAGACGAACGCAAAAACTCAGAGGGTGATCCGCTGGTTAAAAGCAGAATCAGAAAGCTTCAATATCAAGCCGCGGCGAAACGTATGATGCAAGAAGTGCCAAAAGCCGACGTAATAGTGACTAACCCCACCCACTATTCAGTAGCATTAAAATACGATAAAAATGGCACTACGGCACCTATTATGGTGGCTAAGGGGACCGATGAACTAGCTATGCACATACGTAAAATAGCAGGGGCTCACGGCATTCCTATTATTTCTTCACCACCATTGGCACGGGCTATATTCCACACAACGGAAGCAAATAACGAAATTCCCGAGAAATTGTTTATGGCGGTGGCACAAGTGTTAGCTTACGTGTACCAAGTTAAATCCTTCAAGAGCGGCAAAGGAAAACGACCTTCACCACTTAGCAAGAATTTACCGATACCAGAAGATATGCGTTATTAAAAACTGTCGCGAAGCGTTCTTAGACTGAAGTTTTCTTAGACTGCCAAATGCTTGTGAATTGATAGAGGCTATTCATCATTGTCAGCCGCCCGGATACGGGCTAAACGTTCTTCTTCTTCAGCGAACGCGGCTTTTATTTCTTCTAGCACGTTATCCACATCGGCAGCACTGTGATCAAATTCAAACTGCCCAGTTAATTCGGTTTCTGGGGTTAACTCGCCCGCTTCAAACAATGCCCACATTTCTTCTGCATAATGAGTGTGATGTAGTTCTGGAGCAAATTCCCCGTAATAATCCGTCATATTGCGCACGTCGCGTTGCAGCATACTAAAGGCATTGTTATTTGCCGCAGCGTTGACAGCCTGAGGCAAGTCAATAATCACTGGGCCATAATCATCAACTAACACATTAAACTCCGATAAATCCCCATGGACTAAACCTGAGCATAACATCAGCATCACGTAAAACATGACCTGAGCATGATCTTCTAAGGCTTGCTGTTTAGACATGGAAACATCGTTTAAACGAGGGGCAACTTCACCATTTTCTGTGGTGACTAGTTCCATCAGTAACACGCCATCATAACAACCAAAGGGTTGGGGCACTCGTACTCCGGCTTTAGAAAGGGTAAAAAGGGCGTCAACTTCAGCGTTTTGCCAGGCATCTTCCAATTGTTTGCGACCAAACTTAGAACCTTTTTCCATGGCCCTAGCGCGGCGACTATTTTTTACCTTGCGGCCCTCTTGATACTGCGCGGCTTTTTTGAAGCTGCGTTGCATCACTTCTTTGTACACTTTGGCGCAACGGATCTCGCCTTGGCTTTTTACCACAAATACGGTGGCTTCTTTACCGCTCATAAGCTGGTAAAGCACTTCGTCAATCAGTCCGTCTTCGACTAGTGGTTGTAAACGTTTTGGAATTTTCATGGCGCGTTTATACAGTACTCACATCCGTTTTTAAATAGCTGGTGGATGAATTCTCTGATTTTAATTTAAGCAAACCGGGGTTTTTAACCATTAATTTAAGGTCACGTTATGACTCAATTTCCTTAACTCTGCCGACTTGACCATCTTCTAAACGCACTTTGATGCCGTGTGGATGATTCGGTGATTTGGTTAGTATGGCTGAAACGACTCCTTGGGTAAGATTACCGCTGCGCTGATCTTGTTTCAGTACAATTGCAACACTGCTGCCAATTCTAATATTAGAACGTTTAGTACCGTCCATTCCCGTCTCCTTTTAAACTAGTTCTGGTGTTTGTAAGCAGTTAAAACTTCGTCAATAAAGCCTAACCAAATATCATTAGGTTGCCAGATTGCTAACATGTCTTGTCTAGCCGCTTTTTCAGGTTTGTGTAATTGCGTTACTTGGTACAGGTAGGTAAATACTGAACCTCGCATATTGACGCGGCAATGGGTGAGGGTAACCCCGTCACTTGCGGTAAATTCTTGCATAACCCTAACGTATTCTTGAAAGTTTTCTAAGGTGGGGTTTTCCCATTCCACCGCAATATTATGATAATTCAAATTTATATTATCCATGAGTGCTTGGTGCTGAGTTCTGTCATCAGGAATGAGATCTACAACGTTGCTTAAACCTAAGGTTTGTAAACGTTGTAAATGCTCTTTGCTGGGCAAACCCGAGCTCACCATCTTCTCATTGTTCACCTGATAGTTTTTTAGTTCAGGTAGAGGGATATCAAGGGAACTTTCAGAGGCGAAGGCACTAAACATAAAACAACCCATTAACAGTATTACAGACGCAATGATCTTCACGACACTTCCCTAAATAATTTATTGGAGTTTGATTCTTTCGCACCCAGTAAAAAATACTTTTTAGTTACCGGAGCAACTTAGTTACAATGACATACAATAAACAAAGATAAAAGTTGTACTCAGGTAATTATGCGTCTTCATGACATTAATAAAGTTCTCTATCGCAAACGCTTAAATCGAATCATTGTGGCCTGTATCATCGCCTTAGCTGCCGGCAGTTTAGCTATTTCCCAACTACTCATTTTGCTATTTCCAGACGAAAGTGGCAGTCATTTTCATTGGAATTTTATCGGGGTTTTAGTCACTGCAATTAGCATCGGCTTGCTATTGAATAAATACCGCTATTCGGAGTTTATGACTGAAGTGGTTTATGTATGGGAACTGAAAAAAGCGCTGAATAAAATCAATCGTAAAATGCCCCAAATTAAGCTGGCTGCTCAACAGGGCAATGTTGATGCCTTGATTACCTTGCAATACTGCTACGCAGGCTCTCGGCAACTTTGGCAACTCGATGACAATACCATTACTATGGAAGAGTTAGCGATTCATCAAGCAGAACTCGACGGCTTAGCAACACAATATAATTTACGCTTAAATGCGAATGATTATGATGAGGGAATGTTGAAAAAATTCTAATGGGAACTCTTGGCTAATGGAATATCAACTGAAGATAACCTTTGAAAAGCGAATAAGATTATCTTCAGCTAAACCTATAGCGTTTGCGATTACTAAGCACTAAAACGTAGTGTTTTTTGTAGCTTTTCTTTCATTTTACCCACTGACTTGTCATGTTCACCTACCACAATGACATTGGCTTGATGACTGGTAAACATTTGCCCCTTCAAATGATGGCCTGAAAAGTTTTCTTCGCTGTGCATATCATTGGTTTGAGGTACCACAAACACAGTTACCTTTTCTCCATCTTCAGATTCCAAAACCAAATGGAAACTGCGAACGTTGTCGAATACACAAAAGTTAGCATAATAAATCCGCCCGACTTTCTGAGTGAACTCAGCACCTAGATTTGCTAACTGTACATTGACATTATCTAGGGAAAAGTCGCCGTTCACTTGTAATGCGTACCCATTGCCTTCTTGAGTAACGTGGGCTAACGCATGTTCGCCTAAATCAATCCCTTGTGGTTGCTGAAACAGACTAAAACTAATACCAATAACAAAGGCTACTGATGCGGCCACCGCTAAATGTATGCGACTCTTAGCTCGCTGAGTTTTAACCACTTCTGTCGATTGTTTTAAAATCAACTTTTCAGCTAGGTTATCAGGGACAGCAATGCTGGCAGCTTTAGCAATTGATTCATCTAGCTGTTTAACATCGTTCCAAAACTGTTGTTTTTTAGCATCTTCTTGAGCTGCTTGTATTACTTCTTCATCAGCACAATTAGGGTCTGCGTAAATGGTACGACGGAATGTCAAATCATCCATTTTTATAACCTCTACTGTTATTTGATTTCTCTAACGCTTCTTTTAATTGACTACGTGCTCTAAACAATCTAGTCATTACCGTATTTTTATTAAGATTTAATTGCTTAGCAATTTCGTCTCCGCTATACCCATACATAACTTGAAGTATAAGGGGCTCACGATATTCTTCGTTTAAATCTGCCATTAGCAATCTGAGTTCCTGATACTCAATTTCTAATTCGTTGGACAAATTATCTCCTTCCAAAGTCACATCATCCATATCGACTAAATCAAATTGTTTACGTTCAAATCTTCGTGCATTTTCACGACGCAATATGGTAATTAACCAAGACTTTGCGGCTTTCTCATCTTTTAATGAATCCAGCGATTTCCAAGCTCGTAAAAACGTCTCCTGAACGATATCCTCTGCCACAGCTTTATCTTTAACTAACCAGTAAGCGTACCGAAATATATCGGCATGCAAGCTATGCACTAAGGTCTCGTATCGTTTTTGTTTTACTACCACATCTTCAGAGACCGAGTCATTGGCAGATTGCTTTCGAAAAAACATAAGTTCTTAAACCTTTTTTATTAAGTTTATGATTAGTATAAGAATTAAATTTATAAAATGCTTACTGTAAATCTAGACTATCATGTTAGCGATTGATAGGGCCATAGACATTAAAAAATCCGGTGGATACCGGATTTTTCAACAAATACTATAGGTAGGTAGTCAATTTATTGCTGACTTGTTACCCAAGCGTTTATCTTATCTTCTAAGATATTAAGGGGCACAGGGCCGTCTTTTAAGATTTCATCATGAAATCCTCGTATATCAAATTTGTCGCCAAGGGTTTGTTGCGCATAAGCACGCAGTTCCATGATTTTTAATTTACCTATCATATAAGCGGTGGCCTGACCCGGCATGGCAATATAACGTTCAATTGCTTTTACGGAGTCACCCTCGGGATTGGGTGTATTTTCAACCAAATACTGTATGGCTTTTTCACGACTCCATTTTTGCGAATGAATACCGGTATCTACCACTAGACGGCACGCTCTCCAGAGTTCCATGGCTAAACGTCCAAAGTCAGAATACGGATCTTGATAGAATCCCATATCTTTGGCTAATTCTTCGGAATATAAGCCCCAACCTTCAGTATATGCAGTGAAAGACACATATTTTTGGAATTCAGGGATGCCTTCTAATTCTTGGGCAATTGCACGTTGCATATGATGGCCAGGAATACCTTCATGATAGGCTAAAGCTTCCATTTGGTAGGTTGGCATATCTTTCATATTGTACAGGTTCGCGTAGTAACTCCCTGGTCGTGAGCCATCTTTAGAAGGGCTTTGATAAAATGCTTTGCCCGCAGATTTTTCGCGGAAAGGTTCAACGCGCTTCACTATCATTTCCGCTTGTGGCATTAATCCAAAATATTCTGGGATTGTATTTTTCATTTCGTTGATTAGGGCAGTGGCATCAGCTAGATACTGTTCACGGCCAGTATCATCATTGGCGTAGTAGAATTGATCACTGGTACGCATGAAAGTGAAGAAGTCCTGCAGTGAGCCATCAAAATTCACTTTATCCATAATTTCTTGCATCAAACCGTGGATACGCTCCACATGCTTAAGACCTATATCGTGAACTTCCTGGGCACTGAGGTCGGTAGTGGTAAACCAAGCCAAACGATTGTCATACCATTTATCTCCATCGGGTAAGCGCCAAACGCCATCTCCCTCGGGAGATAAGTCACGTTGAATTTCTAGCTCGCTAATAAGTGCTTGGTAAGCAGGTAAAACAGATTCTTGTAATGCATCTCTAGCTTGTTTTTTCAGACCTGTCTTCTCGGCGTTGGAAATATCTAACGCTGCTAGCTTCTCTTGAAAATCTTTCCATATGGTGGAGTCTTCTGCTGATTCGATAAATGGGTTACCGCTAATCACATTTTGCGATGCCTGAATCATTTGATCATAAGACCATTTCGGTGGAAAAACCCCTAACTCTTGTCTAATTTTTAGTTGCTCTATTACTTGCGCAAATAATTCATCTACTTTATCCAAGCGAGATATATAGGCTTGAGCATCTTCAAGATTACCTACTCTGTGAATGTTCACCAAAAAACTCGGTACTACAGTATGAAAGGCGCGAAACTGATCCATTATATAAGTGTGATGCCTAAACTTGTCATTTTCCAACCGACGTTGAATATCGACTTTGGCAATTTCCAAGCTCATTTTTTCTTGTTGACTAAGTTGCTCTGGATCAAATTCTTCTAAGTCTTTTAGCCTTTGCTGCATAATGGCGATATCTGTATCAGCGGCTTGGTCTGAAATGTCGTCCCATTTACCGTAATCCCACTTATAACCCAAATAGCTTTGTGACATCGGCGAGCGTTTTAAATCTGCTTCGAACATATCTGCAAAAAAGGCTGCGAGCCTTTCTGATTCACTGAGATTGACTTGTTCAGTTAGCTGTTTTTCGACCTGGGTTTGCGTGTCTGATGTGACCTTTGGCGCAGGTTCTGAGCAAGCAATAAGTCCGAGTGAAATTAGGCTTAAAGGAATAAATTTTTGTAATGTTTTCATGATGTAGTTTTCCTGGCGTTATGGCGCAATCCCTTAGGAAGCATAAAGGGGATGCAACGAAGGCGCATTCTTCTTATTTTTTATTATTTTTTGACGTATAGTCGTTAGCGCAGTTGATAGGGTATCACTTTTCCACTGTTTGTCACCTTGGGCATATTGGCTAGCGAACATTGTCTTCAATTCTTCTTGTAGATCTGAGTTTGTTATAGCATTTTCATCCAGTATTGTTGCGCCATAAGTTTCTGTCACGCTAGACTGCCATTTTAATAATGCTGGATATATTTCATTTGATTTGTGTCTCTTCAAGGCGGCTTTCAGTAACTTCCAGTTTTCTGACTCAGACTCGTTGGTACTCAGAGTTTGTTGGTTAGCATGTGAGATTGATTTTGGACGGCGGGTAAACCACCATAGCGCTAAGGTCAATAACCAAATTACCAGTAAAACCCAGCTGCTGATACTCCAAATAGATTTTTCGGTGACGGTGACAATTTGGGGTTCCAGTGGCCCGCTTGCGGGACTGTCAATACTGGGAGGCGACTGAGTTTCTATTAATGGGTTTTGCGCTTCAGGTAACGAATTACCTTGATTCGAAGGCGCCGAGCTTGCCACTTCTATGCTACGAGCCGGTAACTCTGCGTATTCGGTTTGCTTAGTAAGCGTATTAAACCAAGCCACTTTTACTGGGGGTAATACAAAGTTTCCCGCTCGGTTAGGAATGATTGCAATATTTTCAACACGTTGCGCAATCACGTTATCATCTCTCGTTACCGACGCGGTTGTTGCTTGATCAGGATATACCTTAAAGTTAGGTGGGTATTGGCCAGCAATTTCCGGTAATTGTTGTTCAGAAACACCTAATACCGATAAGGTTAGGGTGCGGGTAATAGGTTCACCTACTTTAGCTTGCGATAAGTCGGGCTGCCATTCTTCATTTAACTGCACAAATTCGCTGGGTAACCAATGTCCGTCAAAATCTGATGGAATGGATTGAACATCTAAAACTATATCTGGAGCCACACGGTTAATAGGTCTGGTTTGATTAAAATAACTAAAACTATTTTGACTGCGATCAATTACTTCGGCTTCGAATAAGGGACCTTTTATTTTGACTTGCCCACTAGTTTGCGGAATTACCGCGTAATTGCGTTCGATTATGCGATACCGCTGACCATCGACAATTTCAGAGTAATCTTTATCTTTCCCAATAAGACTAATATCTGCGTTGTCCAACGTAGGTTCAGATAAACTTCCCCGTTGTAAACTGGTGGCAAGGTGAATTTTTACCTTATATTTCACCATTTGTTGTACATAAGGTTGGCCAACATCGACTTCGGCAGTAATAAAGGCTTCCCGTGCCTTACTATTGCTTGCCGCTGAAACAGGAATGACTCTAACGGTTATGGGTTGTGTCGACTTCCCGCCTACATTAAAAGCCGGAATGGTGAAGGTGCCTTCTTGGCGAGGGATTAAAATAGTTGTCCAAGTTGTCGAGCGGGTGGTATCAAAATTGACGACACGTGTTTGACTGCTTACCGATGTCCGACCAACAACGAAATCTTCTTCCAACACGCTAGGATCAAAATCTGCGTTGTTAGCAGAACCAAAAGCGACCACTGTCAGAACAATAGATTCATCCGCCATCGCTGGGTTTTTATCTACACTGGCGGTGACACTATCAACTTGAGCAAACACGCTAGATACCTTGATTAAGCTAAACACTAACAAGGTAAATAAAAGGGTTTTTCGGGTGAACAATTTAACTAACATGTTACCAATTCCTCTTCGACTGGCTTGGCGTGCGTTGACGACGTCGTTGTTGATTTTCCAATTGCATTTTGCGCTTTAACAGAAAAGACGGATCATCGGGGACGCGATTTAATAAGTTTTGTAATCTCTGCATTTCCTCACGCTCTTCATCCGTCATGCTTTCTTCTGCTTGCTGAAGTTGTTCAGCGGTTTGTTGCTGTTCAGTGTCTTGCTCTTGTTCAGATTCTTGTTGCTCTGATTGTGGATTCTGCTGTGAATCATTTTGCTCAGAATCACTTTGTTGTGGATCTTGTTGCTTCTGATCAGAGTCTTGTTCATTCTGCGATTGCTGTTGTTCTTGGTTTTGTTGATCCTGCTGAGATTCCTGATTTTGCTGATCTTGGCTTTGTTGATCCTGTTGAGACTGCTGATCTTGCTGATTTTGACTGTCTTGTTGTTCAGACTGTTGATCGTCTGATTGTTGATTTTCAGAGTCGTCACTTTGTTGATCTTGCTGTTGTTGTTGCTCTTGCTCTTGTTGTTCTTGCTGTTCTTTTAGCTGCTCAAGAATTTCCTTGTTCTTTAGTGCTTCCGGGTGCTCTGGTTGCAGCTTTAAAACATCTTCGTACCGTTTTATGGCTTCGTCGAGCTCCCCAAGCTGGGCTAATGCATTCCCTTGATTGTAAAGAGCCTGAGGCCCTTCAGCTTGTGAAAATGCATCCAATGCTGCTTGATAATTGCCTTGTTTGTAAAGGGCGGCACCTTGCCACATAGGACTTGCAAACTCTTTTGCAGCTTGTTCATACTGTTCTTGCTGCAGTGCTTCCAAACCTCTTTGGTCGCTGTTTTTAAACCAATCTTGCCAACCCTCAGCAAATGCCGGTTGAGGCACTAACGAGCTGCCCACTAGCATAACAACAAAGACAGTCAGGTAACCGCGTCGAAATGCAAAAGCTGCAAGGGGCAATAGGAGCAATAATAAATATGGACCGGCTTCTTGCCATTCATCGCCAAATTGTTCACTGTCATCTTTGTTCGATGCGGTTTCGCGATTAATTAAACTTTGTTGGGTTAAATATTGAATATCACTGTCATTGGCCGAAATAGCATAAAATTTACCACCGCTTTTGCGGGCTAAACCTGACAACATTTGTGCGTCCATTTTAGGTACCACAATAGCGCCTCTATTATCTTTTAAAAAATCACCATCAAGTAATTGAATAGGCGCGCCTTGGGCCGTGCCTACTCCCAATATGGAAATTCGATAGGGTAAACTTTCAATGTAACTATTGAGTTCAGCGAGTTGAGAAACTTCCACACCGTCAGTGATCCAAAAAATTTCGCCTTCTAAAAATCCTGCATTTTTCAATAAATCGGCTGCCATTTTAAGGCCCAAATAGGGTTCACTACCTGCAACCGGCATTATTTCCGGTGTTAGACTTGGCAGTAAGGTGGTCAAGTTCTGGGCATCTGAGCTTAATGGGCTGATGGTGAACGCATCACCGGCATAAGCGACCAATCCTACATCACCTTCTGAGATTTCATTAATTAAGTCTATGGCTTTGTATTTTGCCCGGGTTAATCTGTCAGGCTTTAAATCTGTGGCACGCATAGACATGGACATATCTAAAACCACGGCTTTTCCTGCACTGAGCTGAAACACTGGCTGAGGAAGTCGTTCCCAAGTAGGACCGGCCAAGGCGGTAACCGCAATAATCCACCCCAACGCCACTAGACTCAATGGAGGGCGTCTTTGGCGATTGCCTTTTTCTGCAATAAGGTGTTGATATAGGTGACTGGCCACTACTGACTGCCAACCAGATTGACGTCTATGTATGTTCATCAATAGTACGAGTAACAACAGCAATGGAATTAATCCAAAAAACCATTCAGGTCGCAAAAAATGGAAGCTATTCCAATCTATCATTGTTGCCTCCTAAATAGACGCTGGTTTATCCACGGCAAAACGCTTTTCAGGCCAATTAGAGCACTAAGAATAAGCGCCAGCATTAACGGGTAGAAGTACAGTGCTTGTAATGGACGCATTTGTCGATTGTCTCTTTCAATCGGCTCTAAGGCATCTAAAATGCTATAAATTTGTTGCAAAGATTGCGTGTCTTTGGCTCTAAAGTATTGGCCACCGGTTGATTCTGCCAATTCAGTTAGCATTTTTTCATCTAGATCTCTTGATGGGTTAGTTTGACGTTGTCCAAAAAATCCTTGGGTAATCATCGAGTCTGCACCCACACCTATGGTATACACAGTGACATCATTATTGATGGCCAATTCATTGGCCTGAGCGGGCGTAATATTGCCCGCGGTGTTTTGGCCATCGGTCAACAAAATAATGACTTTGTTAGACTCTTCTTTACTCGCAAAACGTTTTATCGAAAGTCCAATGGCATCGCCAATTGCAGTTTGCTCGCCTACTAAGCCAATCTGACTCTCTAGGAGCAGTTGCTCAACGGTTTTTCGATCATAGGTGAGGGGAGCTTGTAAATATGCCGTGTCAGCAAACAAGATTAAACCAAGTCGATCGCCAACACGGCGTTCAATAAAATCACTCAATACGCTTTTAATCATAATTAAACGATTGACGCGGCGACCATTCACCACCATATCTTCTTGATTCATACTGCCAGATAGATCTACCGCTAACATGAGATCTCGTCCCTGGGAGGGAATATTAACTGGCTCACCCAACCACTGAGGACGTGCAGCTGCAAGAACTAATGCAATCCAAGCCAACGTCGCTAATAGCAAATTAAACCGATTAGGGCCGGTTTTTCTGCTGTTTGTTTGTATATTCGCAGTTAACGCTGGCACACGTAACGCGGCCCCTTGCTGTCTTTCTTTTTTAGGCAGTAATAACACTAATAACGGAAGGGGTAATGCAAACAATACCCACCACCAAGCAAACTCAAACATTTGCCGCCTCCTTCAAATCAGCAGAGAGATTTGTTTTGCGCTTTGGTGGTAACCCCGAAGATAACCATACCTTTGCAGTTGAGAAAGCTTGTTCTGCACTGATTGAGGGGGCATCCTGATACAATGAATTAACTAGTCCTTGCAGCTGCGACTCAAGACGTTGTTGCTGTTTGGGTGATAATTGAGAAATTAAAAATGCGCTCCATTGTGGGCCGTGCAAAGGCGCAATGTAGTCTGCTGGAAAGTAACTTAAGGCTGCGCGTTTTAGCACAATGTTAATTTGCGAAATTGCTTTTTTCTGCTTTAAGTCGATAGCCGATAGCTCCGCAAGGGCGGCCTTTTTCGCCTGACGATTAAGCATGTAGCGTCGCGTGGCATAAACAATAGCCATTACAGCGATTAAAACGAAAATAGCGGATATCCACCATCCCCAAGCGAGGGGCCATATGCTCACCTCTTGAGGAAGCTGAATGTCGGCTAACTGATCTAGTGGATTCATGCATTATCTCCACGTTTTCCAACTAGCTGTTGTTCGATAGGACTGGCAGCACTAACATTTAATAACTGGGTTTTGCTTTGCTGCAATATACGGGATATTTGTTCAAACTGACGTTGATGTGAACGATGGTATTGTTGAGAAACCGTTTTTTCTCCCAGCACTAAGGTTTGTTGATCAAATCCGTCGGTAATCTCAACCGTTTGTGAATTGGTAACCTTAGGTAAATCATGTTCAAAGGGATCGGTTATTGAGTATGCAATCACTTCACTGTGTCTTGAGATGCGGCTTAAGTGCTGTTTTGCCCCTTCATTTAGGTTTTGGAAATCACTGAGAACGAATACTAAGCTACCCGGATGAACGAGTCTTCGCAAACGGGCGCAAGCATCAGAGAATTGAAAACTTCCAGGCTCTAAGTCATTGGGCTGATGAACCTCAACTAAGCCGTGAAGCAGGCCTAATACCGCTTTTTTCCGGGTTAGCGGCTTGAACTCCCGATGTTGATGTTGGTTAAAAACCAAACCACCAATTCGGTCTCCACGATTAGTAGCTGACCACGCAATAAGGGCAGCTAAATGGGCTGCTTGTACTGATTTGTAAAATAATTGGGTACCGAAGTGCATACTCGGAGAAAGATCTGCCAAGATAAAAATAGGTCGTTCTTTTTCTTCTCGGTATAGCTTTGTATGGGTTTTGCCAGAACGGGCCGTCACTCGCCAATCGATGGCTCTAATGTCATCTCCGGGTTGGTAGTGGCGCGCTTCATCAAATTCCATCCCGCGCCCTTTGGTTTTCGCTAAGTAGCTACCAGCCAACTTTGATTGAATGGTTTTACGGGGCGCTAAATTAAGTAAGCTCGTTTTTTTCTGGTAATACAATAGCTGCTTGATGTTGAGGGAAACACCATCAGCATTTAACCGAGTTAACCAGTTTGATACATCTTGCATAGGGTAAAACCTATGGTACTGGAACAAGTGTTAAAATGCGGTCCAGCAGCTGATTTGCATCAATTCCTTCAGCTTCGGCTTCATAACTTAGCAAAATTCTATGGCGTAAAACATTGTGGAATACCGCACGAATATTGTCAGGACCTACAAAATCTCGTCCCATTAACCAAGCATGCGCTCTAGCACACTTATCTAACGCAATCGTTGCTCTTGGACTAGCACCAAATTCGATCCACGTCGCCAGTTGCGGATCATATTTTTCGGGCGTGCGTGTGGCTATGATCAGTTCAACTATGTAATTTTCTAGTGCCTCATCTAAATGAATTTGCAGTACCTCTTTGCGCGCAGCAAAAATATCCGCTTTATTCATAATCTCAGCATTAACGCTTTGGCTACCAAGGGCTTCGCCGCGGGTTAAGCGTAAAATTTCTAACTCAGTTTCTGCTCCAGGGTAATCAATTTCCAAATGCATCAAGAAACGGTCAAGCTGAGCTTCTGGCAATGGATACGTTCCCTCTTGCTCGATGGGATTCTGTGTGGCCATAACTAGAAATAGGTCTGACAGCGGATAGGTTTTGTTACCCACAGTGATTTGTTTTTCTGCCATGGCTTCTAATAACGCGGATTGTACTTTCGCTGGCGCACGATTGATTTCATCTGCAAGCACTAGGTTATGGAACAAAGGCCCTTTTTGAAAAACGAATTCGCCCGTCTCAGGACGATAGATATCTGTACCTGTTAAATCGGCAGGAAGCAGATCTGGCGTAAATTGTACGCGGTGAAAATTTCCTTCGACACCCTGGGCTAACGCGTTAACTGCACGCGTTTTAGCGAGTCCAGGAGGACCTTCAACCAACAGATGTCCATTTGCCAACAAAGCAATCATTATATTGTGGGTTAGGTTGTTTTGTCCGATGACTTGCGAATCTAAATACGCTTGTAGTCGTTTGAATTGTTCAACTGCCATTAATTTGTCCTAACTAGGATGAATAAAGGATAAAATTTGATAAATGCGATCTGCATTTTGCGCTACATACTGACACATCTTTTTATATAAGGTTCCCTTTTCGAAATACAATGTTACAAATCAGATAAATAGGAATGAATCTATGCGAAAAGTTAATTTCTTAACTAGAATTTGAATTTTATCTAACACTCTGTACAATTGCTTTATATTTTACAGGTCAGACCACTCTGGCTAGCATAAAACGAGGACAAACAATGTCAGCAAAACAAACAGTTACTACCCGCAGTGGCGACAGGATTGCCATAGTCGCGGGACTACGCACACCTTTTGCGAAAATGGCGACGTATTTTCACGGCGTGCCCGCTGTTGATTTGGGGAAGTTAGTCGTAAATGAAATGATGACCCGAAATAACCTAGACGCTAATTTGGTTGAGCAATTAGTATACGGTCAAGTTGTGCAAATGCCAGAAGCGCCGAACATTGCTCGAGAGATCGTGTTGGGCACAGGAATGAACGTTCACACAGATGCATATTCAGTTTCCAGAGCATGTGCCACTAGCTTCCAAGCCACTGTTAATATCGCTGAATCTATGATGGCTGGCAATATAGCTGTTGGTATAGCGGGTGGAGCCGATTCTACTTCGGTGTCGCCAATTGGTGTGTCTAAAAACTTAGCGAGAGCCCTAACAGACCTGCAAAAAACCAAGACACTTGGACAAAAGTGGAATGTGTTTAAAAAGCTCGGTTTTAAAGACTTATTGCCCGTTCCGCCCGCCGTTGCCGAATATTCCACGGGATTATCCATGGGACAAACCGCAGAGCAAATGGCCAAAACCCACAATATTTCACGGCAGGATCAAGATGCCCTTGCTCACCGGTCTCATTCGCTTGCTGCGAAGAGCTGGAATGAAGGAAATTTAGCCGATGAAGTTATGACAGCTTACGCAGAACCCTATAAAGGAGCTCTGGAGAAAGACAATAATGTGAGGTTTGACTCCACCTTAGAAGGTTACGCCAAGCTTCGCCCCTTTTTTGATAAGAAGCACGGAACTGTCACCGCGGCAAATGCCACGCCATTAACCGATGGGGCTTCTGCCATCGTTATGATGACTGAAAGTCGCGCAAAAGAATTAGGTTATACACCACTGGGTTTCATTCGCAGTTATGCATTTTCTGCCATAGATGTGTGGGAAGATATGCTGATGGGGCCGTCTTATGCTTCGCCTATCGCATTAGATAGAGCTGGAATGAGCTTAAATGACCTAACCTTGATTGAAATGCATGAAGCCTTCGCTGCGCAAACATTGGCGAACCTTAAAATGTTTGCAAGTGACAAATTTGCACAAGAAAAGTTAGGCCGAAGCAAGGCTACGGGTGAAATTGATATGGATAAATTTAATCAAATGGGAAGTTCAATTGCTTATGGGCACCCATTTGCAGCAACAGGCACGCGGATGATTACCCAAATGTTGAATGACCTCAACCGCAAAGGTGGTGGAGCTGGTTTAGTGACGGCATGTGCTGCTGGCGGACTGGGTGCCGCTATGATTGTTGAAACAGAGTAAGGGGAATTACGTGGATAAAGTAAATAAAGAAACTGAAGAAACACAAGTAAACCAAGAAACTCAAGCACCTAAAGCATCTCAACAAGATAGTGCCTTCACCCTGGACGTGCAAGATAATGGCGTTGCGATTTTGACTATCGATGTGCCAGGTGAGTCGATGAACACGCTAAAAATGGAATTTGCAGAACAAATTTCAGTCATGTTAGATGAAATCGAAAGTAATAGTAAAATCAAAGGCGTGGTGGTTGTCAGCGGCAAAGAGAGCTCTTTTGTTGCCGGGGCAGACATTAGTATGTTGGCTTCGTGTGAAACTGCCCATGACGTTGAAGTGATCGCCACAGGTGGCCAGAAAATCTTCCAACGCATCGAGAATATGCGAGTTCATTTTGTTGCCGCAATTCACGGCCCTGCATTAGGCGGTGGGCTTGAGTTGGCATTAGCCTGTCACTCAAGGGTATGCAGTGACGATAAGAAAACACAATTGGGATTGCCAGAAGTACAGTTAGGTTTATTACCTGGCAGTGGCGGGACGCAACGCTTACCCCGTTTAATTGGTATTCAGCAAGCCATGAAAATGATGCTCACTGGTGCGCCAGTCCGTGCTAAACAAGGGTTAAAATACGGAATTGTTGACGATATGGTACCTCGCTCAATCCTAATGGATGTGGCGATAGAAAGGGCCTTAACGGCAAAACCTCAACGTAAACCGGTCAAAATGAATTTGACCAGTCAATTCTTAGAAAAAACGCCCATAGGACGAAACACCCTTTTCAAACAAGCTAGAAAACAAACCCTAAGCAAAACAAAGGGTAACTATCCGGCACCTGAGCTGATTATTGACTGTATCGAAACGGGCATCAATAAAGGAATACAGGCGGGTATGACAGTAGAGGCGAAGAACTTTGCTTACTTGGTCATGACCCCTGAATCTGAACAGCTGCGAAATATCTTTTTCGCTACCACTGAAATGAAAAAAGAAACCGGTGTCAGTGGTGTCGAGCCAGGTCAGTTGAAAAAAGTCGGCGTTTTAGGTGGTGGCTTAATGGGCGGTGGCATTGCTTTTGTGACTGCTACTAAAGCTGGCTTGCCCGCTAGAATTAAAGATATACGCTCAGAAGGCGTAGCAAATGCGATGAAATATTCGTATGACCTTCTCAATAAAAAAGTCAAACGTCGTTTTATGCGAAAGTCAGAAATGCAACAACAAATGTCATTGTTAACTGGCAGTGTTGATTACTCAGGTTTTAAAGATGTTGACGTTGTCATTGAGGCTGTTTTTGAAGATCTTGACCTTAAACAGGCAATGGTCAAAGATGTAGAAGAAAATTGTAATGAAAATACTATTTTTGCTTCTAACACCTCTTCCATTCCCATTGGTCAAATTGCTGAAAAGGCTGCTCGTCCAGAACAAGTAATAGGTCTGCATTATTTCTCACCTGTAGACAAAATGCCCCTTGCCGAGGTGATAGCCCACGATAAGACTTCTGACCAAACCATATCTACTACTGTAGAGTTAGCCCGAAAACAGGGTAAAACACCTATAGTTGTCAAAGATGGGGCTGGTTTTTATGTTAACCGAATACTTGCTCCTTATATGAACGAAGCCGCGAATATCCTTTTATCAGGCGAGCCCATTGAACATATCGATAAATCTTTAGTTAAATTTGGATTTCCAGTGGGCCCGGTTAAGTTGCTTGATGAAGTAGGTATAGATGTAGGTACTAAAATAATCCCTATTTTGATGGCCCAGTTTGGCGAGCGTTTTAAGTCGGCAGATGCGTTTGATAAAGTGCTAGCAGATGATCGCAAAGGCAAAAAGAATAAGCGTGGTTTTTACAATTATTCAGGGAAAAATGCAGGAAAAGAAGTCGATGAGAGTGTCTATGAACTTTTAGGTATTACGCCCCAGCAAAGTTTAAGCGCAGTCGATATATCTGAACGCTGTGTTTTATTAATGCTTAATGAAGCAGTTATATGTTTGCAAGAGGGGGTCATTCGCAACCCTAGGGATGGCGATATCGGCGCAATCTTTGGCATAGGCTTTCCACCCTTTCTTGGCGGTCCTTTTCACTATATGGATAAGTTAGGCGCAAAATTAGTTGTTGAACGTCTGCAGTTTTACCAGAATAAGTTTGGAGATAAGTATATTCCAGCAACTAAATTAGTTGAAATGGCAGAAAATGATCAAACTTTCTATTGAGTTACTGAATTTATTACTAATTTTAAGTGAGTGGTAATTATTAAGTTTAGTTAATAATGTCTAAAATGTAATTTAATTGTTAAAAGTCGGGCTTTGCTCGACTTTTTTATTTGATATTACTAAAACGTCTGGTTTCGCAAACTGACTTGAGTATAATTCGCGCAATTGAAATGCAACTTTGGTAGGTAGAATGATTTTAGCGATACTGAGCTGTGTGGTTTTTAGCGCGTATTATTATATCGAAGCTTTTAAAAGTGCGTTGCCAGCAAAAAAGTGGGCGGTTGCAGGCCTTATGTTTGGTCCGATGATATTCCCCATGTTTTCAATTTCTCAGCGAGCAGCTTTACGTCAATCTCGTGGTTTTAATAACGTATTGTGTCGAGTCTAAATTCTGTAAATTTAATAGCCAAACGTTAGTAACAAACAAATAAAAAAAAGAGAGGATTGACCTCTCTTTTTTCAAATACTGTCCATGTCATGTTATAAATTCCAATGCATTAGCACTTAAAAACCAATGCCGCCTCCAGGCTTAAGGGCTTTGTTAGCGTCGAATCCAATACCGCCACCAGGCTTAAGAGCCTTGTTTGAGTCGAATCCAATACCGCCACCAGGCTTAAGAGCCTTATTTGAAGCAGTTGATACAGTTTTTTGCTGCTCCGCAATGTTTGCGCCATCTAAATTTGCGCTTGCAGGAGTAGTCGTTAGCATGAGTGCTACAGCATAAGCTTTTAACATCGTTCGGTTCCTCTTTGATACTTTTAAATTATTTTATTTTTAAAACTGACAATTTTTTGTCAATCAAGTATATATCTGCGAGGAATATGCCAACTTTAGGATTTGTTGAAATATTTTACCTTTATTAGGTGGTTTTTTGTTCTGGTTATTTAAAAATGTATAATAAAAACAATGGTTTAAAATTTATATGATTTTTTTACTATTTTTAAAATTTTATTGAAAATACAAAATTTTGATACACCTAAATAAGTGGATAGGTCAAAATTTTGCCGTCCAAATTTTGACAAATGACGGTAAGGGGAGGGAGTACTGGTTTGAATGGAACTAGCGGAAACAGGGGGATTTATTGGCTGCCAATAAACTGGCTAATGTGCACGTTCTCGGTTAGCAAGCGTTCAAATTTGGTGGCGTTGAGGGGTTTACTGTACAAATATCCCTGCAACATTTCGCAATCATAAAGGCTAAGGATCTCTAATTGCTTTTCTTGTTCAACCCCTTCAGCAACCACTTTCAAGCCTAAGTTGTGTGCGATATTTATAATTGCCGCTG
This sequence comes from Aliiglaciecola aliphaticivorans, assembly GCF_054782055.1. NCBI lineage: Bacteria > Pseudomonadati > Pseudomonadota > Gammaproteobacteria > Alteromonadales > Alteromonadaceae > Aliiglaciecola > Aliiglaciecola aliphaticivorans. The sequence continues at coordinate 244,605 of NZ_BAAGTF010000019.1, forward strand.
TCATGTGTTTGTCAACGCTACTAATGGCGATATCGTCAATAAAGGCTTTATCAATTTTTAAGGTGTTGAGTGGAAACTTCTTTAAATAGGCCAAGGATGAATATCCCGTCCCAAAATCGTCTAATGCTAAGTGGATCCCCTTTTCACGTAATCTTTGCATCATCTGCAAGGCTTGCTCAGGGTTTTGCATTAAGGTTCCTTCAGTTATCTCACACTCTAAATGTAATGGTGACAAACCGACTTTTTGTAAGATACGAGAAATACGATCATCAAGATCGGGTAATTCAAATTGCCGAGCTGAGATGTTCACCGCAACACGTCCAGTAAATAATCCTTGGGATACCCAGCGTTTTGTATCTTCACAGGCCTTGCGAAGCACTTGTTCACCAATATCAATAATTTGGCCTGTCTCTTCCGCTAAAGGGATAAATTGAGCTGGGCTTACAATGCCTTTATCTGGATGTTCAAAGCGCACCAAGGCTTCCATACTAACTAATCTACCCGTTGCAATATCAACCTTAGGTTGATAGAAAACAGTAAATAAATCGTCTTTTAAACCGTAACGAATTAGGTTTTCAATTTGTAACTGACGGACTGCGTTTTGATTCATTTCACCACTGAAGAATTGATATTTATTTCCCCCAGCATTTTTCGCAAAGTACATCGCTGTATCAGAGTTTTTCAACAGCTCCTGGGTTGAGGTGCCGTCTTCGGGATAAAATGCGATACCAACACTGGCACCCAATACAAATTCTTGTTTGTTGATTAAAAATGGATGGGCCATCTGATCTAAAATCCGCTGTGCATAATGATTTATGCGCTGCATATCTTCTTCTCGGTCTACCAGAATACTAAATTCATCTCCGCCTAAACGGTAACAGGTAGCATTGTTGCCGGTAATTTTTTGCAGCCTTTTACCAATTTGCTTAATGAGAATATCACCGGTTTGGTGACCCAAAGAATCATTGATCTTTTTGAAGTTGTCCATGTCTAAACAAACGAGGGCATGGGGAACGTCTTTGCGCACTAAATTATAGTGGCTAGCTTGGAAAAACGAGCGGTTTGGCATTTCCGTAAGCGGATCGGTATTCGCGAGTTTAAGCAACTCTTTTTCCGTACTTTTACGAGAGGTGATATCCGAAAATACACCGACGTAATGGGTTGTTTTCCCATCTTCTCCATGAATGGCATCTACATTTAGCTCCATTTCATAGCGTTCGCCATTGGCCCTTGTAGATTCAACCTCGCCATTCCAGTTGCCTTTTTGCCGTAAGGCTTTTTTCACCTCTTCGGTAAACGCTTCAGGGTATTGATTAAATTTTAGGTAGCTTGCCAAAGCTTGTTCCCGTGTCTCACCGGTATATTCACAGTACGACTGGTTAACGGAAATAAAGTGAAAGCTTGTATCGGCAATAAAAACACCATCGGAAATGGTTTCAATTGAACGTTTATAGAGTTTGAGTTGTTCTTCAGCTTGTTTAAGATGGCTGATGTTCTTCAGGGTTCCGGTCATTCTTATGGGTTGATCGTTATTGTCCCGTTTGACAATCATGCCTCTATCCAAAATCCATACCCAATCACCTTTAAAGGTGCGAGCTCGATAGGTAACTTGAAAATAATCAGACTTTTTATCTATATGAGTTTTTAAAGCCTCTTGCACGCGCACCATGTCATTGGGATGAATATTTGCTTGATAAGATGAATTTGAACGAATATCGTCCTGGGGGAAATCCATGGTTCCCCATGTATTGGCTCGATATACCTGACCACGGTATACATCCCAGTCCCACAGTTCATCGCCACTACTCCAAAGCGTCAGTTTTAAGCGCTCTTCGCTTTCTTTAATCGCATTTTGCACGGCCCGTTTACGACTATATTGACGTAACATCAAAAGTAATATTAATATCGCTGACATGCCGTATAGAGCCATCGCTGGCGTGTCAAGCCAAAATGGTGGGGCAATCTCAATATTCAGTCTAGCGGAGTCAGACCAAGGTCCTTTACCAATCCTGCCTTGTACTTCAAATACATGGTTTCCATAGGTTTCTATGGAAAACGAGGCAAACTTCTCGTTGTTGCCTGTTTCAATCCAAGTGTCTCTCCAACCCAGCAATCGATATCGATAATTCAACTCATCTTGGTACAGCGAATTTACGTTACTAAAATAAACTGCGAAGGGAATATTTTCGTAAGACAGTGAAATATTGTTGGTTAAGTTTAGTGGTTTGGTTAAAGGAGAACCTTCAACACCTATGGCAACAGGCTTATTGTGGATCCTTAATTCAGTCAGTTTTGGTGAGTCTAACTTAGGTAAAGTCTGTAAATTGTCGATGTTGCGAAAGGTTAAATCGGTTAGCTTCTCTGGGTTAAATACATGGAAGCCATCGGTGCCGCCAAAAAACAACATGCCTTCTTGAGTCATCAAGGTAGCGCCTTGATTTAAATCATTGTAATCCAATGTTTGCCTGGGAATGGTTTGCAGTAATTCACCGGTTTCCAGGGAGATTTGCCATATCTCAGATTGACTACCTTGCCATACTGATGTTTGATTTTGGGTATCTAATACAGAGTTAACTACTATGCCTTTACCACTGTATCCACGAGGATGAATTTGTTCTACGGGCGCGTAGGTTTGTTTATCAAGTTTGAAAATTCCATGTTTGCCCGTAGATGCCCAAAATGCATCTGCAGTTTCATGAATGTTGAAAACTACCGGTTGAGCTTCGTCCAAATTATTCTGCAATAAAATTCGCGTAGAATTGGAATAATTTTGATCTGTTACATAGATACCTGAATCGGTTTTAAGCCAGATATTGTTCTGACTATCTGATAATAACTGGGCAATAACGCTACTGTTAAGTCCTTTATAAGATATCTTCTTAACGGCTTGGTTTAGATCCACGGCATCGACTAAAAATGACTGTTCTTTGACGTCTTTTACCCAAAACTTTTCTTGCATGGGTTCTAATTCAGTGATGGGGATACCTGAAAATAACGATTTCACATGGCTTAAGCTTTCGTTCTTGAATTCATATATGTGGATACCACTGTCAGTGGCAAGCCACAAACGTTTCTCTGCATCAATTTCCAAATCCCAAACTAAGGTGGTAGAGCTTTTCAAAAAATGCTGAAACTCGCCGGTTTGCGTACTATAAAGGCTAACCCCACCACTTAATGGAGCAATCCATATGGTATTATTACCATTATCAGCAAACGCCCAAATACTATTACTGATGCTTGGCATATTATCGTTTAGTACTTTGAAATGTTTGATCGCGGAAAATAGCTTGTGGTATTGAAATAGACCAGAAGTGTGGGTACCAAACCAAATGGAATTGTTACTGTCTTTAAAGGCTTTGATAATAAATGGATTGACTAGACCAATATAGCGACCGTTATTTTGATCGATGGAAAAAACTGTTTTCTCAGCACTATCATAGATACTGATACCATCAGTTGTACCTAACCAAATATTACCATCTTCGCTTTGTACAATACTGCGAACCAAATTATTAATAATTTTTAGTTCATCTTTTCTAGAAGCGTTCAACTGTAATTCAACTTGATAATCGTCTGATAAGACTAACGCACCAATTGAAGTACCTAACCAATATTGACCATCAATTTTTATGATGTCATAAAGGTTTTTAGCCTGTAGATGAATATTCCAAGGATTTTCTTGTTCTAAATTGTAGAGTTTATTGGTTTTTGGATCGACCGCGAAGATGCCGTTTCTTTCCGTACCCAACCAAATAATATGCTCTTCTGCATAAATGGTTCTAACTGAATCATTCAGCTGCACATCATTACTAAAGGTAAGAGCGGTGAAATCATCCAATTCTGGATTGTATTCGTATAGCGACTTTTCGCCCGAAAAAAGTAATTTGCCTTGGGTGGTTTCACCTATGGCCCAAAAGTTTTGGGATTTTAAGCTGGAGTTGTTTTGGGTGTAAACTTGGAAACTATCTTTTTCAGGTATGTATTTGGCAATTGCCCCAATACTTGAAAACCAAAGATTATTATTGGAGTCGATAAATAACTTACGGATCATTTCGATGGGAAATTGTTTTCCGTCAGGCAGTTTAACTGTGTATTGTTTGAAATCTACACCATTGAACCGGTTTAAGCCGTTAACAGTGGCAACCCAAATATAGCCTTCTTGATCTTCAATAATATCCAGTACAGTGCTTTGCGATAGCCCTTGTTGCACTGAAAAATTACGAAGCTGAATATCAGCTACATTGGCGAAGGATTTGGATTGGCCGAAGGATAACAGCAAGAAAACTGCCATTAGCCAAACAGATTGAAGTAATCGACTCAAATCAAAAATTCACTTATCGAAAATGCGTTTTGTTTTTTTATTATTATTTTTTTCATAAAAAGCAGTAGCAATTTGACGAATCTAAAAATGTAATATGCCGAATTTAAGGTCACTGTACAAGTTCTGAGTGACTTCTTTACCGTATAAATAACAAATATTTACAAATTCGATTAAAAACCGTTCTAAAAATAGGCTTTATTAACAATGACATTGCATACAAGTTGTCAGTTATAGTGAACGTCTAAACATCAACAGTGCTTTGCGTTGAGTACCAAGATTTAGATTATGTAGGTTGCCTGTTGCTTAAACGCAGTTAAATCTTTTATCGCTTGTCCTTGGGCTGGAATGTCATCGGGTTCATTTTTATTTCCACAGCAATAAAGAACAAGTGTTCCCACATCAGCCGGTGCTATGAGCTTTTGACAGAAATTTTTAATATCATCAAATGTTAATTTAAACAGGGCATTGGCAATGGCTTTTTGTAAATTAAATTCAAGGTCTTGGTTACCGATTGCAAGCCATAATCTTTGGGCTTTCGCGGTTAAATTAGTGTCACTGCCTTCTAACTGTTTAGAAACGCTAGTTCTAACATGCGACCATACCTCCTGATAATCATCAATACTTGAGGTGATTTCATTAAGGAAAGTTTTAATTTCAGCTAATATGTGATTCGCACTGTAGTTTGGCGATTGCGCATAAAACACCATTCCCGGGTGTTGATTGAGGGGTAAATAACCACTTCCTACTAAATAGCCTAGTTGTTTTTCATTACGGATTTCGTGGAAGAAAGGAGACGCCAGCAACTGTTCCACTAAGATTGTTAATGCCACATCTTTTGTATCTGCCGAAGGCGTTTGTAAATATAGCACAACTGCCGAATCTGGATGTTGACTAGATACCTGGTTTTCATAATGGATCACATTTTTCAAATCCACCACTTCTCTTTTAATTTGGGTTAAAGGGAGTGTGGGCTTCGGTAGGTTATCTAATCTGCTAGCAAACTGCTTGGATTGCGCTAACGTCCAGTTTCCGAATACAAAGGCTTCCACGGAATACTGTTTAAACAGTTGGGATTTTAGCCAATAAATGTCTTCTAGAGTGGCATTTTCAACGATTGGTAACAACTCTAAAGGGGCGTATGTAAAACGCTGTATCAAGCCAGATAGTCTTGCAAAAAGTCGGTTAATAGGTTTGTTTAGTAGTGAGTTTTGTAGATTTTTAAGTTGCTTTTGTTTGACCTGTTCGAATAAGGGTTGTAGATCAACATTTTCCATTATTTGGTTTAAAATATTTAAACTTAATTCAAGTTGGTTATGGGAATAACCATTTGTATGAATGGAGAAGCCACCTTGGTGTGCATATAGGTGGTAATGCAAACCTGCAACCCCTGCGTGATAGAATTGATCATTTAAATGCTCAACCATTAGGGCTACCCACAGTCGCTTATATGCAGACACTTTAATCCCTTGAGTAACCGCCTCGCAATCGAATGAAATAAAGCAATCACCTTTAGGCTGACTAAATTGTGAATCTTGCGCAAACCAAACCTGCAGGTTTTCATTGTGTAAAATTTTGCTTGGCAAAAGATATTTTTCATTGGTCGTTACTAAAGTACAAGACTCCGTAATATATGGATTAGGAGAAGGTAAATGAAGGTCTTCTACAGCCCTAGGAGATGATAATGCGGTTAATAAATCTTGTTCAATAGGCTCAATTGCATATGGGGTTTCATACCAACTCGCTACTTTATCTGTGTGTAGGTCTTTACTGATTATTTTTAAGCGCATGTTTCGTGGACTCATAAAGCTTAAACACGTCTTTATGGGATGAAAGCTGTAATCAGTAATGAGGTAATCTCCGGATAATATATCCGTATCCTGGTAGTGAAACATTAAATTGGAAAATTGCATTGCCTCATCTAAGGGTTTCGCATTTTCAATATGTTCAAAGGCTAATTTTCCTAAAATAGCTTTCTCTTTAACACGCCAGGTTTCAAGACCTTGTTCTGCAATTAAGTTGATATAGTAAAACAAGCTATTCAAAATCCCTGAAATATTGTCTTCACCACATTTAGTCAGTTGTAAGTTGACATTAAAATCTTTGAAACCATTACCATTGATCCCACCCCCAGCACTCAAATTCATCGCCCAATTTAGTCGTTTATAATGATTCAGCAGGCTGCCGTTGCCTTCATCACCTAATAAATGGCTAATAAACTCCAATGGTTTGGATGCGTTGTAATGTTGCATATCGGGTAGGGCAAAACTGACGATTAATCGGCGGGCATCCTTGATAGGTTTAATATTGATTTTCACACCTAACTGTTCAGGTAAGTACAACGGTGGCAGCGTGGGGCGTTGAAAATCTTGGCCAGAATCGAACAGGGAAAACGTCTGTTCAACACACTTTTTTTGCACTTCTAACGACATTTCACTGACTATGCATAAGGTCATGTTATTAGGAATATAGTGTTTCTCATGCATTTTAATCAATGCAGTTTGTATGCTTGCTAAAGAATGTGCAGAAAATGTATCTTGGTTACCAACGGAAAATTTACTGAAGGGATGATCTGGGTTGCAGGTTTCTTTATGTACTTGATATAAACGCCGTAAATCATCGTGTATTTTTAATTGAAATTCTGCCTCTATGGCAGCAATCTCTTTTTCGATGGCGGCTTGAGTAAACAAAGGTTTAAACAGCATGTCGGCAAATCGTTGTAGGCCTTCAAGAAAGTGAGAATGCGTCACATCAAAGTGGTAGTTTGAAAATTCTGTGCCTGTCCACGCGTTTGCACTGCCACTATGTGGAGAAAGGTACTTATCCAAATTGTCGGCCTCTGGATAAGTTTCACTGCCGTTAAAAAGCATATGTTCAAGTAAGTGGGCTAAACCGGGAATATGCTTAGGATCATCAAAGTGACCCCCTTGAATGCAGGCTGCAGCTGCGGATTTTCGACATGCAGTATCGTTCACCAATAATACTCGCAAGCCATTAGCAAGGGTGACATGTAAATAAGTTCTCTTGTCGTTTGTACTTAGCAGCAACTCAATCACCTTCTTTGAAGTTTGATACAAGCATAACTGATTAAAAATTTTTTTAAATAAACTGAAAGAATTTGTTTACTAAAAATAGTCAACTGCAAAAATTCATAGCATAAGCAAAGTGAAGTTATTTACTGATAGTGGGTAGATTATAAAATCTGAATAGAAACCTCATGTTTGCGAAGTTAACTTACCATAAAAAGTGAAATTATCTAATTTCCAAAATAAACCGCTAAAACAGGTCGTTTTTCTTGTCTTTCGGCTCTACTATATGAAATTGAATTCAGGCAATATATTTTTTAGCAATAATCTGCACATTAGTTTGTGTTGGAAGACTTCGTATATGGACCAATTATGTACATTTTTGTGATGCGTCATGGTGAAGCCGAGCCATCTTTACAAAATGATCAATTAAGACCTTTAAATGATTATGGTATATCTCAGGCTCAAAAAAGTGGAGACTGGCTAAAATTGTTTGCAAACAACGCTAACATATCACTCAGTCACGCTATGGTGAGTCCATTTCTGCGAGCTCAACAGACATTTCAGCAGGTAAACTTAGCCACCAAGATTGCCGATATTCGTTCTAATTCAGATTTAGTGCCCAGTGGTAATTGCCAAGCATTGCATTATTCAATCGACCATTTTGCCCAAGAGCAGCAAAATGTGACTGGATTATTATTAGTTAGTCATATGCCATTTGTGAGTTATTTGGTAGACGAAATGTGCGAAATAGAAGAATTGAGATTGTTTTCTACCGGTACAATTGTGTGTATTGATTATGATCTGGAAGAGTCGAAGGGACGCATTGTGAAAACTTTTACCCCTGAATAGTTTGCGGCTTATTTCTGGTGTAAATTCCTACAGTTTTTGTTTTTTATTCCGATAAAAACCTGAGGGGAGGCCTATGTCTAGTAAAAGTTTACCTGCTTACTTACAGCAGGCTTTACAACAGCACGTGGAACAATCGCAACTAACTCATGATGATGAGTTGGAAAGTATTTACGTGCGTCTGGCAAACCTCAACGAAAACGTAGAAAAAATGAAACAGGCAATCTTGCTCAAACGTTCACAAAAGCAATCTTAAACGTTGCATCGGTTTCGTTATGTCTAACCTACTAAGCAGACTACCAGCCTCTTATTCATTTTATAAATGGTATCCCTAGGTTGTTTCGTCTTCCGGGGGAATACTGTAATAAGCTGGCAGTACTCTGACGGTTTTGACCATGTTATCTTTAATTTCAATAATTTCTAACGGATAACCATAAATCCGCACGCTGATATTGGCATCTGGAATATCTTCTAAATGTTCCAAAATCAATCCATTTAAGGTTTTAGGACCTTCTGTGGGAAAGTGCCAATCCATTTCTTTGTTCAATTCTCTTAAGTTAGCGCTACCGTCAACCAACACACTGCCATCTTGTTGAATATTCGCTTCTTTGGAATGGTCAGGCACTATACTGGTAGTGAAATCACCAATGATTTCTTCCAAGATATCTTCTAATGTCACTAACCCTTGAATGTCGCCATATTCATCAACAACTAATCCAATTCGCTCCTTAGCCGCTTGAAATTGGTACATCAAAGTGTGTAAAGGCGTTGACTCAGGGGTGAAATAAATTTCTCGCACAGCACGTAATAAACTGGCCTTGGTAAACTGGTCTTTAGACAAAAGGCGCAGTGCATCACGCATGTGAACAAAACCAACTGCATCGTCGATGCTGTCTCTGTATAACAGCACGCGAGTGTGTTGGGCGTTAACCAGTTGGCGCTGTATATCTTTCCATTCGTCATTGATATCAATGGAAACGATTTCACTGCGGGGGATCATAATATCTTCCGCAGTAACCTTTTCTAAGTCCAAAATACCAACCAGCATTTCTTGGTGCTTTTGAGGAATGAGCGCGCCAGCTTCGTGCACCACAGTGCGTAACTCTTCACGACTTAGGTTTTTACCATCGTTATTCACCGGATTCACGCGTAACAACAATAATAATCCATTACAAATGCCATTTATTAAATAAACCAAGGGATACAACAGGAACATCAGTGGCAGCAAAATAATGGAGCTGGGGAAGGCGATTTTTTCAGGATACAGTGCGGCCACCGTTTTCGGAGTCACTTCAGCAAAAATAAGGATGACAAAGGTTAAACCGAAGTTTGCGATAGCTAATCCCCAAACATCACCGAATAATCGCAAGCACAATATTGTCGCCACAGAGGCAGCCGCAATATTGACCAGGTTATTCCCTATCAGGATTAATCCTATTAGTCTGTCAGGGCGCGCGAGTAGTTTAGTAACACGCAGGGCTCCTTTGTGACCTTCATTTTCAAGATGCTTTAGTCGATATCGATTAATCGACATCATTCCTGTTTCAGAGCTAGAAAAATATGCAGAAAGAAATATCAGAATGCCGAGCAGCGTAATTAACGTACTCGTCGAGATGTCGTCCAACTAAATAGTTCCTATATTATGGGTCAGGTATGAATGTATGTTTATCTTCATCAGGATTCAAGCTGAATATGTAATTACTTTACGCCTTTAAAATCACTTCTTTCACAAATCGACTACCAAAATAAGCCAATGTTAGCAAAAATGCCCCAACTAGGGTTGCAGATATTACCGGTTTGCCCCGCCATCCCCATTGATGATGGCCAATGGTGGTAGCGGAAAATATTAACCATGCGATAACCGATAACACGGTTTTATGAGCTTGCTCATTGGCCCACATATTATCGAGAAAAAGGAAGCCGCTGATCAATGATAAGGTCAAAAGTAGGGTGCCAGCTAATAATAATTTAAAAAATATGGTCTCAACGGTCATCAGTGGCGGTAAGGACGAATGCAATAGCGATGTTTTTTTCTGTTTTAAGCGTTCATTAATATAAGCCAATTGCAACGCGTACAACACGGCAATAATTAAACAACCATAGGCAAGCAACGCCAAAGTGATGTGTATCACCAAATCGGGTTGCAGTTGAATTTGCATGATATGTACTTCTGGAATTAACGCACCAAGGAGCACGATAAGTGCGGAAAACCCAAAAACAACTGGCATTAAAATGGCGGTTGCCAGTGCAAAAGATGCAATTGTCATTGTGACCGTAACCAACCATGCAATCAATGAGGCTACATTGAGCATACTCATATTCGCACCAGGCGCTTGATTGAGAGCCTCTATCAATAAATAAAGGTGAGTTGTTAAGGCTAGAAAAGCCGGTATTAACATAAGTTTAGGGTTCGGACCTTGGTGGTGAAATAAACGTGAGGTTACCCAGCCTGCGGCAAACAGATAAAAAACGATGCAGACAATTTCTATTAACACTTTTAAAAGCCCTATGGTAAGTAGTCGTAATTCAAACAGTTAGAGTGAGAAAACTGATTAAGTTTACCGTATATATTAAACCAGCCCAAATAAATCTTCTTAATAGTAAGGTTCTTATCTTCAAATACATTAGGTATAATCCTAATTATCAGAAATAGGAAACAATAGAATTATGTTTGAGAACCTCACAGAACGTTTAGGTAAAACCCTAAGAGATATTAGCGGTAAAGGCCGATTAACCGAAGATAATATCAAAGACACTCTACGTGAAGTCAGAATGGCATTGCTGGAAGCGGATGTTGCATTGCCCGTGGTGCGTGATTTTGTTGCACAGGTTAAAGAGCGAGCTGTGGGCACTGAGGTCACTAAAAGCCTAAAACCTGGCCAAGTTTTCATCAAAATTGTTCAATCTGAACTTGAATCAGTTATGGGCGCGGCTAATGAAAGCCTCAATTTAGCGGCTCAGCCTCCAGCGGTTATTTTGATGGCAGGCTTACAAGGTGCGGGTAAAACCACCAGTGTTGGTAAGCTTGCAAAGTATTTAAAAGAGCGTGAAAAGAAAAAAGTATTGGTGGTCAGTGCCGATGTTTACCGTCCCGCGGCTATTAAACAACTTCAAACACTTGCTGAAGATTTAGATGTTGGCTTTTTCCCTTCTAGTACTCTACAACGTCCCATTGATATTGCTAACGGCGCAATCGATCATGCGAAAAAGCAATTTTTCGATGTGCTAATTGTGGATACTGCGGGTCGTTTGCACGTAGATAATGAAATGATGGGAGAAATCAAAGATCTCCATGCAGCGGTTAAGCCAATTGAAACCTTGTTTGTGGTAGACGCCATGACCGGTCAGGATGCAGCTAACACCGCGAAAGCCTTTAATGAAGCGCTTCCGTTAACGGGGGTGATCTTAACCAAAGCAGATGGTGACGCTAGAGGTGGTGCCGCGTTATCAGTCCGTCATATTACCGGTAAACCGATTAAGTTTATTGGTATGGGTGAAAAACTCGATGCCTTAGAACCTTTCCATCCTGAGCGTATTGCTTCTCGCATCTTAGGCATGGGAGACGTACTGAGCCTGATTGAAGAAGTTGAGCGCAAGGTTGATAAAGACAAAGCGCAAAAACTGGCTAAAAAGGTGCAAAAAGGCAAAGGCTTCGATCTGCAAGATTTTAAAGAGCAGTTAGAGCAAATGCGCAACATGGGCGGCATGATGGGCATGATGGATAAATTGCCTGGCATGGGCAACATGACGGCGCAAATGAAAGAAAAGGCCAATGACAAACAGTTTACCCAAATGGAAGCCATTATTAATTCTATGACGCCGGGTGAACGTCAGCGTCCAGATATTATTAAAGGTTCGCGAAAACGGCGTATAGCTGCTGGCTCGGGAACGCAGATTCAAGACGTCAATCGCTTGCTAAAACAGTTTACCCAAATGCAAAAAATGATGAAAAAAATGTCCGGTGGTGGCATGAAAAAAATGATGCGAAACATGAAAGGTATGATGCCTCCAGGTGGCGGAATGGGTGGCCCTGGTCCAGGTGGCATGGGAGGAATGTTTCCACCTAAGCGTTAAAACAGTTTAAGATGTTGAGCTGGAGATGTACCTTCAGCTCTCACTTTCCCCGCCATTTAATATCTAAAACACCTAACCTCGAATATATTCATCGCAAAAATGTCGAAATAACCCACCTGATTACAATAAAGCTGTATCGTTAAATTCCTAACTTTTTGAATTTCCCTTTAGTTGATTGCATTTTTTCCTCTTTCACGGTAATTTTTGATTTAGTTGATTATTTATTGAGCAAGTGAAATGGAGTTGTGGCAAGGGCTGAAAAGAAGGAACGTGGTTAAAGTTGCCATTGCGTACCTTACATTGGGGTGGTTAATCGTGCAATTTACTGATAATTACTTAATTATTAGCAATTCCAAGCTATTCTTAGTTGCATTCCTAGGCCATATCAGTATAATTCGGCGGCCTTGATTTTCGGTGTCTTTGATATCGAAGAGCAGGGCAAACAAGTTAACAGTAACGCTATTACGAGTTTGAGGCATTTATATGGTTACTATTCGTTTACAGCGTGGTGGCGCTAAAAAGCGTCCATTTTATCAAGTAGTGGTTGCAGACAGTCGTCGTGCACGTAACGGCAAGTTCATTGAGAACATTGGCTTTTTCAACCCAACTGCACAAGGTCGAGCAGAGCGTTTGCGTTTAGATCTTGAGCGTGTTGAGCATTGGGTAGGACATGGTGCAACCTTGTCTGAGCGCGTTGCTCGCTTGGTAAAAGATGCAAAAGTCGTAGCTGCGTAAGCACTACAGAAATTGAGGTATAGATGAGTCTAGCGTCTGACACAATAGTGATTGGCAAAATCGGTGCACCTTATGGTGTGAAAGGTTGGGTTAAAATCACTACCTATACTGACGAAACACAAGGTGTATTTGAGTATTCACCATGGCTTTTGGGCGATGGTAAAAAAGAATATATCGTTGACCTCTGGCGAACGCACAATAAAGGCGTTGTCGCGAAACTGGTTGGGGTGGAATCTCGTGATGATGCTGAAAGTATCAAAAATCTAGAGATTTCCATTAAAGCTGAACAGCTACCTGAACTGGCCGATGATGACTATTACTGGCGAGACCTAGTCGGCATGCAAGTTATAACCGAAAATGGTTACGATTTGGGTGTAGTGAAAGAACTGTTTGAAACGGGTGCTAACGATGTGATGTTAGTGAAAGCCAATTCAAATGATGCTTTCGGTCAAAAAGAACGCATGTTGCCATTCTTGCGAGAGCAGGTTATTAAAACGGTTGATATGCAGGCTAGAACAATCAAGGTTGATTGGGATCCCGGGTTTTAAATGAACCCACTAATGACAGAGCAAGGGGCTAACTCTTGCGAACTTCGTTGGTTTGGTGTGGTGAGTCTGTTTCCAGAAATGTTTAGCAGCTTTACTCAGCAGGGAGTAACAGGGCGAGCGGTGAAAAACCGATTGTTGAGAGTAGATTTCTTTAATCCAAGGGATTTTACCCACGACAAGCATCGTACTGTTGATGACCGCCCTTATGGCGGTGGTCCTGGGATGTTGATGATGGTTCAGCCATTAACAGACGCAATACACGCTGCCAAGAAAGCAGCGGGTAAACCAACTAAGGTGATTTACCTTTCACCTCAGGGAAAGAAGTTAGACCAAGCCGGTGTGAAGGCATTGTCTGAAAATGACAGCCTGATATTTGTCGCCGGTCGTTATGAAGGTATCGATGAGCGAGTCATACAGTCACAAGTCGACGAAGAATGGTCGATTGGTGATTATGTGTTAAGCGGTGGAGAACTTCCGGCGATGGTGCTAATGGATGCGATATCGCGATTTGTGCCAGGTGTGTTGGGACATGAACAATCAGCAGAACAAGATTCGTTTACTGATGGTTTATTGGATTGTCCTCATTATACCCGTCCAGAGAGCTTAGATGGTCGTAATGTTCCTGAAGTGTTATTAAGTGGAAATCATCAAAAAATCAGGCAGTGGCGGTTACAACAGTCGCTAGGGAGAACCTGGCTACGACGCCCTGAATTGTTAAATGACCTAGCTCTGACTGAGGAGCAAGAACGTTTATTGGAAGCATTCCAAAAATCGTTTTCGCAGCAAGATGACAGTTAATCTAGGATGAGAGGATATGATGAGCAAAATCAATCAAGATATCATCAAGAAAATTGAACAAGAACAGTTAAAAACTGATCTTCCGTCCTTCGGGCCGGGTGACACAGTTGTTGTTAAAGTACGAGTTAAAGAAGGCGACAAAGAGCGTCTTCAGGCTTACGAAGGCGTTGTAATCGCTAAGCGTAACCGTGGCCTACACTCTGCATTCACTGTACGTAAGATCTCTAACGGCGAAGGCGTTGAACGTGTTTTTCAAACACACAGCCCTGCAGTTTCTTCTATTGAAGTTAAACGTCGTGGTGCGGTACGTCGAGCTAAGCTTTATTATCTTCGTGAGCGTTCAGGTAAATCTGCACGTATCAGAGAAAAGCTTAACTAAGATTTTAATTAATGCGTTATTGTTAACTTGTGAAAACCCGCGAAAGCGGGTTTTTTTATGCCCTAAGAAAAATTATGAAGTTTATGAATAGTTGATGAATGAGGATTTGTAGGCTTAATTTCATATTTTCAACTTACTTTGTAAAAAATACCTAGTAGGTCATAAATACCTGTTCAGTTAACCTTCAGTTTTTGCCTGTTACTCTTGTAATTATCAGATTTGCATCAATATTTAAGTTAAGTCCACAGTGAGTAACGTATTGGTATAGTTTCTGCAATCCCTAATACCAAAACCAATGATTTGATTGCAAAAAAGGCAAACAAGTTGAAAAGTTCTGCTGTATTTTCACTAACGGAGAAAAGAATGAAAAAAACACTTTTAGCAATAACCCTGTCAACTTTGATTATCAGTGGCTGTGCTTCTAATGCCAATAATGCGCAAAAAGGAGCTGGAATAGGCGCTGTGTTGGGAGCGCTGGCTGGAAAAGGCACAGGCGACAATGACAAGAGTCGCTATGTTTGGGGGGCTGCTCTAGGCGCTTTAGCTGGAGGCGCTATTGGTAACTACATGGATAATCAAGAAGAAGAGTTCCGAGATGAGTTGGCGCAAAGTGGTGTTGAAGTGTATCGAGAAGGCGACAGCATTCGCTTAGCTATTCCCGGTAATATCACCTTTGAAACAGGAAAGGCTTCAATCGTTACCAATTTTTAT
The DNA here is from genome assembly GCF_054782055.1 of Aliiglaciecola aliphaticivorans. Lineage (NCBI taxonomy): Bacteria > Pseudomonadati > Pseudomonadota > Gammaproteobacteria > Alteromonadales > Alteromonadaceae > Aliiglaciecola > Aliiglaciecola aliphaticivorans. The sequence goes on from NZ_BAAGTF010000019.1 coordinate 260,043, forward strand.
CCGGTACTGAATGATGTGGCTAAAGTCATCAATCGTTATGAAAAGACTCGCTTGAGCGTTGAGGGGCATACTGATTCTGTTGGTGATGCAGCCTACAACCAACAATTATCGATACAAAGAGCAAATAGTGTGGCTGCTTATTTAGAGTCAAATGGAGTGGCTACCAGCCGTTTGCAGACGTTGGGATTTGGTGAGTCACAACCCATTAGCAGTAACGATACCGCAAGCGGTCGTCAGCAGAATCGTCGAGTGGAATTGCGGATTATACCTGTGCAATAATACCGGCATCTTATTAAGTACGAAGATGTGCGCTTTTATCTTTCTGTACAGATCTCAAAACGGTTTCTTTTGAAACCGTTTTTGTATCTGGGGTCTAGGTAAATTGATGTTATAACACTGGAACCTTTAACACTAAAAATGTATTTACACGAAGATTGGCGAGTGTTGACCGTTGGCGATGGTGATTTGTCTTTTTCCTGGTCTATTTTCAAGGATTTAGCGATTAAAAATGTGAATGCGTCTGTTTTAGACGACAGGCAAAGGTTAATTAGCAAATATCATAAAAATGAAATAGCGAATTTATCTGCCCGTGGGGTGAAGATTGTTTATAACTTGGATATTGGTGATATAAGCAGTTTTCCAGCAAGTTTATCGAAAGTCTTTGATGTTGTTATATTCCAATTCCCTTTAATCCCAGCGTTCAGCAATAAAGCCGAGTTTGAATCTAAAGGGCAATTACATAAAAATACCCTAAATAGATTGCTTATCTGGCATTTTTTGAAGCATAGTTTTGATTATTTTCTCGATCCAAACGGCAAGCAGTTAGCTTATGTCACCTCTAAAGACGTCAAACCTTACTCCCATTGGAATATTGAGAACTTAAATCCACAACCGCAAAAAATAGAGTTTCAAGGCTGGGTAACCTTCAAGCAATCCGGCTTTCCCAGTTATCAACTACGTAATGTTGACCGGGATAAAATACTTAAATCTACTGAAAGTAAAACCTATGTTTGGGGGGATCATAAATCTGATTATTCTGAGCTGAATTTACGCCCTAGTAGCAAACACCAACCTAACCATTGTAATCTGTGTGGCAAAGGACCTTTTTATTCCGCCCAAGATTGGCAACGACATAATCAATCATCCTTCCATCTTCGGCTTGAAGGTTACGAAAAACTTTGGCAAACATTCCTTAACCAAGGTAAGAAACTAAGCGCCGACCCCGCAAATGATAACTAAATACCAACGGTAGATTATTTATATTTGGTTATCATTGCCAATGATTCGAAAAAAACAGTGTCATCATATAGAGTGCTTGTCATGATAAAGGGAATCGCCTGAAATGAACGATTTGAGTGAAAAACAAAAGCTAACTGCTGGTCTGGAATACTTTCCTAGCAACAAAGAAATGCAAGCTCAGCGAATGCATGCCAAAACACAATGCCACTTGTTTAACCAGTTAGCACCAAAAGACTTTAGGCAAGGTATGAAGTTACTCAAAGGGTTATTTGGTGATTGCCACAACTTTTGGATTGAACCACACTTTTATTGTGATTACGGCTTCAATATTCATCTGGGAAAAAATTTTTATGCCAATCATGGCGTTGTCATTTTAGACGCTGCTCCCGTTACCATTGGCGATGATGTGCTGCTCGCTCCCGGGGTGCTTATTTCAACTGCCAGCCATCCTAAGGATCCACAAAAACGTAAAAAAGGCCTGGAAACCGCCCATCCGATTAGTATTGGAGATGGTGCATGGATAGGTATGGGCGCTAAAATTTTACCAGGGATAAACATAGGCAAAAATGCCATTATTGGCGCGGGCGCTGTTGTCACTAAAGATGTGGCAGAAAATACCACTGTAACGGGTGTACCGGCTATTGTGATTGACTGACCAGAATAACAATAAACCCTAGAAACTAAACATTCGTTAAAAAGTTAACGAGAGAGGCCTATATGCAAGAAATTATCACTACACTAGAGAATAATGTTTTAACCTTAACGTTTAATCGTCCAGCCCAAAAAAACGCCATCAATCAGCAAATGTATACCGAGTTGGCCAATGGGTTAGAGCGAAGCTTAACCGATGATGAAATACATTGTGTTTTGATACGTGCTGAAGGTGATACCTTTACTGCCGGAAACGATTTGAAAGATTTCTTACAGCAGACAATGACTGATGCGTCACCAGTACAGTTATTTCTAAGAGCCCTGCCGAAGATGAATAAACCATTGATTGCTGCGGTAAATGGCCAGGCCATAGGGGTAGGGCTAACGATGCTATTGCATTGTGATATTGTGTTGGCGTCACAAAGCGCTACCTTTACAGCTCCTTTTACTAAATTGGGTTTAGTACCTGAAGCAGGATCATCCATTTTACTTCCAAATATCGTAGGTCATGCTATTGCTAACGACATTCTCCTTGCTGGTCGTACACTTAATAGTGAAGAAGCATTGAGTTATGGTTTAGTGTCACGAGTGACGACTGACGATAATCTACAGACCCTTGCCGCTGAGGTTAGTCAACATATTGCGCGCTTACCCGTTAAAGCCATGATGAAAAGTAAAGCACTGATCCGCGATCCGCAAAGAGAAGAAATAAACAATCAAATGACTAAAGAAAATATTGAGTTTGTGAATCAACTGGCATCAGAGGAATTCAAACAAGCCGTTGCGCCATTTTTTAAAAAGAAATAGCGAAAAAGAACAATCGTATAAAAGAAAACGCATTTCATACTCGCTATAAACCTTTTTATCAATCTCTAACATAGAGGCTCTCTAGGAGCCTCTGAGACTGTTTCTTGCTATCTTTGCGCATAATGCGTATTTGTGCTTATCGAGATTAATGCAACAGCTACAAATCAGACTAGGGAAGGTTGCAGGGTCTTGTGCCGTTAATTAACCGCTAATCAACCGTCAACAACACAGTTAACTCGCTGGGGATTTCCATATCGGAACTGCAATATCCCAAAGAGCCTTCGTTATTTAAAAGGTATTCGAGTAGTTCGCTTTCTGAATTGACTTGTTTAGGTTCTTTTTTGCGTCCTGTAAAGCGCATCTGAGCCCAATATGATTGGATTCGAGACTCTGTCAGACCAATCACTTTGTTGTTAAACAACAGTCGACTCTTATTCTCAGGGGCTAACGCGATGGCATGTAACTGGTAAGGAACAGCCCCTCCCATAAACAAATTTCTAATTTGTTGTCGATTGAGTTCAATGGATTTATCCTGTGTGTTGGCGACAATAATAATATGTTCAGCAGAGGCCATTTGCGTACTATTGAGCAACATTATGGATAACAGAATAAAGCTAATTTTCATTAGAATACCCACTCTACCCCCAGTTGATATAAGACTCCGTGACCATCAAAACCACCTAAATCTTTAACTGCATAATCGTTACTAATTTTCTCTTTAGCTTCTACAAAAGTCATTTCAGCTTTAAACGCTAAGTTTGCTAAGTAGTCCCAGCGCACTCCTAATTTAGTGCCTGCTGCTTTGTCGTCAGGAAAAGCGGCTAAAACACCAAGGTAAGTAGCTGCAAGGGTATCCAGTTGTGTAGAGACGCCAAATGGAATCTCATTTTCTGGGTGGTCAAAATGAAGGTTTTTCTTGCTATAAGATAGGTAGACCGTGTAAGGGTAGAAGTTGTAACCTGCAGAGATGTAAAAACTTTCTATATCTGCGACTAAACCACTTTTTCCATTGAACTTAGAGAATTCACTGCGCACAAAATAATCCACGTTCTCGTAATTGGCGCTAAAATGATAAAGCTGAATGACGCCACTGGCGTTTAACCAGTCAGCATTATTTTCAAATCCTAGTTGGCGCAATAGTTGGCTGAATTCAGCGGCTTCTGTTTGCTCAATGTTTGTATCACCTTGATTAAAAGATGCACGAACCGTCAAATTATCATAATAGATACTGGCATTAAGCCCAAAAAGACCTATGACTTTGGTGTTTATTTCTTGGCTATTTAAATAAATCTTGTCGTCAAATCGGCCCCAATAACCTTCATAGCTAATTAGCCAGTCACCAAATGCAAACTCATAATTCGCTAACACTCCATCAAAGGTGGAAAAGAAAGCTGTGTCATAAAATTGTTGCGGTAAGGTCAGCCAAGGATATGCAAAGCCTACATCAAGACTGTCACTGTAATTAACTGTAATTAAAAAAAGGAATTCGCTGCCTGCCAAGTTTAACCTGCCATGCATTACTTGGCGCATAAGTGACATACAACCATTCTAAACCTGAATTACGCTGTTCGTCTGTGAAGCCGACAACTTGTCCGGTAAAGGAAAGTTCATCACTAAATAAATAATCTCCTTGAATACCCAGCAAAGATTGTTTATCAACACTCAAACTATTGTCGTAACCTACATATTCAGCGTTTTCGTCATCAAAGTACCCTAAAACCACTCGCGCAAAACCAGAAAATTGCAGTTTTTCATTATCTTTTGATATGGCTGAAGGACTAATGCCAAGGAAAATTAAGGAACAAAACAGGGAAATTTGTAACGTTGATAGTTTCAAAATAACGATTTTCTATTTGGGATGTTTATTAACCCTAAAAATACTATGCTTAATGCAAGAGTCAACCACTTGTGTGTTTAAATAGTCATTAAAATTAGAAAAAGGTCTTTTTTAATAAACTTCTATGTGTAATTAACACTATTTTAACCGGTTTTACACAAGCTCAGTCAATTAAGAAACACAATGGTTAGCATGCAGAAAATGACTAAAATAACTTTCATCTAAAGGTTTACTTAACCAATATCCCTGTATTTCGTCACACCCCATTTGGGTTAGCAATTCAACCTGTTCGTTTTGCTCTACACCTTCAGCAATTAGTGTTACCCCTAATTCATTGCCTAATTCTATTACACTTTTTACAATTGATTTGTCTGCTTTATTAAGATGCATGTTACGAACAAAGGATTGATCTATTTTGAGTTTGCTTACTGGGAAAGCTTGTAAATAACTTAAACTTGAATAACCCGTCCCAAAATCATCAATGGCGAGTTTAATTCCCATTTCATTGAGTAAATTCAATGTGCTGATGGCCTCTGTGTCAATATTAAAAAGAACGCCTTCGGTTATTTCTAGTTCAAGGTTTTTGGCTGGCAATCCACTGGCTAATAATGCGTGTTGAACCATTTTTACGAAATTAGGTGCTGAAAATTGTTTCGGTGAAATATTCACTGCAATAACGATATCCTCATATCCTTCTGTCAGCATATGTTTGGCCTTATGACACACGCTGGCTAAGATCCAATCACCTAAGGGTAAAATTAATCCTGAATGTTCTGCTAACGGAATAAATTCTGAAGGGGAAATCCATTGTTCTTCAAATTGCCAACGAATAAGGACTTCAGCGCCAATTACTTTTTTGTCTTTAAGTGAGTATTGAGGCTGAAAAAACAATTGAAAGTGATTACTTGTTAGGGCTGTGCGCATAGCGTCTTGGAGGGTATTTTGACGATTTACAGATTGTCCTAGCTCATTATTAAACATCATATAATCGCTAAATTCTTGACTGGCGGAATTTTCTAACGCAATACGTGTATTGCGAATAATATCCTCAGCACTGCTTCCATCTGATGGGAAGTGCGTAAAACCATAATCAAGCTGCAGTGAATGTTGACCAGAAAACTGCGTTTTGTCGACCTGAGTATTGATTGTTGTCACTAAATTTTCAACTGTATGATGACGATTATTATCAGCTAAAATTATGCCAAATCTTTTCTCACTCAATTGAAATAAACGTATGTTTAGACCCGTCTTTAAACAAGTTTGTTTTAATAAGCTCGCAAGCTGCTTCAATACTCGACGGTTGGTTTCAATATCATCATCGGCTAATAGTTTTGAATAAGAGCGAATTTCCAATTGGCCTACAATAAAGTTTAATTTTTCATTCACCATTTGTTCAATAATTTCCTTGAACGCGTAATGGTTATCGAACCCTGTATCCGGATTTACCTGGATGTGTGAGCGATGTTTTTGTTGGTTCAATTTGTATTTCGAAATATCAACTAAACTTAAGGTCCATAGTTTATTTTCGGCATGCCATATAAGTTCACAGGCAAAATTATGCTGCTGTATTTCTACTTCAAAGTGTTGATGATGTGGTTTTTCTGCTAGGGCACTTTGTTGCTGAAAGTGTAAGTTTTCTGGCAACAAAGCTTGACCATCATCGCCTGATAATCCATTTTCTTGTAAGAATTGGAGGGCAGATGAGTTGATAAAATCAATCTTGCCATTTTTATTTAGTAAGATAATTAAATTTGCTGAGTGTAATGAATATAACGCGAGGCTTTTCGCTAACCTCAGATTACGTAACCAAGGGAAAGCCAAGGCAGCTGAAACAGCAACCGCAATTAGGCACAAACCACCGAATAGTAATAAATTGCTTATCACTTCTACCTTCCTTGATAACCAATTGATATCAGCTTATTGCTAAACAATTGTAATCTAGCCATTTAAAAATCCTTTTAATTCAGGAGAGAATGAATTTTATTCCTTGGCAAATCGAATAAACCAGTATCAAAGGTAAACTATCAAACACCAAAAATCGAGGTTTGCAATAGATTTAACATTGCTGGTTTAGTCAAATTAACGTGCTAAACCTTAGATTGAAAACTGTGAATAACAGTTAATTCAGTAGAATTGCGCAGATAAACGTTTACGACAACTAACTCACCTTAATACAGCTTACTGCTTTTTATACTGTCAATTTCACTGTTTTCGTACAGCAAACGAGCGAATTTACTGGTTTTGGTAAAATCAGGTTGCACTCGCAATTAAACGCTGGTAAAAAGTCAAGCCTGTTTCGGAAATTGATGTATTTATAAGTGTATTTAAAAGTTTACATTGGTTTTGCGGTTAAAATTTAGCGTTTTTAGATGTAGGTAATCAAAGATAGTTATGCATAAAGATTTAGTAAACAATGTACACGTGAGTGCTGAAGATGTGTTGGTCACACCTGAGCAATTAGCAAAAGAGTTGCCTGTAAGTGAAAAGGCTCTCAAAGCAATTGAAGATTCCCGTGCAATTATTAGTGATATTATTCACCGCAGAGATCATCGTTTACTGGTGATTTCAGGTCCTTGTTCTATTCATGATATTGAGTCAGCCAAAGAATATGCGCTTAAGCTTAAAGAGCTTCACGAGTCGTGCAAAGACACCTTATTTATTGTTATGCGCGTGTATTTTGAAAAGCCGAGAACCACAGTCGGTTGGAAAGGTATGATCAATGATCCAGCATTAGATGGCACATTTAATATTGAAGCTGGATTACGTAAAGCTCGAGAACTTCTAATTTGGTTGGCGGAACTTGAGATCCCACTGGCAACAGAAGCGTTAGATCCTATTAGTCCCCAATATTTAGCAGAACTTTTCAGTTGGTCGGCGATTGGAGCGAGAACATCTGAATCTCAAACACACAGGGAAATGGCCAGTGGCCTATCTATGCCAGTTGGTTTTAAAAACGGTACTGATGGTAGTCTAAATATTGCGATTAACGCCTTACAATCAGCTGCTTCTGGTCATAGCTTCATGGGAATTAACAAACAAGGTCAGGTGAGTGTGATTAAAACCCAGGGTAATCCAGATGGTCACATCATCTTGCGTGGTGGAAAACAACCTAATTATGATTCTGTATGTGTGTCTGAATGCGAAATTGAACTACAAAAATCTAATTTACATGCGGGGTTAGTGGTTGATTGCAGTCATGCTAATTCAAGTAAAGATTATCGTCGTCAACCACTGGTTGCAAAAAACGTGGTAAATCAGATTTTAGAAGGTAATCAGTCAATTATTGGCATCATGCTGGAAAGTCATTTAAAAGCAGGTAATCAAAAAAGTGACGGAAAGCTACCGAGTGAGCTAGACTATGGCATTTCCATTACCGATGGCTGTATTGGTTGGGAAGATACTGAAACTTTGATTAATCAATCAAGAGAAAAGCTCATTACAGTACTGCCAATGAGATTAAATAAATTTAAAGATTCCGCTTAAGGTAAAACTAGCATGCCAGATACCCCGATTTCACTTGATGAACTGCGCGTTAAAATTGACAAATTGGATAGTCAATTGGTCGATATATTGTCTCAACGAGCCAAGTTAACCACGCAAGTTGGCGAATTTAAAAGTCGTACTGGTATGCCTATTTATGTTCCTAGCCGAGAGGCTGAACTGATTGCTAAACGCAGAGATGAAGCGCAGGACAAAGGTGTTCCCCCAAATTTAATTGAAGACTTATTGCGCAGAATAATGCGTGAGTCTTACCAGACACAAAATAATCAATATCTGTGCAAAGGCCCAGAGGTTAAAAAGATTGTGGTGGTTGGGGGAGCAGGGGCGCTAGGTAGAATTTTTGTAGATATGTTTACTCGCAGTGGCTATTCAGTGACTGTTTTAGAGCAGCATGATTGGCCTAATGCAGAGAGTATTTTAGCGGGTAGCAATTTGGTTTTGGTGGCGGTACCGATTAAATTAACTGAGTCCATTATTCGCAAGTTAGGACCTTTATTGCCGAAAAAAGCGATTTTAGCTGATGTGACGAGTACAAAACTCAACCCTCTAAACACTATGATGGAAAGCCATCAAGGGCCTGTGGTTGGATTACATCCCATGTTTGGGCCAGATGTTCAAAGTCTAGTGAAACAAGTGGTAGTGGTTTGTGATGGCAGGCAGCCTGAAGTTTACCAATGGCTTATTGAGCAGATTAAAACTTGGGGGGCGATCGTCCATGAAAGTACCGCCAAAGAGCACGATGATGCCATGGCATTTATTCAGGTAATGCGCCATTTTAGTAGCTTCGTGTATGGTGCCCACCTGGCAGGAGAGGATCCTGATCTTAATCAGTTAGTTGCATTTAGTTCGCCAATTTATCGATTGGAACTTGGCATGGTTGGCCGATTATTTGCGCAAGATCCAGAATTATACGCAGATATCATTTTTACAAATGCGGAAAGTATCGGCTTGCTTAAACGTTTTCGAGACCGATTTGATGATGCCTTAGCGCTTTTAGAGAAGGGCGATAAAGGTGAATTTGTAAAACAGTTCTTCACCATTGGCCATTGGTTTGGGCCATATGCTAAACAGTGTTTGGTCAGTAGCAAAAAGTTATTGTTAAAAGCTGACGATGACAGAGTTATGGATGTAAATTCTTAATACAAATCAAGGAAATACGCCTCGAAATACATCAAAGCCCCTAATTAGGGGCTTTTTGTATGGATATGATTAAATGTTTATGCGGTTAGGGCATTGACCGCAGCCACCTTAGTGGCGTTAATTTCTTCGTTAGGATAACACCCTAGTACTTTGAAATAACGAGTGGTAGCAGCTAATTCCTCTAAGGCTTTTTGCATAGGACCGTCTTGTACATTGCCTTCAACATCAATATAAAACATCTCTTCCCATGGATTGCCATTGATGGGGCGTGATTCCAGCTTTGTCATATTGATTTGATTATTTTTAATGATCAGAAGCGCATCAACCAAGGCTCCCGGCTTTTGTACCGTTGACATTACTAAAGTAGTTTTGGCAGGGATTTGCAGAGGCACTTTTACTGCATTTCTGGCCACCACAATGAATCGGCTATGGTTTTCTTGTTGATTGGCAAGATTAGATTTGATTTCCGTTAGGCCGTATAGAGCGCCGCCGGTTTCACTGCCAATTGCTGCGACAGACTCACTATTCATTTGGTTAACCATTAACATCGCAGCAGACGTGCTTTCACAGGGTTTAACTTCGATATTGCCTAAATCTGCTAAGAAATAACTACATTGTGCAAATACTTGAGGATGTGCATAAAGAGTTTTTATTTTACTAATGTCCGTGTCCGTTGCGGCTAGCATTGAATGTTTTATGGGGTGTGTTAACTCGCCAACAATGGATAAACTTGTATGTTGCAGCAAATCGTATACTTCGTTGATACTCCCAGAGGACGTATTTTCTATGGGTAAAACGGCGTAATCTGCTTGATTAGATTCAACCTTTTCAATAATTTCAGCAAAGCTCGAACAGCCAATCTCTAATAATTCGCCTGCTCTTCTGGAAAAATATTTTTGAGTAGCTAAGTAGCTGTAGGAACCTTTATCCCCTAAAAATGCCACACGGCTTAAAGGTAAACGACTGCCGGGGTTAGCTCGTTCGGCTAGAAGGGCTTGTTGATTCAGCACCGAGTCTTCAATAATGACATGAAAAATTTGCGTAACGTAGTGCGGATCAAGACCATACTCTTGTCCTTTTTTAATCAAACGAATTAACAGTTCTTCTTCTCTTACATGATCTCGAACGGGAATTTGGTTGCGAATTTTGGTTTCAGCAACACTGTTTGTATACTGCTGGCGTTTTGCCAACATTTCCAGCAATTGGGAGTCAAGGGCGGTAATGAGTTCTCGTAATTTAGTTAGCTCTGAGGTCGACATACAATTCACTTTATTTTTACTATAAATATAAAGCCTCCAACTAAGGAGGCTTTATAGAAGACTACTGGACTACCAGAATGACTTAATCTCAATTGAGCCAAATTCATGTAGCCAATTTTTTGAGCGCTTTGTTTTTAAATACGAGACTTAATTGAGCGCTACTCAAATGGGTAAGAAAACAATAACTAATCAGTTATTACACTGGATTAGATAGTGATGCGTTGAATTTATTGATTCACCCTAATTTTGTCAATCGCAAGTTGATATTAGATATTGCTAATTGCAATGTGGTACATCTTCGCTAATCACTAATTGCCTAATAGGGTAGCCAGAATTTTACGTACTTCCTGAGCTTCAAAAGGCTTGTCGCACAGAGCGTTAACTCCAGTTTGCTGAATATTTGCCATGTGAGCACTGTTAGTGGCTTCTGAGGTCACCATAATAATGGGGATGTGGGATGTTTCAGGGTTAAACCGAATGTACTCAGATAGCTCTCGTCCGTCCATTTCAGGCATATTATAATCGGTGACAACCAAGTCAAAAACATTATCTTTTAACAGGGTTAATGCCGATGCGCCATTTTCAGCTTCTTTAATATCGGTTAACCCAGACCCTTCCAACACTCTACGAATATGGTTTCTGGCTAAACGACTATCATCCACCAACAGCACTCTCACATTATTAAGATCATAGTATTCGAGTTCGAGTTCTTCGGTATTTATTAAGTCTAAGGTTGCGTTTAGTGCTCTGGTCAAATGAATTGGTTTAAAGGGTTTAGGCAAAATAGCCGCCACCCCAGCTTGCTTAAATTCTTCCAATTTGGCTACGTGGTTTTCACTGCTGACTAACATAAACGGAATTGAAGCCGTTTCAGTGTTGCTTTTAATGTATTTTATTAAGTCTAAGCCAGTCCCATCTTCAAAATACATGGTGCTCACAACAACGTCACTGCGGTGGGATTGCAGCGCACTTTTAGCTTCAACTAGAGTTGAAACGGAATCTACAGAGCCAACATTTTCTTTAATCAGCAGTGACGAAATAATTTTTCGTTGGGTATCTGATGGCTCAATTAAAAGAATATTGACATCGCTTAACGATAGGTGGTCCATAAAAATCCTGAATTGGAGTAGAAAACTTAACCGCCGGCAAGCTTGACAGTTAACCCTTTTTTCTCAAGTAATAATTTAATTTTATCACGGTTATCGCCTTGAATTTCAATAACGCCATTTTTAACCGCACCACCTGTTCCACAGGTTTTCTTGAGTTCGGAACATAAACTTTTTAGTTCATCCATTGGCAGATCTATTCCATCAATGGTCGTCATTCCTTTGCCTTTTCGGCCTTTGGTCTCGCGACGTATTCTAACTATTCCATCGGAGTTTTTAGGTTTGTGAGGCGTTTCTTCTTGTGGCTTTAGTCTACCCAAGCCCGTGCTGTATACCAGGTTGTTTTGTGACATATTTACACTAGTTTAATCTAAAGATAGCGTCAGTTTAGACAAAAAATGAGCCCATTAAAACCAAATCTGTGGGTTCTTCGTATTAATCCGACGAAAACGAAATAACGCTTTATACTAAACGCACTATACTTTGAGCGGCCATACTAAAAATATTTGCCAATTAACTTCCTTATGAGAAAGTATAGTTAATTCAACGCTAGAAAGTTTATGGAGTGAGAATGAGCTTGGATACCTGCTTGGTTAACGGCAATAAAGATTTGATCATTTTTATGGAGGAAAGGTTTGATTTTGACAAAGTGCAAGAGTTTAGAGACGCTTATTTATCAGCGCCCGATGAGGTAAATACAATTACTGTTGACCTATCTAACACCGAGTACATGGACAGTTCTGCACTGGGTATGTTATTGAATATGCAAAAGACTATGGTCGATAAAATCAGCACCTTCAAAATTATCAACTGCCGCCCTCAAGTAGCCAAAATTTTAAAAATTTCTCGCTTTGATAAAAAGTTCGAAATGAATTAGGTAGTTATTACTTTGCGAATATTAATCGTTGATGATGAGTCTTTGAATCGATTTATGCTTCTTCACATGCTTGAAGAAGCAGGGTACCCAGATTGTTTTGAAGCTGAGACTGGCAGAGAAGCCTTACAATTGGCGAAAAAAATTCGTCCTGATTTAGTCCTCCTTGATGTTGTTATGCCTGATATGGACGGTTATGAAGTCGCACCGCTGTTAAAAAAGATGGCAGGCGATATCTATTTGCCGGTGATTTTTATCACGGCAATGGACGATCAGGCGGCACTGACTCGTTGTCTTGAAGTAGGTGGGGATGATTTTGCCACTAAGCCATTCGACAGGAATATTTTAACTGCAAAAATAAGAGCCCACGCCCGCACTCGTTTGTTAAGTATTCGCACCAACAAACAAAATAGGGAACTAAACTATTTTCGCAAAGGAGTTGAGCGAGAACACGCCATTGTTGAGCATATTTTTGCCAATGCATTAACTCTTAATCCAGGCACTAAAACGTTTTTTGATTATCGATTAGCTCCTGCTAGTACCTTTAACGGAGATGTCTTTTTAAGTGAGCCGAGTCCATCAGGTGGTCTGTATTTTTTGATGGGAGATTTTACCGGCCATGGCCTTGCATCAGCAGTGGGCGCTCTGCCCGTGGCTAGAGCGTTTCAAGCGATGTCTAGGAAAGGCTTATCGGTTTCAGAAATCTCCCAAACCCTCAATGAAATCCTGTTATCTTTGCTCCCGGAAGATATGTTTTTTGCGGCAGTTGTGGTGGAAATTTCAGCGTCTGGTCAACAATTTTCAGTTTGGAATGGCGGTATGCCCGATCTGGCGGTGGTCACACCTGAAGGACGCATATCTAAGCGCTTTATTTCGTTACATATGGCCTTGGGTATATTAGACGTCGATGATTTTGAGGAAAACATAGAATACTTTAACGCACGACTGGGAGATCGGTTAATTGGGTACTCAGACGGCGTTATCGAACTTACCAATGCTGAAGAACAAATGTTGGGCGACGAAGCGATACTGAATTGGCTGACATCTGATCCAGCCATAACAGTAGAGGAAATTAGTCACCGTACTGAAAAATTTAGAGGCAAGGCAGAGCAATTAGACGACATCACTTTAATTAGTTATACCTGCCAAGATTTAAGCGAACTTAAGTCGCAAATAGAAATCACCCAATTGCCTTTTACCATCACCGTTGAATTGAAAGTAGAGCAGTTAATCAAGTTTACGCCTATTTACGACATAGTTGTGATGGTCTGTAGTCAGTTAGGTATGCAAAGAGTGCGCTCTGATTTATCTACGGTAATAAGCGAGTTATTTATGAATTCGTTAGATCATGGAATTTTAAAATTAGATTCCAATATCAAAAAGTCTACGGAAGGCTTCTTTGAATATTTTAAAATTCGCAACCAAAGATTACAGAAATTAAAGCAAGGGGAGATTACAATATCCATCGGCTATGAGCCCCAAGCAACCCTGTTGTCGATTAAACTATCCGACTCCGGAGATGGGTTTGATTATCAAAGGGTGCAATCGAATCAAGAATCAGATACTTATGGGAGAGGGATTTCCCTTATTAAAACCTTGTGTCAAAGCGTTCAATACTTTGATGAAGGACGCTCAGTATTAGCAAAAATAAAGGTGTGAAGTGTGATAACAATCAGGCAAGCCGAAGAAAATGATATCCAAGCAATTGTCGATTTCAATCAAGCAATGGCTTGGGAAACGGAACAGAAAAAACTGCAAAATGAAGTATTAACTGCCGGAGTTAGTGCACTTATTGGGGATAGGACTAAAGGTTTTTACCTGGTTGCGGAGCAAGAAGATGGCGTTATTGTTGGCAGTTTAATGGTAACAACTGAGTGGAGTGATTGGCGGAACAGCCAATTTTGGTGGATTCAAAGTGTGTATGTGCGACCAGAAAACAGACGCACGGGCATTTACTCAGGGTTATATGAAAAAGTAAAGGAGTTGGCAGATCAAACTCAAGGAGTGTGCGGTTTTCGATTATATGTTGAACACGACAATGTAATCGCACAACAAACATACCAAAAACTTGGAATGCAGCCCAGTCATTATTATATGTATGAAACCGATAACTAAAATAGAATAAATAGGCAGGTTTAGTACACAACTCAAATGTGCCAGGGTCAGCAAACTTAAATCTTGGTCTATTCAGCCCATCAAGCTTGTTTTGAATTGCTTGAAAGTATTATTTTTTGTTGGCTCGCTTTAACAACTAGGAGTATTTATGTTTAAAGCACTAAGTGACTGGTTCCAACAGAACTTACAGCAGCATGATCCCGTGTCAGAGCAACAAACCATAGAGCTTGCTACGGCTGTTTTATTGTTTGAAATTATGCGTGCAGATGGTAAGTTTGAAGCGTCTGAACAAGATACTTACCAACAGATACTAAAAACCCATTTTGATTTAACCGAGTCTGAACTAGCTAGTTTGATGAAGCTATCTTCTGATCAAGCAAAACAAGCAGTGGATTATCATCAGTTTACGCGCACCATCAATCAGCATTGTGATGTGCAAGAAAAACGTCAAATTTTGGAATCTCTGTGGCGCGTCGCCTACGCTGATAAGCATCTTGATGTGCATGAAATTAATTTAATACGCCGAATATCAGATCTACTGCATATTCCCCACAGCGAATTCATTCAATCTAAACTTAAAGTGACCGAAAATACAGGCTAACGCCCCTTAAAACCCTAATTGTCATTAATTGAATACATGCTAACTTATTGAATGTAAACAATAAAATAAAACCTGAGTGGTAGGTGTTGCAAATAAGTAACGCTGCCTGCTCATTCTCCCTTTCAATTTCTTTATAAAGAATCATAACCTACTGAAAATACAAGTAAAATCAAGAGTGGCATGAAACATGTTATAGCCGTTGGGTGTAACTGTGTTAGTCGTACTGGTTCCTACGACTATTCAAGGAAGAACACAGCGATGGTGACTTATAAATAACGGTTTTGTTATTGGCTGCGATGGCGTTTGCAACTTAATTTAAGTCATTCTGAATGCGTTTTAACGCATTGCATGGCATGGATGCCTCTTCCTTTTTTCGCTAAAGGGGTCAGCTAATCAGTTCAAATGGAGATTGTTGTATGAAAACGTTCAATTTCATGGGCATTGTGTTTGTAGGTGCCACCGTCTTGCACTCACTGGTAAGCAATACCGCCTTTGCTCAATCCGATCTAATTGCCGAAATGGACTTAGATGATGATGGCATGATTAGTATTCGCGAAGCGGTTGCCGATCCTAATTTATTGGCAGCTTTTGGTAAAATTGATAGCAACGGTGATGGAAAAATTAGTGCTGAGGAGCTGAGCGAATCAAATCTAATTAAGCAAATCAATAAAAAAGCCTAACGGGTCTCTATTAAACGAAATCTTAGGCTACAGGTTTTCTGCCTCAACATTCTGGTTTTTTCGGTTCTGAAACGATATTACTCCCCAAAAAAACCTGATGTTGAGGTTCTTTTAATAAGCAGCAATTTGTTTGGTTTCATTTCACGTCTTAAGATAGGATACTCCAATTTGTACAAAGTAGTCTGAGGTATGAAAATGCAAATTGGATCGTTGCGACAACTCACATTAATCAGCTTTCTTATTGCGCTGATCCCCCTTGCTGTCTTGCTGTGGCACAGTCAAAGTACCTTGACTAAAATGGCCCAAATTGCCGCTAGCGAAGCGCAGTTTTCGGTCACCATGGCTCGGCAAATTGGCGACATGGAAAATATCGCCATTGACGTTGAACGGTTAATTCGACAGTACCATGTGTTAAAAAAGCCAGAATTAAAACAGCTCTCTGATAATTCAATTAATCGTCTTGAAACTAAGCTTATTAACGTTTGTGCTGAGCTACCCAATGAATATGTGTGTTCAGCTCTGCAAAAGCGCATTGCTTGGTTTGAAAATAATGTGGAAATTGAAGATAAACTACTTTTGGATGCGCAGTTAGCCGAGTTTCGCCGTTCTCTTGAAGAACTCCAAGAGCAGGTTGATTATTTACTCGATGAAAGAATTAAACAACAGCAAGATTATGTAGATTCTGTCCAACAGACACAAGCCTGGTCCACCGGCGTATTGGTGACGGTTTCATTGTTGCTGATTATTTTCGCAAGTCAGTTGATCCTCTCTCCCGTCACGAAAATCGAACGTATAATTGGCGAAATTGCCAAACAATCCGAAACCTTACCTAAGGTTTCGACTTCCGGCCCTAAGGAATTGATCGAAGTCGAACACAAACTGCATTGGTTGGCTGAGCGATTAAATCAACTTGAACATCTTCGTCACGCCCTGTTGCGCCACGCCTCCCATGAGTTAAAAACACCATTAGCCAGCATCAAAGAAGGGTGCTCATTACTTTCCGAGAGTGTCGTGGGAACCTTGAACGATCAACAAAAAGAAGTGGTGAGTTTACTAACCAGTAGTACAGAACGTTTGAACTTGCTGATTGAACAATTACTTGACTACAACTTGTTATTGCAACAGGCTAAGCCTGTGTATGAAAAAACAGACACTAAAAGTTTGCTAGATGCGGCGCTAGTTGATAATGCTTTAGCAATACAACAACATAATAATGAAGTGAATGTTGAAAACAAAGTGATAAATATGACTGTAGATCCCAATTTATATAGACGGATTATTGATAACCTTTTGTCTAACGCATTGGCCCATGGAACAACAGGGCGTCCAATAGATATTAAGCTTTATAATCAAGAGGATAGGTTGATTTTGGATGTGGCTAATCGTGGTCGAAAGATTCCATTGGAACAGCGTAAATCACTTTTCGAACCTTTCAAACGGGGTGAACACAAACGTAACGACCGGGTGATTGGCTCAGGCTTAGGTTTATCGATAGTTGCAGATTGTGCACGAATGATGCATGGGACGGTGGAAATAGTTGATGTTGACTATGCAGATGTTTGTATGCGTGTCAGTTTGCCGCAAAATGAGGTAGCGGCATGAAAAAGTTAACATGCATCCTAATGGGCTGTTTTATGGGGTTATCTGGGTGCGAAATGACTCCAGAAACACCAGTACCGGTAAAACAGGTGATTGTACCTATAGAAAATGAGTTTTGTGTGTTTGTACCTGATTCAGCCGTTGAACATAATTGCGAGTTAACCTACTGGCTGGATTTTTGGGTTGAGCATGACGGCTTGTCTTGGACCAAACGCAAAGAGTTGATCACGCAGTTGGGTGAGACAAAAACCGAATTGATGAAAAAAGTGCTGTTAAGTCAAGGTAAAGGGACTCCCTATCAAAATAGGTTGAGAGCACAAGGATGGGCAGATGAATTAGTGCCTAGCCTTACGGAACAAATGAAGCAGTTATTTTTCGTATTGGTTTACCGACCCAGTCAGGAATTATTAGAATTTGAATCTGCGTTAACCATATTGACGCGAATGAATACCAATCAATCCAAAGAACTTGATGTTCAGCAACAAAAACTGTTTGAACAGCAACAACAAATTGACCAATTATTAAAAATTGAGGCATCTATGATGGAGAAGAAAGAGGGGATAAGCCAATGAGCAAATCTGAAGCAAACGCATTACCACGTATTTTGTTAGTGGATGACGATGAAAATTTGTTGCGTTTGATGACGATCAGATTGCAAGGTGAAGGCTATCAAGTTGCCACTGCAGAAGGTGGCAAAGAGGCGTTACGTTTACTCAACACACAAAGTTTTGATGTGGTGTTAAGTGATTTACGGATGCCAGGGCTAGATGGTCTTAGCTTATTTGAAGAAATTGTATCCCTTCGACGTGATATTCCCGTTATCTTAATGACTGCCCATGGCACTATTCAAGATGCCGTTGAAGCCACTCAAAGAGGTGTGTTTGGATTCTTAACCAAACCCATTGACCATGATGCGTTACGTGACTTACTCTTGAAAGCCGTTAGTCAAAGTCAAAGTGCGCAAAATGGAACCTGGAGTGAAGAGATTATTACGCGCTCCATGCAAATGGAACAACTGTTAGATCAGGCCTTCAGAGTCGCCAAACGAGATGTGAGCGTTCTGATCAGCGGCGCTAGTGGTACCGGTAAAGAGCTACTTGCTAAGGCTCTACACAAAGCAAGTACCCGGGGCAATAAACCATTTGTGGCTATTAACTGTGGTGCGTTACCAGAAAATTTGTTGGAATCGGAACTGTTTGGCCATGCAAAAGGGGCTTTTACTGGCGCAGTAAATGAGCATCAAGGTCTTTTTCGGGAAGCCGATGGCGGAACGCTTTTTCTGGATGAAATAGGCGATATGCCGGTACCATTGCAGGTGAAGTTATTACGAGCTCTGCAAGAACAACAAATTCGCCCTGTGGGCAGTAGCAAACAGATCCCTATCAATGTTCGAGTCATATCTGCTACCCATAAAAACCTTGCCAAAGAGATGCAAGAACAGAATTTCCGGGAAGATTTGTATTATCGTCTGAATGTGGTGAATTTAACCCTACCATCATTACGTGAGCGCTCGGAAGATATTCCACTGTTGGCCCGCTACCTGTTGGCTAAAAGTGCTGAGCGTCATGGCGTCAACGTCAGCCGTTTTTCCGATGATGCGATGCAGTTGTTAGCAACCGCGCCATGGCCGGGCAATGTTAGACAGTTAGTTAACGTGGTTGAACAATGTGTCGCGTTAACCCAAACCTCAGTCATCGCTTCCCATTTAGTGGAACAAGCGCTGTCTGCTTCTGAACAAAAATGGCCGACACTGACTGAAGCCAGAGATGCATTTGAACAAAACTACTTGCTGAAATTGCTGAAAATGACCGACGGAAACGTCACTCGCGCAGCT
Source organism: Aliiglaciecola aliphaticivorans (assembly GCF_054782055.1). Taxonomy (NCBI): domain Bacteria; kingdom Pseudomonadati; phylum Pseudomonadota; class Gammaproteobacteria; order Alteromonadales; family Alteromonadaceae; genus Aliiglaciecola; species Aliiglaciecola aliphaticivorans. Next base: position 279,286 of record NZ_BAAGTF010000019.1, read on the forward strand.
GAGCTAGCCGGTCGTAATCGAACCGATATGCACAAATTAATGAAGAAACACGATTTACATTCCAGCGATTTCAAACCCGAAGTCGCCTAATTACCCTTACCAAAATCAATACCAACGACTTGCTCTGTTAGCCTCTGGTTTTCAGGGTGAGTCGATTCTGTATCTTGGTTGCTGTAGCCCATCAAAGTGCAAATTCGTTAAAATAATCGCCGTAGCTACATTTTTTTCACTGCTTGATGCAAAATCCCCCATAAATCTTGTTCTGAACACTGTGCTTTGGCGCGGATTTGTTTATACTATGCGGCTTTTCAATCCTTTCGGATTTTATCGATAATTTTAAGTGACATGACTTACATAACAAGTCATGAACTGGCAACAGAGGCTTTACATGCGCACAGATTATTGCGGAAACATCAACGCAAGTTTTATAGGTCAAGAAGTTACTTTATGTGGCTGGGTAAATAAACGTCGTGATTTGGGCGGTGTTATCTTTCTCGATTTACGGGATCGCGAAGGTATTGTGCAAGTAGTGTATGATCCTGACTTGGAAGATGTCTTTGCCACTGCCAATAGTCTGCGTAATGAATTTTGCGTGCAAATTACGGGCTTGGTCCGCAGTCGTCCAGAAGGTCAGATCAATAAAGACATGTCTACGGGTGAAATAGAAATATTAGGTAAGGGTTTAACCATACTGAATAGATCTGCGGCGTTGCCATTAGATTGGAATCAAGAAAACTCTGAAGAACAACGTTTAAAATACCGCTATTTAGATTTACGTCGCCCGGTGATGAGTGATCGTTTAAAGTTCAGAGCAAAAGTCACCAGCGCGGTGAGAAGTTATTTAGAAAACGATGGTTTCCTCGATATAGAAACCCCAATTCTGACCAAGGCAACACCAGAAGGCGCGCGGGATTATCTGGTTCCAAGTCGTACCCATAAAGGTGAGTTTTTTGCATTGCCTCAATCACCCCAATTGTTCAAACAATTGTTAATGATGTCAGGTATGGACCGCTACTATCAAATCGTTAAGTGTTTCCGCGATGAAGATTTACGCGCAGATCGTCAGCCTGAATTTACCCAAATTGATATTGAAACCACCTTCCTTGATGCCTCAGGGGTGATGTCGATTACTGAGGGGTTAATCAAAGATTTATTCCAAAAGATGCTAAATGTTGATTTGGGTGAATTCCCGCACATGACCTTTGCAGATGCAATGCGTCGTTTTGGTAGTGATAAACCTGATTTACGTAACCCGCTAGAGTTGGTTGACGTTGCTGATCTTGTTAAAGATGTTGAGTTTAAAGTGTTCTCTGGGCCGGCTAATGATCCCAAAGGCAGAGTCGCGGTGATTCGTTTGCCAGGCGGAGCAGCCTTATCCCGCAAAAACATTGATAACTATGGCAGTTTTGTTGGTATCTATGGTGCTAAAGGCTTGGCGTGGATGAAAGTTAACGACCTTGCAGCAGGCATGGAAGGGTTACAGTCGCCCATTTTAAAATTTTTAACTGAAGATGTCGCTATGGGGATCGTTAAACGCAGCGGTGCGGTTGATGGCGATATTATTTTGTTTGGAGCCGATAGTGCCAATGTGGTAACTGAAGCCCTAGGCGCGTTACGTTTAAAACTGGGTGAAGATCTGGATCTATTAGAAGGTGAATGGAAGCCACTTTGGGTTGTCGATTTCCCTATGTTTGAAGAGGTTGACGGCGATTTCCATGCATTACATCACCCATTCACTGCACCTCGTGACATGACACCTGATGAGCTTGCAGCTAACCCAGCCAATGCAATTTCTAATGCCTACGATATGGTATTAAATGGCGTAGAGCTTGGGGGCGGTTCGGTGCGTATTCACGATCAGGCGATGCAGTCTGAAGTGTTCCGATTATTGGGGATCAGCGAACAAGAAGCCGAGTTAAAATTCGGATTCTTACTAGAAGCTCTTAAATTTGGTGCGCCACCTCATGCTGGGCTAGCGTTTGGTTTAGATCGCTTAGTAATGTTGATGACAGGGGCTACGTCAATTCGTGATGTGATGGCATTCCCGAAAACAACCACAGCAGCATGTCCGTTAACGGATGCGCCATCTGAAGCCAATCCAGTGCAATTGAAAGAACTATCTATCGCCACGGTAATGGATAAAAAAGCGGATTAATATGGCGTATAAACGTCCAGAATCTGCATTAGTTGTCATCTTTGACCAGGCCGCCAATGTACTTGTGATGCAGCGTCAAGATGACCCTAATTTCTGGCAAAGTGTGACAGGTACCTTAGAGCCCGGCGAATTGCCGTTACAAACGGCAATTCGAGAAGTGGAAGAGGAAACCGGTATTGATATCGCCCTCAATCATCTTGAGATTGTGGATTGTCGAAGTGTTAATCAATACCCTATTCGTCAGAGGTGGCAGCATCGCTATCCACCGGATTGTCGATTCAACACCGAACATGTATTTGCATTGAAAGTGCAAGGCAATGAAACCATTCGGCTAACAGAACATCTTGCCTTCCAGTGGTTGCCTAAACACCTGGCCATGGAAAAAGTCTGGTCGCCCACCAATAAATCAGCCATTGAAAAGTTTGTACCTAATGTTTCGCTAACTGATCCGCAGGAGCAAAGATGTCGATAATCCTTGGCATCGATCCCGGCTCGCGGATAACCGGTTACGGGGTGATTAAACAAACGGGTAATACCTTTAGTTATCTCGGCAGTGGCTGTATACGTGTTCAAGGCGACGAACTTGCCCCAAGATTGAATCAAATTTATAAAGGTGTGACTGAAATTATTTGTCAGTTTCAACCACAGTTTTTCGCCATCGAGCAGGTCTTTATGGCGAAAAATCCTGATTCAGCCCTAAAACTCGGGCAAGCGCGTGGAGCTGCGATAGTGGCGGCCACCAACGCAGATTTACCCGTGGCTGAATATTCTGCCCGACAAATCAAACAAAGTGTTGTGGGCAAAGGCAGTGCTGAAAAAACTCAAGTTCAGCATATGGTTACCTACTTACTTAAACTCACTAAAACCCCGCAGGCCGATGCCGCAGATGCGCTAGCCGTAGCATTGTGTCATGGACACAGTTATCAAACCTTAATTAAACTTGCTGGAAAAGCGAGTAAAACCGTACGTGGTAGATTAAGGTAACAAGGTTTTCTAGATACCCAATTTTAACACCCAGCATAATAGGACATGTTTATGATCGGCTTAATTCGAGGCCAACTATTAGAAAAGCAACCTCCTGAAATTTTAATTGAAGCGGGTGGTATAGGCTATGAAGTGCAATTACCCATGACAAGCTTTTACCAGTTGCCAGAAATTGGTCAAGAAGCAACTGTATATATTCATTTTGTGGTGCGTGAAGATGCCCAATTGCTGTTTGGCTTTGCCGATAAATCTGAGCGTGCACTCTTTCGAGAGTTAATTAAAGTGAATGGTGTCGGTCCTAAATTAGCCCTTACTATTCTTTCTGGCATGTCGGCATCGCAATTTATTCAGTGTGTTAGTCACGATGATTTCACTGGGTTAGTGAAACTCCCTGGTGTCGGTAAAAAGACCGCAGAAAGACTTGTAGTTGAAATGCGCGATAGATTGAAAAAGCTCGAAGAACAAGGTGAAGGTAAACATCATTTACCGCCTATGCAGGTGGAAAGTCCACAAGACACCTTAGTGAAACCCACTGACGTAAAAGAAGATGCGTTAAGTGCAATGGTCGCTTTGGGCTATAAACCCGCACAAGCGGCAAAAACCATTAATTCGGTGTATCACCAAGGTATTAGCAGCGAAGAGCTGATCCGGGAAGCATTACGTTCAATGGTTTAACCTTGAGCAGATAAACTAGACTGTACAGATATTACGATTTACTGTATAAAAAAACACTGTTCGTTAGTGAGGTTTAGGTGCTTGCAATAAAAAGGTTACTTGCACGCTAATTACTCTTTTTACCCGATGCTAGAATTTAACCAGAAGACACATTCATGATTGAAGCTGATCGATTAATCCACCCCACGGCAGATACCGAAGATGAAGCTGTGGACCGTGCTATACGCCCCAAGTTATTGGCCGACTACACAGGCCAAGATCATGTTTGTAAACAAATGGATATCTTTATTCAAGCGGCTAGAAATCGAAGTGATGCACTCGATCACTTGCTTATTTTTGGCCCGCCTGGTTTAGGTAAAACAACGCTGGCGAATATTGTAGCCAATGAAATGGGGGTAAGTATTAAGACTACCTCAGGGCCGGTATTGGAAAAAGCCGGTGATCTGGCTGCATTGCTTACCAACTTAGAAGAGCATGATGTATTGTTCATAGATGAAATTCATCGTCTGAGCCCAGTGGTAGAAGAAGTCCTTTATCCCGCTATGGAAGATTATCAATTAGATATTATGATAGGTGAGGGGCCTGCAGCGCGTTCGATTAAATTAGATTTACCGCCGTTCACCTTAGTGGGAGCGACTACCCGCGCAGGTTCGTTAACCTCGCCGTTACGAGACCGATTTGGCATAGTGCAGCGTTTAGAGTTTTACAGCCTTAAAGATCTCACTCAAATTGTCACGCGCTCAGCAAACTATTTAAATCTCAATATCCATCATCAAGGGGCGTTAGAAATAGCCAGACGCTCTAGAGGGACACCGCGGATTTCTAATCGTTTATTGCGCAGAGTACGAGATTTTGCTGAAGTTAAAGCCGACGGTGATATATCTGAAGCGGTTGCCGCAGAAGCGTTAGACATGCTTGATGTGGATAAAGAAGGTTTCGACTACATGGATCGTAAGTTGTTGCTTACCATTATTGACAAGTTTATGGGCGGACCTGTGGGGTTAGACAATTTGGCGGCGGCCATTGGTGAAGAAAAAGAAACCATTGAAGATGTAATTGAACCCTTTCTAATTCAACAAGGGTTTTTACAAAGAACCCCAAGAGGGCGCATAGTATCTCAACGTGCGTTCTTGCATTTTGGTAAAGACTACAAACCTCAGAATTAACTAAGCAGGCTAAGTTTCAGGCAACAAAGTCTGAGGCAAAAAAAAGCCCGCGAAATTCGCGGGCAAAGCAACAAGTATTTGGAAAGGAAAATTCCAGGGAACACATCTATCAATAAGCAATTGATACATTTTCTGACTACCGCTTCGAAAGCTCGTCGCCTTAGTCAGGAGAACGAGGCGTATTCTATACATCAGCAAAAAATCTACAATTGAAAAAAATTGTGTTTTCAGATTAGATTAACTAATGATGAAAACTTTGAATGTTTTTCCATTCCTATGTAAATTCCTATATTTGGCAAGTAATGTATCGTGGTTGTTAATTTTGAATGAATTTTTCTTAAATGAAATTGGATTAACAAATCTAGTGTAAAAGTTGAATTTTATGCTGATTTTATGCATGCTTATTAAAAACTAAAACTCACTTTTATGGGGTTAACTGCATAATTTAGCTATTTACCATTAAAATAGTGATTTTATCTGCGACATATTTATCTTGATTATGATGTTTAAATTGAATTATTTTCAAGTCTGCTGGACTAAGCATTAGCGTTATTTAAAGAGGTAGAAAATTCGATGCCATTTCCTGTTCACAAATTTAACGTGCGCGTCTACTACGAAGATACAGATGCAGGTGGTATCGTATATTATGCTAACTATTTAAAGTTTTTTGAGCGCGCAAGAACTGAATGGCTAAGAAGTTTTGGTATAGAACAACATAGTCTTTTGGAACAATCCGTGGGTTTTGTCGTCAAACGGGTGGAAATGGACAATATTGCAGCCGCAAAATTCGATGATTTTTTACAAATTAATACACAAATAATTGAATTAAAACGTGCTAGCATGTTGTTCCAACAACAAATAACAAATTCAAACAACCTAAGTTTGGTTAGTGCGAAAATCAGGGTTGCCTGTGTGGATCTTCAAAAGATGAAACCCATAGCAATACCTGCGTTCATTTTAGGGGAAATCTCAAGTGTCATCTAATTTGTCATTTTTTGACCTGTTTTTGCAGGCAAGTCTTTTAGTTCAATTGGTAATGTTACTATTACTGGCAACATCTGTTGTGTCCTGGGCATTCATTTTCCAGCGGATAAAAGTGCTAAAGCAGGCAAAATCTGAAACCAAAAAGTTTGAAGATAAATTTTGGTCTGGTGTTGATTTAAATAAATTGTACCAAGAACTTTCTGCTCGCCAATCTGTGCAAGGTATGGGCAGCTTATTTTGTGCAGGGTTTAAAGAATTTGTGCGCTTACGAAAAGCCAGTGGTAGCTCTACCGAAGCGACAATGGAAGGGACATACAGAGCGATGCGTGTTTCATTGTCACGTGAAGTAGATCACCTAGAAGCAAATTTACCGTTTCTTGCCACAGCAGGATCCATTAGTCCTTACATTGGCCTATTTGGCACCGTTTGGGGAATAATGAACTCGTTTATCGCATTGGGTGAAGTGCAACAAGCTACCTTAGCTATGGTTGCTCCTGGTATTGCCGAAGCTCTTATTGCTACAGCCATGGGGCTTTTCGCTGCGATACCTTCTGTTATCGCCTACAACCGCTTTAGCAACCAAGTTGAAAAGTTAGAAAACAGTTACGGTAATTTTATGGAAGAGTTTTCTAGTATCCTCCATCGCCAAACCCTGTCACAACGAGCTGAGAGTGTTTAACGATGGTTGTGTACGAGCGTAAACGCCGACGTCCAGTCTCTGAAATCAACGTTGTACCTTACATTGATGTAATGTTGGTGTTGTTGATCATTTTTATGGTGACCGCACCGCTGGTAACACAAGGGGTAAAAGTCGATTTACCTAAGGCTGAAGCAGAGTCGTTACAAGATGACTCAAAACCGCCCATCATTGCATCGGTAAATGCCGATGGTGAATACTTCATCAATGTTGGGGATAACCAAGAAGATCCCATGTCAGCCACAGATTTGGCGGTAATTGTTGCCCAGCAAATCAAAAAAGAGCCGACTACTCCTGTTGTTGTAAAAGGCGACGGTGCAGTACCTTATGCCAATGTTGTGCAGTTAATGGTGCTTTTGCAGCGGGCGGGTGTGCCGTCAGTGGGTTTAATGACCGAGTCCCCTGAACAATAGGCTTTGCATGTTTAAGTTAAGCCCTATTTCTATCTCTATTGTTTTACATATTATCTTAGGCGGATTGCTGGCGATAAGTGTCGACTTCCATTCGCCTCCTAAACAGATTGATTTGAGTACCGCTACTTTTACGCCCATTGAAGCGACTGTGGTTGATCAAAAGGCAGTAAATGATCAACTCAAACGTATTGAACAGAAAAAAGAAGCTGAAAAGCAAAAAGAGCTGCAAAAAATACGCGATGCTCAAAGACGTAAAGCCGAAGCTGAACAGCGAAAACGTGACCTTGCAGCAAAGGAGAAAAAACGTAAAGAAGATGCCAAACGTCAGAAACAAGCTGCAGCTGAAGCCAAAGAAAAGAAACGCTTAGCTCAAGAGAAAGCGCAAAAAGAAGCGCAACAGAAAAAACAACGAGAGCTAGAACGTAAAGCGGCTGAAGAAAGAGAGCGTAAAGCCAGAGAAAAGCGTGAAAAAGAAGCGCAAGCAAAGAAAGAAGCCGAGCGCAAAAAACGAGAAGAAGCTGAGTTACGCGAACAGGAACGATTAATGCAAGAGCAGCTAGAAATGGAACAAGCTTCGCGAAATCAGCAACGTCAGCGCCAGGTTTTATCTGAAACAGAAAAGTATACTGCGTTGATCAATGCCAAAATTGATCAAAATACGTATAAGGATGATTCCATGAAAGGCAAGTCATGCCGAATTAACATTCGTTTGTCTTCGTCTGGGTTTGTCATTCAAATTCGCACCTTAGGCGGCGACAAAGTTGTCTGTGTAGCGGGCGAGCAAGCAATTCGACGGGCTGGGGAGTTACCGATGTCTTCAGATCCACAGGTTTACAATAATCTAAAAGATATAACTATTAACTTTGGTTTTTAATGAATGAATAAAATAAACAGTATTTTACTATCGCTCTTTTTCATCTGTTTCTCATTGGAGTCACACGCGACCTTGGAAATATACATTACCGAAGGCGTCAATAATGCCCGTCCTATTGGTATTGTTCCTTTTCATGTTTCTGCTGGAACTGTATTACCCAGTAGTATCGATGAAGTGGTTGCCGCAGACTTAACTCGCAGTGGCAAATTTTTCGCATTAAGCCGTCAACAAATGCCCCAGTTACCCAAATCAGATAGCGAAGTGGATTACAGTGAGTGGGCTGCATCGGGTGCTGAGGCCTTGCTTATCGGCCATGTTCAGCAACAAGGCGCTGATGAATTCAAAGTGAGCTTACAACTCCTTGACGTGATCCGCGGTCAAATAACCGGTGGTCAAACGCAAATGAGGAGCAATGGGCAACTAGTCACTAACCGTGATCATATACTGGACGAGTGGAGCTGGGTGATCAGTGGTGATGACTTTCGCCAATACGCCCATCGTATTAGCGACATAATATATGAGAAGCTTACCGGTGAAAAAGGGGCCTTTCTGACGCAAATTGCATACATTATTGTCAGAGACTCAGAAACCGAAGCTAAGCCTTTTCAATTAATAGTGGCAGATTACGACGGTAAGAATGAGAATGTTTTGTTGCGCTCCAATGAGCCACTTATGTCACCATCTTGGTCTCCAGATGGCAGAAAGCTAGCCTACGTGTCATTTGAGAACAAAAAACCACAGATATTTATTCAGGATATTTATACAGGCAGTCGTACTATGATCACCGACTTTCCTGGCATAAATGGTGCACCAACGTTTTCACCAGATGGAAATCAGTTGGCAATGGTTCTATCTAAAGATGGTAATCCAGAAATTTACGTGATGGATCTGGCCTCTAAGCGTTTGCGTCAGATTACCCGTAATCGCGCAATCGATACTGAGCCAAGTTGGTCTCCAGATGGTAAACATTTAATCTTTAGTTCAGAACGGGGTGGTAAACCTCAGATTTATCGAGTAAATTTAAATACAGGTAAAACTCGGCGGGTCACTTTTGAGGGAGATATGAACCTTGGAGGAACCTACACACCAGATGGCACTCAAATGGTCATGGTTAATCGTACCCGCGGAAATTACCATATAGCTAAGCAAGGCGTAGACTCAGGTGATATGTTGGTGTTAACGAAAACATTTCTAGATGAATCACCCAGTCTTGCACCGAATGGCAGTATGATAATCTATAGTACTTTGCACGAAGGCAGACAGGTATTATCATTGGTGTCACTTGATGGACGATTTAAGGCAAGGTTGCCGGTGTCAGAAGGGCAGGTTAAGTCACCTAGCTGGTCACCATTTTTGTAACATAAACTAAAAACTGTTAGAAATTTCGAAAACGAGAAGGAATAACGAAATGCAACTTAAGAAAGTATTAAAAGGTCTTGTGATTACTCTGCCATTGGTGACCGTTATGGCGTGTACTTCAACAGATAATGGTGTTGATGAAGCAGCAGCTAAAGAAGCCGCAGCAGCCCAAGCAGCAGCTGATCAGGCAGCAAGAGATGCTGAAGCTGAAAAAGCAGAAATCATGGCGATGCAGCAACGTGAACAAATGGAAGCTGAGCAGCGCGCTAAAGATTTGGCAACATTAGAGCAAGATCAAGTCGTTTACTTTGATTTTGATACGTCAAATTTGACCTCGTCTGCACGTGCTATATTGTCTAAGCATGCTCAGTTTTTAGCAGCCAACCCAAGTCAATCAATTGTTATTGAAGGTCATTGTGACCGTCGTGGTACGCCAGAGTATAATATTGCTCTTGGTGAAAGACGCGCTAAATCAATACAAACATACCTGTTAAATGCTAACGTAAGTTCATCACAGATGTCTGTGGTTTCATATGGCGAAGAAAAACCTGTAGCAAATGGCACTTCTCAATCTGCTTTTGCACAAAATCGCCGCGGTGTTTTGGTATATCAATAGAATAGAGTCATTATGATTAAACGCATGAAAGCGATTAGTCTATTACTAGTATATGGAGCCGCAGTTAATGCGGCTCCTGCGCCTGTAACAGACTTAAACGATGGATCCCTTACTAAACGTGTTGAAGTGTTAGAACGTATCTTAGATTCACGTACAGAGATGCAGCATCGAATACAGCAACAGTTAGATGAAATGCAAAACGAAGTCAGCGAAATGCGTGGTACTTTAGAATTGCATAATCATCAACTTGAAAAGATTTTGGAAAGGCAACGTGAGCTGTACTTGGAAATTGATAAGCGCATCGCCGCTGTGAATTCTCAGACTACTCAGCAACAATCAACGGCCAATTCAACTACCAACAATCCTGTACAGCAACCTCAAGTAGACATGCCTGTTACTACTAATGTTAGTGAGAGTGATGCCTATGACCGCGCGGTTAACTTGATTTTGCGTGATAAGCAATATGATTTAGCCATTCCTGAGTTTCAGTCATTTATCAAAACCTACCCAAATTCCAGCTATGCAGCAAATGCTCACTATTGGTTGGGGCAATTGTTGTTCAATAAACAGCAATGGGAAAGTGCGGCAGAACAATTCCAAATTTTGGTCAGTGGCTATCCTGATTCATCAAAACGTGCAGATGCATTATTCAAATTAGGAGTGGTTGAACAACGCAGAGATAATTTGGCTAGAGCAAAACAATTGTTTGAACAAGTTTTGTCTGAGTACCCAGATTCTGCTTCCAGTCGTCTGGCTAATTCTCGTTTAAGTGCAATGAATTAATTCTCAAATAGATAATTTAGAGCCTAGTTTGAAAAATAATTTGAATTAATTTTAGAGTCGAAAACGGTATAAATCAGTTTTATGTGCACATAAATCATACCGTTTTTGCTCCCCTTGCTTAGTTTTTCATCGAAAAGACAATTAGTTTAAAAATAACTTCATATTTAGGTTGCACCCACAAGATATTTGAGTATTATATGCCGCCGTTGCAGGAGGTCTGTAACAAAACTGAAAAAGGGTCGTTAGCTCAGTTGGTAGAGCAGTTGACTTTTAATCAATTGGTCGCTGGTTCGAATCCAGCACGACCCACCAATTTCAGTTTAGAATAAACTATCCCTCCGGGGAGGACAGGAAGTCCAAAATAATTCAGTACAATATTTACTGAATTAGTAAGAAGCTTCAATAGATGGGTCGTTAGTTCACTCGTCCGAAGGATTGGTAGAGCAGTTGACTTTTAATCAATTGGTCGCTGGTTCGACAAAACTGTAGGGAACAGTTTTGAACATGCGCAGCATGGCCCCGAAGGGGTGGAGGACAGGATGTCCGGAATAATCCAGCACACATTGCTGGATTCATAAAAAGCTTCAATAGATGGGTCGTTAGCTCAGTTGGTAGAGCAGTTGACTTTTAATCAATTGGTCGCTGGTTCGAATCCAGCACGACCCACCATCTTATTAGTATCCTCAACGTTAAATTCCTAAACATCCAAATTCAAAACATCATGCAAGTCGTGCAGGATGAGAACCAGCCCGTTCGACAAATTGTCGGGAACAATTTGTACAGCCGCAGGCTGCCCGAAGGGTGGAAGGCAGGATGAGTTGTAGGCGGTGGCTTTAGCCCCGTACTCAGCGCCCCGCGTTATTTGGTTGCACATCCACGGCCTAAAGACCGTGCTACAGGTGGATGGATTGTCGTCCGCGGCCTGTAGGCGGTGCCTTTAGCCCCGTACTCCGCGTCCCGCGTCCGCGTTAATTGATTGCACATTCACGGCCTAAAGACCGTGCTACAGGTGGGTGGTGGATAGATTGTCGTCCACGGCCTGTAGGCGGTGGCTTTAGCCCCGTACTCCGCACCCAGCGTCCCGCGTCCGTGTTATTTGATTACACATTCACGGCCTAAAGGCCGTGCTACAGGTGGGTGTATTGTCATCCACGGCCTGTAGGCGGTGGCTTTAGCCCCGCACCCAGCGTCCCGCGTCCGCGTTAAGTGATTGCACATCCACGGCCTAAAGACCGTGCTACAGGTGGGTGTATTGTCATCTACGGCCTAAATACCGTGCTACGGGGGCGGCTATGAGACGTTTGCTGATGTATTAGCTCACAGGCTAGATTAATGGCTAAACCTCGTTAGATGAGTGTACAAGCCCAAGTGGTTAGATTGTTTTGGTCACGAGGAATAAACTAAACCGGTAATAGTGGTTGAGCTGTGCCGTTAAGCGCAACCCTCAATAAATAAAACGGCAGGGTAACGGCCTAGTCTGAAACTGCTGACTTTATCTTGGTACGTTTCGAAAATAAGACCGTTGCCATTGTCTAAAGTCACTTCTAAATATTCGCCTGCTTCACCAAGATAAGGGTGCACAGAAACTTTTACGTCTTTGTAAGCCCCAACAACATCCGCTTTAGATGAACCTATTCCAATCCCTTCTTGCGTGGTTATTTTTGAGCTTTGCTCATCCACCTCAAAACGTTCCACGGTTCCATCTAAAACCATAATATAGGCTCCGTCGAAATCAGCGGGCGGAATTAAATAAAAACAGGACTGAGCTTCATCATATGAGCTTTTTTCTGGATGGTAATTTTTGAGAAGCTCCAGAGCCTTGTCACCATGGGAGCCGAGTTTTACACCGGCATATTCATCGAGAGTAAAATGATTGGCAAAAGCCACTTGGGACATCAGTAAGCAGATTAATAAGGTAATGCGCATATTCATTCCGTAAACACAAATGCAGTTAAATTCAATTGATATTACAACGATATTTGAAGGTTTAGAAACCAATTAAGTACATGATACTACTTAAATGTTGAGTCAAAATGAGGCAAACAAATATTAGGTTAAACGGAGTTTTTCTTTCAGTTCATCTTTATAGCGTCGCGACAAATTCAAGGTGTTCCCCGATTTCAAGGTAATCTTGCCATCGCCACTAGGCTGATATTGAATATTGTCAATGGCTGCTAAATTCACCGCAAAACTGCGGTGGATGCGGCTAAAACCTTTGTCATTTAGGCGCGACGTGGTGTCATTTAAAGTGCCACGTAAGGGGTAGATACGTCCTTGTTTGTGCAAGTTCACATAGTTCCCTGCAGATTCCAACCATTCAATTTCATCCACTTTGACCAGAAACTCTTTATCGAGCTTCTTAACTAATAAGAAATCTGGTGCTGCGGCGGGCGAGGGCGCTGATATAGTGTCGGCTTCTGCAGATACAGTTTCCTCTTGGTTATTAACCAAACTCGCTTCACCTTTGAGGCGGGCGTACAATGACTGCATCACTTGATATAGGATCAGCCAGAACACATAACCCCACGCATCTTTGCGGTATTCGTACCAAAATTCACGTAACCATGGGGAAAAGTCATAATTTCCACCTTCCAAAAAATAGATCCACTCTCGAAACATCACCATCAATCCCACATGGGCTGCGGAAAAACAAATGGTGATCAAAAAGTGGATAAAAAGTTGCCGACCCAGATGGGCAAACCGCAATGGCAAACGACGAAAGCACTGGAATATAACAGGCAACAAAATGAGGGTGCTCAAAGCACTAGAATATTCCCATACATAAGGTTCCCATATTTGAATTTGTACATCACTCGAACGATTATGTTCCATCCAGACACTAGAGGCATTAATGCTGTTGTTGATCAGTAGATAAGCCGCGATAAACAAATAGCTATACAGGTATCTGTGTTGATCGAATTTTTCAAACCACGTTGATTTTTGTTTATCCCGTATATCCACCGCTTATCCCTTTTGCCCTTCGAATGGTCATTATGCTCTGTTTTTATTGAAGTTTTAGGTTGATGCTAAGTCATCCCATTTATTCCATAAGAATCGAGATCCAAGCATGACACAAATATCCTCACCACGTCGATATGATATCGATTGGCTACGAAATTTAGCGTTTTTAATTCTGATTTTTTATCACATTGGTATGTACTATGTTTTTGATTGGGGTTGGCATATCAAAAGTAAACATACTTTCCGTTGGCTACAAGAGGTGATGATACTCACCAATACTTGGCGTATGTCACTGTTGTTTTTTATCAGTGCGATGGCATTGTCTTTAATCGAAAAACGGTATTCCATCGGCAGTTTGATGAGGCTCAGAAGCAACCGTTTACTGGTACCACTCATATTTGGCATGTTTGTGATTGTTGCGCCTCAGGTATATATCGAGGCCCGGGCTCAGAACTTAGTTTCAGAGGGGATGTGGACGTTTTGGTTGGAATATATCAATCCCAATACAGATTTATTAAAAGAACACCAGTCGATTATCGGTTTACTCACCTGGAATCACCTTTGGTTTTTACCTTACTTGTGGATTTACAGTTTGCTCATACTGGCGATTAGGCCATTGCTCACAAAGGCTATTCGCTCGGGTGTTGTTCAAAATATGCCGTTTAGTGCCGCCTTTGTCTGCATTGTTTTAGGGTTATTGCTAGTGTATTTAACGCTACGTCTTGCTTATCCTACCACCCATGATCTCATCAGTGATTGGTATAACCATGGGAAGTATTTTCTGATCTTCGTGTTTGGCTATGTCTTTGCCCAGCAGTCTTGCTGGTGGAATACTGTGATTAACAAACGTCGTTGGTTTTTAGGGATGGCGATTTTAGGATATTTATTTATTGTTGCTGACCGAAATGATGGGTTTACCTGGTTGGCTAATCAGTACCAAAGTTCACTGTTGGTTCGTGGTATTTACGGCAGTATTTTTATTAGCAATATGTGGGCATGGATATTCACGTTGATTGGTTACGGAGGGCGCTATTTAAACCGTCAAAATAAACTGATTACCTACGCTAATAACGCTGTTTTGCCTTGGTATATGTTCCACCAAACCCTGATTGTTATGTTTGCGTGGTATTTTAAACCTTATGGTTTGCCCACTTTTATCGAGTTCATTGTATTATTGCTCGCCACTATGGTTGGTTGTGGTTTATGCTACGAAATAGTAAAACGCACCCCCATCACTAGATGGTTATTTGGCCTAAAACTAAATAAATCATAAAAATACTGTAAATAAAAATACTGGGTTTTTCATTCGTTTGTAATAATTGTATAATATGCGGACATCTTAACCCTGTTTATAAGAGACCATGATGACGCAGGTGAATCGTATTGATTCTATTGATTACCCATTTCCGGCAAAACCAGAAGTACTAAATGCAGCACAAAACGCTTTTTACACTGATGAAATTAAACGTTTATTAGTTGAAAAAAACGCCGTTCTTGTCGCCCATTATTATACTGATCCTGAAATTCAAGCACTGGCTGAAGAGACCGGTGGCTTTATTTCAGACTCATTAGAAATGGCGCGCTATGGCCGTGATAGTGACGCACAAACCCTTATCGTCGCGGGTGTGAAGTTTATGGGGGAGACCTCAAAAATCCTCAGTCCACAAAAAACCGTGTTGATGCCAACGCTAGACGCCACTTGTTCGTTAGACTTAGGTTGTCCAATTGATGAATTTAGTGCGTTTTGTGACGCTCATCCGGATCACACAGTCGTGGTGTATGCCAATACCTCAGCGGCGGTGAAAGCCAGAGCTGATTGGGTAGTTACCTCGAGTATTGCCCTAGAAATTGTTGAACATTTGGATGCCATGGGCGAAAAAATCCTATGGGGTCCGGATCGTCACTTAGGCGCCTACATTGCAAAACAAACCGGTGCTGACATGTTGATGTGGCAAGGCGAGTGTATTGTGCACGACGAGTTTTCTGCCAAAGCCCTCAATGATATGAAGCATCTGCATCCCGATGCAGCTGTATTGGTGCACCCTGAGTCACCCGCAAGTGTAGTGGAGATGGCTGATGCCGTAGGTTCTACCACCCAATTGATTAATGCCTCTCAAAAATTAGATAACGAAAAATTCATCGTTGCCACCGACCGAGGCATTTTTTACAAGATGCAGCAATTGGCACCGAATAAAACCTTTTATGAAGCCCCAACTGCTGGCAATGGCGCGACCTGTAAAAGCTGTGCCCACTGTCCGTGGATGGCAATGAATGGTTTAAAAGCTGTTTATGATTCGTTGATGGATAATAGCGGACACGAAATTTTTGTAGACGAAAACCTCAGACAAAAAGCCCTGGTGCCGCTAAATCGTATGCTCGATTTTGCCGCAGAATTAAAAATGAAAGTAGCCGGCAACGCCTAAAAAACGCACTGTAGTCGGCGGCTTTAGCCCCGAGAAAGGGATATCCACAACCTGTAGTCGGCGGCTTCAGCCCCGAGAGAGGGATATCCATAACCTGTAGTCGGCGGCTTCAGCCCCGAGAGCGGGATATCCACAACCTGTAGTCGGGTGCTTCAGCCCCGAAAGGATGTATTGTCATCCCATGGCCTAAAGATCATGCTACAAGCACCCTTGTAGTCGGGTGCTTCAGCCCCGAAAGGATGTATTGTCATCCCATGGCCTAAAGATCATGCTACAAGCACCCTTGTAGTCGGGTGCTTCAGCCCCGAGAGAGGGATATCCATAACCTGTAGTCGGGTGCTTTAGCCCCGAAAGGATGTATTGTCATCCCATGGTCAAAAGATCATGCTACAAGCACCCTTGTAGTCGGCGGCTTCAGCCCCGAGAGAGGGATATCCATAACCTGTAGTCGGGTGCTTTAGCCCCGAAAGGATGTATTGTCATCCCATGGTCAAAAGATCATGCTAAAAGCACCCTTGTAGTCGGGTGCTTCAGCCCCGAGAGAGGGATATCCATAACCTGTAGTCGGGTGCTTTAGCCCCGAAAGGATGTATTGTCATCCCATGGTCAAAAGATCATGCTAAAAGCACCCTTGTAGTCGGGTGCTTTAGCCCCGAGAGAGGGATATCCATAACCTGTAGTCGGGTGCTTTAGCCCCGAGAGGACGAATTGTCATCCTATGGTCAAAAGATCATGCTACCGTTCAAAATCAAAAAATAGGATTACATTATGGTCGATTTAAGTCAGTACAAAGGGATCGTTTTTGATATGGATGGCACCATAATCGATTCTATGGGAACCCATGCCACGGCGTGGCAAAAAACCTGTGAAATCTTTGATATTCCCTGTGATGGAGACTTTATTTACTCCCTAGGAGGTGTTCCAACGCGTGAAATCGTGAAAATTCTAAATGAAAAATATGGTTTGGACCGAGATTTAGACCAAGTTGCCCAAAAGAAACGTGAAATTTGGCTAGGTCTAGACGAAGCCCTAACGGTTATTGATGATACGTTTCAGATTATGCAACGCTACGAAGGTAAACTTAAAATGGGCGTGGGAACGGGCGCAGATCGCGATAATGCATTGCGCATGTTATCGGAAACCGGATTGCTGGATAGATTAGAAACCGTTGTCACCTCATCCGATGTTACCCACGGCAAGCCCCATGGCGAGACGTTTCTAACGGCGGCTAAGAATATGGGATTGGCTGCGAATGAATGTGTCGTATTTGAAGACACTAAAATAGGCAAACAAGCAGCAGAGCACGCTGGCATGGACTGCATCATGGTCATAAATGGAAAAGTGCAACATCCTTGATTTTTGAACAAGTATTCATCACTAATCCTAAACTCTATGAAATAACGCAGATAATCGCCCTACAAACGCCAGATTATTGATTTTTCTACTTGCTTACAGACGCGTATTTCCCTAACATACGCACCCGTCGTCAAGGGATGTCAGATTTATGACTGAATTTCGAAAGACGGTAACGATTTAAAAGTTTTTTCAGAGGTGGGTGAAGCCGGCCTCTTTAGGTGCGAAGCACCGCCCGGCTGGACGGCCGGACATGGATGTACGGACTGGGTGCCGATCATCATGGATGTGTTAACTCTGCGATATATTCGAAGAGTAATTTAAAAGTTTTGGAGAGGTGGCTGAGTGGCTGAAGGCGCACGCCTGGAAAGTGTGTTTAGGGTTAAACCTAACGAGGGTTCGAATCCCTCTCTCTCCGCCAAAAAATAAGAAAGCCCCTACGTTTTTCGTAGGGGCTTTTTTATTTCATACGAATTAGTAAGGATTTGAAGTAATCCTATGGTTTGTTGCTTATGCTGGGAAAATAGGATGCTTTCGCTGGGTAGCATCGTTGACCATGGCAAAATATTCAGGAATGAATATTTGTTTAATCTGTAGCATGGTCTTTAGGCCATGGAAGGGGAATACATCCTCTCGGGGCTAAAGCCACCGACTACAGTGTTGCCTGTAGCATGGTCTTTAGGCCATGGAGGGACAATACATCCTTTCGGGGCTAAAGCCGCTGACTACAGGTTATGGATATACCTCTCTCGGGGCTGAAGCCACCGACTACAGGTTATGGATATACCTCTCTCGGGGCTGAAGCCACTGACTACAGTGTTGCCTGTAGCATGGTCTTTAGGCCATGGGGGGGGAATGCATCCTTTCGGGGCTAAAGCGCCCGACTACAGGTTATGGGTATCTCTCTCTCGGGGCTAAAGCCGCCGACTACAATGTTGCCTGTAGCATGGTCTTTAGGCTGTAGGCTCCCCACATCTTTTATACACATATTGTTTCCTTGAGTAGCGCATTTTGCGCTGCTAGGAGCATTGCTGCTGTGACTTTAAAACGTTTATGTAGCAATATCCGTTGAGCTAAAAAGCAG
>NZ_BAAGTF010000020.1:0-30044 GCF_054782055.1 Aliiglaciecola aliphaticivorans
TCTTGGATATTCAATAATGTCATCTTAGGTGCCTGTTTTGGTGTTTTTTTATTTTTTGGTAGAAACAAAATAACGCAATTACAGGCACTTATCTTCTTTATTTGTGGGGATCCCTCAGGCTAAAGCACCCGACTACAGATGTGAAGGTGCCTGTAGCATGGTCTTTAGGCCATGGATATCAGGCCATGGAAATGTCTGACAGAACCTCGGGGCTAAAGCACCCGACTACAGGTGTGAAGGTGCCTGTAGCATTGTCTTTAGGCCATGGAAATGTCTAACAGAACTTCGGGGCTAAAGCACCCGACTACAGATGTGAAGGTGCCTGTAGCATGGTCTTTAGGCCATGGATATCAGGCCATGGAAATGTCTGACAGAACCTCGGGGCTAAAGCACCCGACTACAGGAATTACTTAAACTTAAATGATCGCCGCCAATTCTGCGCCTTGTCTAATAGCGCGTTTGGCATCTAATTCAGCGGCTACATCGGCACCACCAATAACATGCACGGTCATTCCGGCATCTAGTAAACTATTTTCTAAATCACGGAACGGAAGTTGTCCTGCACAGATTATGATGTTGTCTACTGCCAACAGTTTAGGCTTTTCGCTTATTTTGATATGCAATCCATCATCGTCGATTTTGTCATAGCTTACCGAATTGATCATATTTACTTTATGTTGGGCAAGAGAGGTGCGGTGGATCCAACCGGTAGTTTTACCTAAACCAGCGCCCACTTTTGTGTCCTTTCGTTGCAATAAATAGACTTCTTTATCTGTTGTTGTGATCTTTGGCTGCATCAAAGCACCGGGGTTGGCGTAACTTTTATCAATTCCCCAGTGAGTCAGCCATTTATCCAAGTCAGTGGTGAGGTGTTCGTGTTCAACCAAGTATTCCGCCACATCAAAGCCAATTCCTCCAGCGCCAATAATCGCTACTCGTTTTCCTACTGGCTTGTGATCCCGCAATACGTCCAAATAACTCATGACAGTAGAATGTTCAATGCCAGGAATATCCAACTGGCGGGGTTTGATGCCAGTAGCCATGACTATTTCCCTAAAGCCTTGCTCCTTTAGCATTATCGCATCAGCTGTTGTATTAAGGTGTAAGTTCACCCCTAAGACTTCAATTCTTCGCGCGTAATAGCGCAGGGTCTCATAAAACTCTTCCTTACCAGGAATTTGCTTTGCATAGTTAAATTGACCGCCAATTTCAGACGATTTTTCAAATAGATGTACCTGGTGTCCCCGTTCTGCTGCATAAGTGGCAAAGGCTAGGCCGGCAGGGCCCGCGCCAATCACAGCAAGCTTTTTAGGTTCTGCTACAGTTTTGAAAATAAGCTCGGTTTCATAACATGCTTGTGGATTCACTAAGCAACTTGCTCGTTTTTGCGCAAAAGCATGGTCTAAGCAGGCTTGATTACACGCAATACAGGTATTGATTTGGTCGGATTCATTGTTCATGGCTTTGGCTACAAAGTCTGGATCAGCTAAGAAAGGTCTGGCCATGGAAACCATATCCGCATCTCCATTTGCCAGAACAGATTCTGCTACTTCTGGGGTATTTATGCGATTGGTGGTGATAAGTGGAATGTTGACCTCGGATTTTAGACGTTTTGTTACCCAAGTGAATGCTGCCCTAGGGACAGAAGTGGAAATTGTGGGAATACGTGCTTCATGCCAACCTATTCCAGTATTGATTATGCTTGCCCCGGCTTTTTCTATTTCCTTGGCCAAATACACCACCTCTTCCCAAGGAGCCCCGCCTTCGACTAAATCAATCATTGAGAGTCGATATATAATGATAAAGTTTTCACCCACTTTTTGACGAGTTTGCTTTACGGTCTCGATAGCCAAACGGGCTCTATTTTCGAGACTTCCGCCCCATTCATCGTCGCGATGGTTGGTGCGTTCACAGAAAAACTGGTTTATCAGATAGCCTTCTGAACCCATAATTTCGACACCGTCATAACCTGCTAACTGGGCGTAACTGGCACTGTTGGCGTAATCTTTGATGGTGCTGTATACACCTTTTGATGAAAGTGCTCTTGGTTTAAAAGGGGAAATAGGCGCTTTTACTGCTGAAGCCGATACATTCAGAGGATGGTAACCATAACGACCTGAATGGAGTATCTGCATACAAATCTTTCCCCCGTGAGCGTGCACCGCATCAGTCACTACCTTATGTTTTTTGGCGTGTCGACGGCTACTCATACGTCCTGCGAAAGGAGCAAGCCACCCCGCAATATTAGGGCTTACGCCTCCTGTTACTATCAATCCTACGCCACCCTCAGCACGCTTAGCGTAAAACGCGGCTAGTTTTTCAAAGCCGCCTTTTTCTTCCTCCAGCCCAAGATGCATGGAACCCATTAAGGTGCGATTTTTTAATGTGGTGAAACCGAGATCTAACGGGGCTAATAAATGTGGAAATACTGAGGGTGTTGTCATATCGTTGTCCTTAATTCTTATTCGCCAAGAGTAGAACGCATATTGCTGATGTGCAACCATTAGGGCTCGAGCGCCAACGTCTGCTCTCAAATTAAAGTGTTGAATCTAGTATGAGTCAAAGTTATCAAAGTGCACTATTGGAAATCTTGAAAGGGTACTTTCAAGATGAAAATCTGCATAAAGTAGAATCAATACAGACCTTATGGAGTGGATATGGGGAAATCGCTCGCTATTGGGTTCCGTCTATGCGGCTCAATTATGTAATAAAGGTGGTTAATCCCAATACTCATTCTCAACATCCAAGAGGTTGGAATACCTCTTTCTCTCATCAACGTAAATTGAATTCTTATCAAAATGAACAAATCTTTTATGATAAATATAGTGGACTAACTGACCAATACTGTCGTCTTCCTAAGTGCATTTCGTCGGGTGAAAGTCAACAACTACGCTGGTTAATTATGGAAGATTTAGACGCCAGTGGTTTTACTTATCGATGTAGTGACGCGTCTTTAGACCTAGTCAAACTAGGCGTGCGTTGGCTGGCCTATTTCCATGCTCGTTTTTTAAATCAAGCTACACCCGAGCTTTGGCCAATGGGTACCTATTGGCATCTTAATACTCGTCCAGATGAATATCAAAAGATGCCCAAAGGCCGATTAAAAGATGCGGCCACTGAACTCGACCAAAAACTCAATTTGGCTAGCTATCAAACTCTTTTACACGGCGATGCCAAGCTGGCTAATTTTTGTTTTTCAGCTCAGCAAACAGATATCGCCGCAGTAGACTTTCAATATGTCGGACGAGGGGTAGGGGTTAAAGATTTGGCATATTTTTTGGGTAGTTGTTTTTTTCAAGAAGGGTTATTCCAACACGCAGACATGCTGTTAGATAGTTACTTTGGTCACCTTAAAAAGGCGATTTCTCACTATCAAATAAATTGTAATTTTGAGCACTTAGAAGAGCAGTGGAGAGCTTTGTATCCTTTGGCTTGGGCTGATTTTGAACGTTTTTTAAGTGGTTGGGCAACGGAACATTACAAGCGCAATGACTTCATGCAAAAACAAACAGAATTGGCGTTGATGTTGTTAGATAAGCATAAACCCAGCCGCTAACCCCGTCATGGCAATTACCAACCAACGATACTGTTTGTCTGGTACCCGTTTGACAATTTGAATACCCATATAAATTCCAAATGCAATGAAGGGTAAGCCTAATAAATTTAAACCCAATGAGTTTACACTAATGGTCTCCCACGACCAAATATGAAAAGGCACCTTAAATAAGTTAATAATGAGAAAGAACCATGCGGCAGTACCAATATATTCATTTTTAGGTAGACGCATACTTAATAAATACAGGGCCATTACCGAACCTGCCAAATTTCCAATCATGGTTGTAAAACCACCTAACGTGCCCATTAAAATTGCAAACCAAGCATAGTCAGGTATTTTTTCTTTATTGTTCGTTTCCATCCACAGCATAATGCCCAGGCTGGCTATTATGATATACCCCATGACTTGCTTAAACATTTCATCATCAATGCTGTTACCGATTAAAGTTGCAACTATTACTCCGATGGCAGCGGATGGAAATAATTTAATTAAGAAGCTCCAGTTAGCATGGCGGTGATAATATTTTACTGCAAATAAGTCTGCCATTATTAGCATTGGTAACATTAAACCAGTGGATGTTTTAGCACCAAAAATTAACGCCAAAATAGGGACAGCGAACATTGAAATTCCATGTACCCCAGCTTTTGCTAAGCCGATAAAAAACGCCACTAAAAATAGCAAGCCAAGTTGATTAAAGCTTAGTGAATAGGAAAAGAACTCAAACATTGAGTCGACAGCTATTGAGTTTTGTTGCAATTAAAAACAAATTAATCATCCAAGTTTGCAGTGCAGCAAGGGCTTGCAGCTATTGTCTAGTTTACTATTGAAGTGGAGTAGATTGAATCAGTGGTCGCTAAATTGTCAAATGTTTTATGATTAAACAATTGAGCGGTTATCGAAGCATTGCTATTGGGTATTTTTTAATGGCGCATAAAAAACGACGGCTTTCTATCTTAGTTTTAAAATTTTGGTGTAACCGATACTAGCGCAAGTCTAATTCAATTTTTGTTGGTTTGAAATCATCCCTATTTACCTAAAACTCCTCGATAATTGACTAACTAAGCTAGTTAAGTTTGGGGTGGTAAACATGGGTGTCCATGATATTTACATGGGTGTCCATGTTACTTGATGTTACTTGTTCACACGTTCGCATGCATGCCTGTCCAGGTTCGCAGAGTGTATAAACAAAGCCAAGTTATTACAGGGGTTGTAAGAAATAAAAAACGGCCAACTGGTGGCCGTTTTTATGCATCGTTTAAGCTGTATCTCTTACATCTTTTTCGCCTAAACCTTAGGTTCAGGTATTCTAATCCAGCCTTCCATTAAGATCCTGGCACTGCGACTCATAACGGCTTTTTCAACTTGCCATTTGCCTTCATGAATCACCGCTTTTGCCCCAACCCGCAGAGTACCTGAAGGATGACCAAAACATACCGACTCAAGTTCTCCGCCGCCAGCGGCTAGATTCACTAGAGTACCTGGTATGGCTGCTGCTGTACCTATTGCTACTGCAGCGGTGCCCATCATTGCATGGTGTAGTTTGCCCATGGAAAGTGCGCGAACCGACAAATCTATTTCTGATTGAGCGACGGTTTTACCGCTTGATGCCAAGTAATCTGCTGGTGGCGCGACAAAAGCGACTTTTGGTGTATGTTGTCGTTGTGCAGCTTGTTCCAGGTTATCAATTAAGCCCATTTTCAGTGCGCCATGGGCACGAATAGTTTCGAATTTAATTAACGCGTCGCTATTACTATTGATGGCGTCTTGCAGTTCGGTACCTTGATAACCTAATTCTTGAGCATTCAAAAATATGGTTGGAATACCAGCGTTGATAAGGGTGGCATTCAGTTTACCCACACCTGGGACATCCAATATTTCAGACACCTCTCCGGTTGGGAACATATCACCTTCACCATCGGCGGGATCAATAAACTCAACCGGTATTTCAGCGGCTGGAAATGTTACTCCATCTAACTCAAAGTCGCCGAGCTCTTGCACTTGGCCGTCACACATTGGAACATGGGCAATAATGGTTTTTTGAATATTAACCTGCCATATTTTGATGGTGACTAAACCATTTTCAACCAACTTTTCAGCAGGAATTAACCCTGCGTGAATCGCAAAAGGGCCAACGGCTGCAGACAAGTTACCGCAATTTCCAGACCAATCAACAAAGGCTTTGTCAATGGCAACTTGGCCAAACAAATAATCTACATCGTGGTCTGCTTGTTGGCTTTTAGACACTATCACGGTTTTACTGGTACTAGAGGTGGCGCCACCCATGCCATCGGTTTGTTTACCGTAGGGATCTGGACTGCCAATGGTACGCATCAACAAAGCATCTCGATATGCACCGGCTGATTGGGCCGGTTGGGGCAGATCTGCAAGGTTGAAAAATACACCCTTACTAGTCCCGCCGCGCATGTAAGTGGCGGGAACCTTTATTTGTTGAGGGAAGCGACTCATTGAGCTTGTCCTTCTGACTCCAAAAAGTCTTGAGCAAAACGTTGCAACACACCGCCAGCTTCATAAATTGACACTTCTTCTGCTGTGTCTAAACGACAATTCACTGGCACTTCTACTGTTTCACCTGTCGTTCTGGTTATTACTAAGGTTAGTGATGCACCAGGTTGACGCTCGCCTTTCACATCGAATAACTCACTACCATCGATATTCAGTGTTTTCCGTGTAGTGCCTGTTTCAAACTCTAGGGGCAACACACCCATACCGATCAGGTTGGTACGGTGAATACGCTCGAAGCCTTCAGCGACTATCACTTCAACACCGGCTAATCGCACGCCTTTGGCAGCCCAGTCACGAGATGAACCCTGCCCGTAATCCGCTCCAGCTATAATAATTAGCGGTTGTTTGCGTTGCATGTAGGTTTCTATTGCTTCCCACATGCGTACGGTTTGACCTTCAGGCTCAAGTCGAGTCAGTGAACCCTGTTTGACTTCACCGTTTTCGATCACCATTTCATTTAACAATTTGGGGTTAGCAAAGGTTGCTCGTTGCGCTGTTAAATGGTCGCCCCTATGTGTTGCATAGGAGTTGAAATCCACTTCTGGCACATCCATTGACAGCAAATATTCGCCAGCGGCACTGTCAGCTAAAATGGCATTGGAAGGTGAAAGGTGGTCTGTGGTTATGTTGTCGCCAAGTACCGCTAAAGCTCGCATGCCTTTCATGGTGCGCTCTGCTGCCAACGCGCCTTCCCAATAAGGAGGACGACGGATATAAGTACTCTTAGGGCGCCATTCGTACAGTGGATCAATGTCTTCACCATAATCCACTGTCAAATCAAACATGGGATCATAGACTTTCTTAAATTGTTCCGGTTTGACGCTTTTAGCCACTATGGCATCGATTTCTTCATCCGTTGGCCATAAGTCTTTTAAGGTAATTGGATTACCTTGGGCATCGGTTCCTAATACGTCTTTTTCAATATCAAATCGAATAGTACCGGCAATTGCGTATGCAACCACTAGTGGTGGAGACGCCAAGAATGCTTGTTTAGCGTAAGGGTGAATACGGCCATCGAAGTTGCGGTTGCCAGATAGTACCGCTGTAGAATATAAATCGCGGTCGATAACTTCTTTTTGAATTTTAGGATCTAAGGCTCCACTCATACCGTTACAAGTTGTACAGGCAAAACCGACGATGCCGAAACCTAATTTTTCTAATTCCGGCAGCAAATTAGAGTCTTCTAAGTACAATTGCACTGCTTTCGAGCCAGGTGCTAATGAGGTTTTCACCCAAGGTTTACGAGTCAGTCCCAGCTTGTTTGCATTTCTAGCCACCAGACCCGCAGCAATCACGTTTCTAGGGTTACTGGTATTTGTACAACTGGTAATTGCAGCGATGATCACCGCACCATCTGGCATTAGATCACCGTCGTGTTCAACCGTGCCTGAAATACCTTCAGCGGCTAAATCACTGGTAGAAACCCGGCGGTGAGGATTTGAAGGTCCCGCGATATTGCGACCAACAGATGACAAGTTAAAGGTTAATACTCGCTCGTATTTCGCTTTTGTCAGGGTGTCAGCCCATAAACCTGCTTGCTTGGCGTAGTTTTCCACAAGTTCAACTTGTGCCTCATCGCGGCCTGTTAGTTTGAGATAATCGATGGTCTTATCATCGATATAGAACATGGCAGCTGATGCGCCAAATTCAGGAGTCATATTCGAGATAGTAGCGCGATCGCCAAGGGTTAAGTCTGATGCGCCTTCGCCGAAGAACTCTAAATAAGACGATACAACGCGTTCTTTACGTAAGAATTCAGTAATGGCTAACACAATATCGGTAGCCGTGATGCCTGGCTGGCGTTTACCGGTTAGCTCAACACCAATAATATCAGGAAGACGCATGTATGAAGCGCGTCCTAACATGACACTTTCGGCTTCTAATCCGCCTACACCCAAAGCAATTACACCTAAGGCGTCAACATGGGGAGTATGGCTGTCTGTTCCTACTAGGGTATCGGGGAAAGCAACGCCGTCACGGGCGTGCACAACGGGAGACATTTTTTCCAAATTAATTTGATGCATGATGCCGTTTCCAGGCGGAATCACATCAATATTTTTAAAGGCTGTTTTAGTCCAGTTGATAAAGTGAAAACGATCTTCGTTCCTGCGATCTTCAATGGCGCGGTTTTGTTCGAACGCATCGGGTTCAAAACCTGCGTGCTCTACGGCTAAAGAATGGTCCACTATCAATTGCGTCGGAACCACAGGGTTAACTTTGGAAGGATCGCCACCTTTTAAAGCAATGGCATCGCGTAGTCCGGCTAAATCGACTAATGCGGTTTGCCCTAAAATATCGTGACAAACCACTCGAGCTGGATACCAAGGAAAATCTAAATCTTGTTTGCGTTCGATGATTTGTTCGAGTGCAGCGTTGAGTTTTTCAGGCTCACATCGTCGAACTAAATTTTCGGCCAATACACGGGAAGTGTAGGGGAGTGTCTCGTAAGCGCCTGGCTTTATTGCGTCTACCGCTTCTTGGGTATCGAAATAATCTAGTTTAGAACCAGGAAGGCGTTTTCTATATTGCGTATTCATATTTTTCTACCTTGCTGTTGCGTGAGTAGAGTGGGCATATTAGATGCCCACTTATTGATTGCCTGGAATCGGAAAGCTTTATCGTTGACTAATCGGGGTCACTTTGCGAGGTTCTTCGCCGATGTAGTCCGCACTAGGTCTGATGATGCGGTTATTCGATCTTTGTTCCATCACGTGTGCAGCCCAGCCTGTTAAGCGAGAGCATACAAAAATGGGGGTAAACAATTTAGTTGGGATCCCCATGAAGTGATAAGCCGAAGCATGGAAGAAGTCGGCATTACAAAACAGCTTTTTGGTGTCCCACATAAACTCTTCACAAGCCACTGAGATGTGATACAAACTTGAATCGCCAAACTCTTTTCCAAGTTTTTCTGACCAAGCTTTGATGATGACATTACGAGGATCTGATTCACGATAAATGGCATGTCCGAAACCCATGATCTTTTCTTTATTTGCCAACATCTCTGCCATTTTAGTTTTGGCATCGTCTGGCGAACTGAATTTTTGAATCATATCCATAGCCGCTTCATTGGCACCACCGTGCAATGGACCACGTAAAGTACCAATTGCACCGGTAATACATGAGAACATGTCAGATAAGGTCGAGGCACAAACTCTTGCTGTAAAAGTAGAAGCATTGAATTCATGCTCTGCATACAAAATTAACGACACGTCCATTACGCGGCGATGCAGTTCAGACGGGTCTTTATCGGTTAACAGCTTTAAGAAGTGACCGGCGATTGAATCTTGATCACTGGTACAATCAATTTCAACATTGTCATGACTATAGCGATACCAATAACACATAATTGCTGGAAAGGCCGCGAGTAGTCTGTCTGCACTTTCTTGTTGTTGGCTAAAATCTTCTTCAGGTTCTAAGTTACCTAAGAAAGAACAACCTGTGCGCATTACGTCCATCGGATGAGTATCGGCAGGAATTAGTTTTAATACTTCTTTTAAGGCGTCTGGCAAATCACGCTTCGCGAACAATTGCGCGTTATATTCTTGCAATTGTGCTTCGGTGGGTAATTCCCCTTTAAATAACAAATATGCAACTTCTTCAAAGGTGGCATTGTCTGCTAAATCAGATACATCGTAGCCGCGATAGGTTAAACCAGAGCCTGATTTACCAACTGTGCACAATGCGGTTTCACCTGCGCTTTGACCGCGAAGGCCGGCACCACTTAGTTTTTTGTCAACCATGATAGAGTCCTGTTTTATGTATTAAAAAATGAAGGGTTATTTATTCTTACCTTGCGAGAAAAGACTATCTAACTTTTGCTCGTAATCGTGGTAGCCGAGATAGTCATACAGATCCATGCGGGTTTGCATGCTGTCTACCACCGCTTTTTGGTCGCCATCTTTTAGAATTGCCGTGTAGACTGTTTCTGCTGCTTTATTCATCGCTCTAAATGCACTTAATGGGTAAAGCACCATGTCAGCGCCCCATTCAGCAAGTTGCTCTTTGTTCCACAATTCAGTTTTACCAAACTCGGTAATATTCGCCAAAATAGGTACATCTAAGGCTTCAGAGAAGGCTCGGTAATGTTCTTCCGTCTGTATTGCTTCCGCGAAAATGCCATCTGCACCTGCTGCTACATAAGCTTTAGCACGCTCAATTGCCGCTTCTAAACCTTCTTGAGCAAATGCATCGGTACGCGCCATAATGAAGAAGTCAGGGTCAGTACGAGCATCCACTGCTGCCGTGATACGATCAGCCATTTCTTCAATGGATACGATTTCTTTATTTGGTCTGTGTCCGCAACGTTTTTGCGCCACCTGATCTTCCATATGCACAGCCGCTGCTCCCGCTTTTTCCATATCTCGTATGGTTTTAGCTATGTTGAACGCGCCACCCCAACCAGTATCGATATCGACCAATAATGGCAAGTCGCACGCCGAGGTAATACGTTGTACATCAACAATTACGTCATTTAAGGAGGTCATGCCTAGGTCGGGTAAGCCGTATGAAGCGTTAGCTACACCACCACCAGATAAGTAAATCGCCTTATGGCCAATTTGCTTTGCCATCATGGCCGAATATGCGTTGATGGTACCGACAATTTGTAGCGGTTTATTTTCAATCAATGCTTGTCTAAATCTTTTGCCTGGAGTCATAATTTCCTCTGTTTAACAATCGGTGAAGTTTGTTAACTTGAAATGGCAATACAGCATGTTGCATAAGTGCTTATTATTCCCAATTTCAGGTTAATTACGTTACTGCAATTTCTTTTCAATATTATTTTTGGAATACAATATATGTCGACGCATTAGCATCTCAGCTAATTCGCCATCGCGATTCGCAATCGCCTGGACAATGTGTTTATGTTCATCAAAAGCGGTAGATACTCTTGGTCCGGCCATCCCTAATTGCACTCGATACATGCGCACCAAGTGATAAATGCCATTAATTAGCATGGAAATCAGATGCTCATTTTTACTACCAACAATAATTCGGTAGTGAAAATCTACGTCGCCCGCCTCTTGGTAATATGACTGACCTTCTTTAACTTCTTGAAAATGCTCACTCAGTAAAGTTTCAAGTTCGTTGACTTCTTCATCGGTCATATTGGTAGCTGCCAAACGCGCCGCCATTCCTTCCAGTGACTCGCGAACTTGATACAACTGAATTAAGCCTTCAGGTGTTAGGGTTACAACTCTGGCACCCACATTTGCTCTGCGCTCTACTAAGTGACAGGTTTCTAGGCGATTAATGGCTTCACGCACTACCGCTCGGCTTACAGCATATTTTGTCGACAACTCAGTTTCACTTAGTTTGCTACCGGGTTGAATATTACCCTCAACAATATCTTTACGGAGCTGAAAAAACGTCTTATCCGCAGATGTAACCGGTGATTCTGATAAAAATTTAACCAAAAGATTATCTTCATATTGCCTTTAATGTCGACAATATAGACCTAATGGGTGATTAATTCAACATATAATCTCCATATTGTCGACAATATGTGCTTTTTATTGATCTAAGTCAGATTGATACTTTTTAACCGAAGATGATATGGACAGTACTCAGTGGAGAATATCTGCTGGAAAATGGTTTTCGGTTAACCGTTGGTAATGGGAAAATGATTATTTGCCTAATAATGGGTTCGACTAACCTTGAGAAAGGGGAAAAGGTTAGTCGAGTGGTTTATTGCTACAAAAATAGAGGTATAGGTCTAAGGGTAAATTAGGCTTGGTAGCGGGGAGATTTTAGTGGTGCCAGCAATAGATAAAATATCCAGGCAAACCAAGAAATGAAAATCACAGCTAATAACCATGCCGCTTTTTCACCTCCATTAGTACGATTTGATGTGGCAATTGCCACTATGGGAATTAGCCATAAACAAAAAATGATTAAGCCACATAAAAAAGTAAACATCTGTATTCTCCTTTTTACCGCAACCACAATATGGGTGGGTATTTACATTATTATTTTGTTAGGGGTTTTCTAACAATTGTCACTAAGTTGATTTTTATAGAAGCGACACTTGTATAGAGCAACATTTATTCCAGATGGAAAATACAATAATATCAATATGATAGCTGTTTTATGTTGTTTGATGTACAAGGCTTTTGACTAAAAAGTGGTAATTTTGCCTATTTTTAAGATGTATTTAACCATAGCTCAATTATGTGCAACCGCGCATTCATGGTTAATCAACCTGTTGTTTATAAATAACATTGTCAAAACAGCAGAAAACAAAGGTGCAGACAATTCAAGTTTCACTGATATACTCCTTGAGGTAATAAAAAAGTAATGAAAATGTAATTAAGTAATTGATGACTTAATAGGTGTTTTAGCAATCGTTTGGACAAGGTGTTTCCGCTTCGGTTTGCTGGTTGGAAGTATATATGCGTGAAAAGTCAAAGCTGACGTCAGATCAGTGGGTTGCCTTGCTTGCTAAAGAGGAATTACCAGCAATTACATCAATTGCTGGTATTTTAGATAAATTCTCAAATGATGATAGATCTTCAATTCCCAGTCTTAGTAAAGTGATATTACATGATCAGGCTTTGTCATCAAGCCTGTTAAAAGTAGCGAACAGTTCGAGTCGCTCCCCGGTAAAACGTGTTACAACCGTCTCCCGCGCTGCCATTTTTTTGGGCATTCAATCAGTCAAAAATATTTGTTTAACCGCTAAGGTATTGGAAGGTTTATTGAATAGCAAACACCTTTCCCCAGCGGTCTATGACCGCCTCATGAAACTTATGGCCAATGCTTTTTTTGCTGGTCTGTTGGCGAAAATGATGGTGCCAGACTACGATGAAAGTACCCAAGAAGAGGTATATTTAGCTGCGATGATGTACAACATCGGAGAGACCTCATTTTGGAGTACAGGTAACCCTTTAACGCGTCAATTAATTCAAAAATCGGGTATGCCTAAATTGGCGTTTGAACAATTCTGCGCATCTACAGCAGGCATAAAATTTCGCGAATTGAGTGTAGGGCTGGCACGGACCTGGAACTTGGGAGAGTTACTGATTAAATCGTTGAATCAGCCCCAAAGCCGGACTAAAGAGATGAATATTATTAGCTTATCGAATCAACTCAGTGAAGCGATTGGCTCTCCTCCTAAAAATAAGGCGAAGTTTGATCAGTTAATCAAAGATGTAAGTTCACTAATCAATGTGGATGAACATAAACTAAAATTGCGAATCGAGTCTACTCGTAAACTCGCCGTTGAATTGCTGGGTTCGTATAATGCTACGGAGTTGGAAAGTTATATCAAACCTTTACCTAAGCCCCAAGATTTTGGCGGTTTACCAAGCCCCGTCGAGCTAGCAAATTTGACCATTGAAGAACAACTCATTATTGGCATTAAATCGTTAAATACTTTAACTAAAACGAGTCGCAGTATGAATGAGTTTCTAACTCATACTTTGCAAATCATGTCGCAAATATTTCATTTTCACCGCTGTAGCTTTTGGGGGTTTAGTCAAGACAAACAACAAATTGAGTGCAGACAGAGCGTTGACAGCGATGGCGAGCCTGTGCGCTTTCACTATACTTTTGCGTTGGCCGACTCACAGAACATTATGCGTTATGCTGTGGAGCAAAATGAAAGTATATTTGTTGCAAACTTTAAAGACTTAAAATGGCGAGACTACTTGACCTTTGAATCAGAGCAGTTTATCGAACGTGGTGTGTTATGTTTGTCTCCTGTCAAAGTTAATTCCAAAGTAGTGGGAATGATAAGCGGGCAAATTTTTGATAATGCGGGTTACTTTACAGAAGGTGATTTTTCACATTTTGATTTAATCGCTGAGCACTTAAATCTCTGCCTATCCTACGTTTCGAAACGACTTCAATCGTAATTCATTTTTGCTTAATTCATAAAAAAGCCGTTAGCATATTCTGCTTACGGCCCAGGGAGATTCGACAGTTCACTACGCTGTCATTAAGTACGACGCGCAAACCCACCAAAAAGTTTAAAAAAGTTTCTATTTTTTTCGTTTTAATTGTTTTTTTGTCAAAAAATGCCGATAAAAATCAAATTGATGTCATCAAAATGATTGCATTTAGGTTTTGAAGCCCATATAGTTGGAAAAACAATCTGGGAATATCAGCATGGAAAATGAATTAGATACGATGAATCATGGTCAAAAAGAGCGTTTAGCGTTCATTGATTTTAGCTTACAGTATTTTGGGCATGTAGCGCGCACTGATTTAATTCAACGTTTTAAAACAGGTTTAGCAGCTTCAACTCGAGACTTCAGTGCTTACAAAGCCCTTGCGCCGAAAAATCTAATCCTAGTTCATCAAACCAAAAACTATCACCGTACAAATGATTTCAAACCGGTATTCAAACATGATCCCGAAGTGATTTTAACCTCATTGAGCCGCGGTTTTGGTAATGGTATTTCTAATGGCATACAACCTTCAGAGCAATGTTTTGATGCGGTTCGGTTAATTCATCCAGACCAGAATATTATTGCTGCATTAATGCGTGC
The DNA here is from genome assembly GCF_054782055.1 of Aliiglaciecola aliphaticivorans. NCBI lineage: Bacteria > Pseudomonadati > Pseudomonadota > Gammaproteobacteria > Alteromonadales > Alteromonadaceae > Aliiglaciecola > Aliiglaciecola aliphaticivorans. The sequence goes on from NZ_BAAGTF010000020.1 coordinate 14,569, forward strand.
TATTCATATGAAGCAACCCATTGAATGTGGCTATGTTTCAATTAGTTCTGGTGAGTCAACCAGAGTCATTGTGCCCCATGCAATCGTTAACAATGGACATCGTTGGCACGTGCGAGCCTACGACAGGAAACATCAAAGCTTTAGAGATTTTGTGTGTACTCGATTTACCTTTGTTAATCCCTTGGCCCAAGACATTAATACCCTTGAAAGCCGCAAATTTGATGGTCAGTGGAATAATCAAATTGAATTGGTTTTAGTGGCACACCCTAGTATCCAATTTCCCAAAGCTATCGAATTAGATTATGCCATGGTGGAAGGTAAGTTAAGGGTGAAAGTGCGATCTGCATTGGCCGCTTATTTACTCAGGCAATGGCAAGTAGATTGCTCTCAAGGGCACAAGTTTAGAGGCCAAGGTTGTCAATTAGCCTTAGCTAATTTAGACGTGCTAACTGGCGTTGAAAATACACAGTTGGCCCCTGGCTACAAAGTTTAATGGCTTTCTAGGACGCGGAAGTGTCTAGCTCTAAGTCGCTCAGCATTAACAAGTTCAGTTAACGAAAAGATAATTAGACCTTGATATTTTTCGATTACTCTAAAGACTAAATCAAGGTCTATTTCTTCGTGGCTATTGCGATAGGTAATATTATTGCTAATTAAGTCGTCAGCTTGGTCAAAATAGATAATTGCATTATGTTGCTGGGTATCGGCAATGAGTTTGGCTAGATTAGATGGTGATAGCTGGTGTATTTCCTCGGAGCGAATGAATAGCACCTTCTTTTTAGAATTATATGCAATGTTTGCCAGTAACAGACCTTTGTTGTGTTCCGAATCGCCCAGGAATCCACAGACTGATGAACTGTGCTGCTTGCTCATACTGGCTAAAAGGTAAGATTGTTCGCGGTCTTGCTCTGACATTGGCGGATCTTGTATTGGTTTAGTAACAAGACTCAGTAGCAATGTGTTTTTTCGAGAACCTTGGATCTTGTCGCCAAAATGTTTTGAATAGTCAACTAAACTCATGAGTTTACGCTCGCCCCCTTAGTTACCTAATAACAATGTAATGAATTTTCTCAAATTGCAAATACCAGAGGCATAAAGAACTTGCCTGCTGCACTTGAATTCCCTTTTTTAAATCCAATACTAGTCACTATACGTTCCTATATGTATTTAATAATTAAGGGAAAACTATGTCGGCACTATTTGAGCCATTAAAACTAGGCAATATTCAGTTAAAAAACCGGGTAATAATGGCACCATTAACAAGATGCAGGGCGACTGAAGATAATGTGCCAACTGAACTCATGGCCACCTATTATGGGCAACGAGCTGAAGCTGGGCTGATTATTGCTGAAGCGACTATGGTCATGTCCGGCAATTCTGCATTTTATCGAGAGCCAGGCATTCACTCCAATGAACAAGTTGCAGCCTGGAAAAAGGTCACCGAAAGGGTGCATCAAAACGGCGGGAAAATTGTTTTGCAGCTTTGGCATGGCGGCAGAGCTTGTCATCCTATTTTGAATGACGGCAACACGCCTGTGGCACCAAGTGCGTTAGCCATTAATGGCAGTGTTCATACTCCTGAGGGAAAAAAGGAATATGTGATCCCTCAAGCCCTAAATCGCGCTGACATACCTGCAATAGTAGAAGGCTTTGTAAAAGCGGCAATCAACGCCAAAGCCGCTAACTTTGATGGCATTGAGATCCATGGTGCTAATGGCTATCTGATTGATGAGTTTTTGCGTGATAGTGCTAACTTCCGTGACGATAATTACGGGGGGAGTTTGGAAAACCGTAGTCGCTTATTATTTGAAATTCTCGAGGGTGTAATCAATGTTTGGGACTGTGGCAATGTTGGCTTGCGAGTCTCGCCGATGAATAGTTCCAACAGTATGCGAGACAGTGATCCTGAGGGCTTAACTGCTTATTTAGCGAAAAGGTTAAATGAGTATGAACTGGCTTATTTCCATGTCATGCGAGCTGATTTCCTGCAAAAACAGCAAGGGGATGTGTTATCCGTTGCAAGCAAGCTTTATCAGGGAAATATCATTAGTAATATGGGTTATGATTATACCGAAGCTGAGGATGATGTAATGAACGGGAAAGTCGCCGCCGTTGCCTTTGGTTCCGCCTTTATTGCTAACCCCGATTTACCCAGCCGCTTTAAACACGGGTTAGATCTGGCGACCCCTAACCCAAAAACCTTCTATACCCACGATGGCCATGGCTACACTGATTACCCTAGAGCACAAGTCTAATCATCGCTAATTACTGGAAGGAATTATCCTGAGCTGTGCAATTGCGGCTCAGAGTATGCTTCGGTACTTGACTTAAATCACCGCGAACTTTTAAGGGTTAACGGGGGCTTTCTGCAGCTTTTTCTGAAAAGGGTTCTGTTTGATAAAAAATCGGTTTCATGGAGCCACAAAAACTCAGTCGATAATTCAGCATATCTTCAGGTGGAACACTACTTTTCCCATTCACATCTGTAATGCAACTGATATTTTCAAACAATAAAATTAGATGGTCATAGCTAGGAGCGCCTTGGATTTGGTGGATCAATGCTCGACTATTATAACCTAGCTCAACTTTGTCGTAGGTTTGGCGATTATTTGGTTCGTCCAGTTTTTCTAGAACCCGTACGTATTTTTGTTCGCTAAAGGTGATATCCATTTGTTCATAGGTCAAACTGCCGCCTTGCTCAAAATGACCAATATACACATCGGCCTTAACCGTTATCGATTCACCCCTGATCAACCTTTGAATATTGAAAGGTACTGGTTTGATGGTAACCAAATTTGCATCTCTGGTTAAATAAATTAAAGCCGGATTCTTGGGAGTAAGTTTATAAATTAACTGAACATTATGGGGCTTTCTATAGGTTGGAAGATTGGATACAAACAACGAAGAGGCATGATTAAAAACCACCATGCCATGTACACCTTCATAGGCCGGATCTAAGGGTTCTGCTGGCGCATCGTCACTTTGTGCAAAAACAGTGGTTGATATAACTAATAACAACCAGCAAAAAACTATTCTAAACATACTTAACCTTGAGTTTGAAACCGCCATAGTAAATTATAGCTATCGTATATAAATTCGCCGCTATTATACCTTTGCCTACGGCAAGAGGTGATTGCACTTTAGTCTAAAACAAACTCATCTTTTTTTAGGCTGTAATCGAACAGCTAAATATGAAAAAAATGAGAAACCAGTTCAAAACTAACGGTTATATATTTTTTGGGGGGGAATCTGCTAAGACCTTAAATATAGAGTTAGAGTACGAAGAAGCATTTTCTACCTGAAACGTCTCATGGTGTGCAACAATACAAGTATCGCCATCCTACGAAAAGGCTATATAGCGAGCTCAAATTGACAATTGGATGCTGTGTTTGCCAGTAAACAATAGGAGAGAAATGCGCATTTATTCAAAACGGTCGAAATGAAGGCTTTAGCCAATCAATTAATAACACCCTAATGCTAAGTTAAAAAGGCTAGTTTTATAACAAGAGTTTAAAACCAATGAGGATGAGTACAATACCACCTAAAAGCTCGGCCTTACTTTCAAGCATGGTTCCACTTTTTCCACCGATTTTGACACCCAGCCAACTAAAGCCAAAGGTGGTTAAACCGATAACTAAACAGGCGCTAAAAACACTGACATCCATTAAGGTAATTGCATAACCTGCTGCCATCGCATCAATACTGGTAGCAATGGCTAACGTGAGTAAAATCCGGTGCGTGATGCGAGAAATGTCATCTTCAATGTTTTCAACAAATGACTCATAAATCATTTTGCCGCCGATTAATATCAACAACATGAAGGCTATCCATGGTGCATAGTCATTTACCCATGAAGACAACCCTTTACCACTAAAGTAACCAAATAACGGCATTATTCCTTGAAACAAACCAAAGTAAAAAGCGGTTTTATAAGCTAAGTTGTTAGCATCAGAACGGCATTTTGCTCCCAAACCTATAGATACTGCAAAGGCATCCATACTCAGAGCGATTGCGAGAAAGAATACTTCAATCAATTCCCTTTCCTCAATGTTATTTGTCAGTGCATCTGGCTGGCCAAATCCATGAAAATCAGAGCAATCGTAAAATCTGGTTTGGCTATTATTTTTCGAGCACTATACCGGAATCATTTTTATTGAAAATATAAAAATTGTATTGGTGTGATCTTAAGACAATATTATTTTGGAAGTTAAGGTTTTGAATTCATCTCATATTGCTCAATTTTTGCAAACAATGCTTCTGCTTCGCCATTGAATTTTGCGTAGTCTTGCATATTACCATCGTGCTTGGCTTGCATCGACTGGGTGAGTTTTTCATCATATTGCTTGCGAAGCTTTTTAATCGGATTTGTTTTCAATAGTCCAAACATAGTTCAATTTAAATCCTTTTAATATGGTTACTTTAATCCTAGAAGATAAGAACGGGTTTTCACGTTTTTTTGTGCAAATAGTTAATATTTTTTGCTTTTGACCTGAAATGGGTAATTGAAGTTCCCATAAAGCGTTAAAATGCGGTGAATCCCGAGGCCAAATCAAAAAGTTACAAAAGAGTTGTGCTTATCCACTAATTTTAATCTGCCGCTGGCTCATAAATACTGATATTTAGGGTGTTAAATTGAATTAAACCTCGCTAAAATCAGCGGTTGTACGGAATTCTACACCTGCTTCTCCAAGTTACCTTCATTTAAGCATTTGAATCCCGAGTTAGCTGTCTCAATCATAATAATAAATTAGGATGTTTATGCCTGGGTTACATCGCATTATTCTCATCGACACTCACCTGCCAGGTGTTGTGGAATTAAAATTAAACGGTCATACCAATATATGTGGCACCAACGCGTCTGGTAAAACCACCTTGCAACGATTGATTCCGGTTTTTTACGGGGAATATCCAAGTCGAGTTGTACCTTCTACTCGAGATAGTTTCGAGAAGTGGTATTTACCCAGAGAATCTAGTTTTATTGTTTATGAATACGCGCGTAACGAAGGCGATTTGTGCCAGGTTGTTCTGGCTTCGTCTGGAAATGGCGTAAATTATCGGTTTATTGGTAAACCTTTCGAGCTTGATGATTATTTATACAAAAACAAAGCAGGCGAGCACAGTAGCGTTACCATGAATGAATTGGCTCGTAGTTTAAAGCGGGCGAATATTTTGGTGACGAATTTACTCAATACCAAAGAGTTTAAAGCCGTTTTACAAAACGACAGAGGGGTTTTAAACGACAGCACCAATAGTCGAGAATTGTTAGGCTATGCGAGAATATTCAGCTTGTGTGAGCAGGCCAATCACCTCAGACACATCGAAAAACTAGCCAAAGCCGTGCACTCTAAAGAAGGCAAGATGGAAACCATCAAAGCCATGATTGCCGCTATTTTAGAAGAAGATGGCGTACAGCCGCCGAGTTCGAGTTTAAGTCGAAACCGGGTAGAAGATTGGATTAAAGAGTGCCATCTGATTAAAGAGTTCGATGCCATACGTCCTGAGTTCGCAAAATTGGAACAAGCGGATCACCAACTTAATCAAACGGAGTATCGCCTGAGTGAACTGCAACAGCAATTTTCACTCGACAGCAGCGCATTGGCAGCCAATGTGGTTGAATTTGAGCGTGAATTAGATGAACTGCAACTGGCGAGTAAAAAGCGCGAGTCAGATTGGACACATGAAAGGGATGAGTTGAATCAGAATTTGTCTGTGGCCAAAGCAGACTCGGAAAAGTTAGAGTCTGATTTAGAACAAATAGAAAACGAATACGATGATTGGCAATCCCAAGATATTGAAACCCTACAAAGTAATTTGCAACAATTACCCCAGTGGGAAAGTGAATTAGAAACCTCTTCAACCCGCTATGCTTTGCTCACTGAAAAACACCAAGATGTTGAAGCCAGTTTTAATAAGCGCATCGCCCAGATCAGTGAAAAATTGAATGAAGAGCTTGAAGGTTACTCTGAAGAAAAAAACCAATTACAAGATAAACTGTCTGAACAAAAATCCCAGGAACAGCAAAAATTACAGCAAATCAAAGATGACTATCAAGGCCAGCTTAGTAGCGTGGAGTCTGAGTATCGGCAAAGAGCTGACGAGCTTAAAACCCAGTATACAGAAATAACTGCAGCGCTTAAAAATGCAGGGTTCGACGAGTTTGAGCAAAGTCAGTTAGATATTCTTGATGCGACTTTAAAAGAGGCGGGTATCGCGGAAGATGCAGCCCGCGAGAAACATCGCAAAGCGCAACAAGAGTTTGTGCTGGCAAGTCAGGAGCGCAACAAAGCCAATGGCATACTGGAAGACGCCCGTCGGAGTCAATTAGAGGCACAGCATCAATTAGACAAAATCGAAGGGATTTTGTATCCGGGAGAAAACAGTTTACTGGAGTTTTTACGCAAAGAGCGACCTGACTGGCAAGACAATATTGGTAAGGTATTGCATCCCGAGTTATTTAAGCGCAAAGATTTAAAACCATCATTGCATGAAGACGCCAACAGCATTTTTGGGATTAAACTGGATTTACATGCCGTTGATATGTCGGAGTTCGCAGAAACTGAAAATCAACTTCAACAAAAACTCAGTGATGTTCAACAGCTTCTTGATAAAGCCAATGCTAAACAGAATGAAGCAGAGCTTGATTTAGCCAAGGCAAGTGAAGAAGTTCGTAACAAAGAACTGGCACAAGCGAAAACGGAAAGTGCCTGCAAAACGGCCGAAGCAACTCGCAGGCGAGCACAACAAGACAAAGATCAGGTTCAACAAGAGTATGCCCACGCATTGTCACAGCGCAAGCAACAGAATAAAAAACGCTTGAGCAGTATTCAAAGTGAGCAGGCTAAGTGCAAAACGCAACAGGCTGAAGCCATTGCCGAGGTGAAAGATCAGCAGCGAGAAGCGGAAACAGAACATCAATTCCACTGGCAACAGCTGATCCAAGATATTCAATCTAATATTGCGGTTGTAGACAGCCATATCAAAAAAGCCAAAGACATTGCTGCAGAAGACAAACAAAAAATCGAGCAATGGAAAGAAGATGAGCTGAATAATCGAGGGGTTGATGTTGACGATATTGGTACGTTGCAAAAGCGCATAAAACAATTGCAAAAAGACATCACTTACACAGACACCCATCGTCACAAAGTGAAAGACTACCAGCGTTGGTATGAAACTTATTTTGTCGGCTACAAAGTTACATGGCAGCAAAGTCTAACAACGGCGAAAAAAGCGGCAAGTAAAGCGGAACGTTTGTTAAACCAAAAACAAGCTGATTTCAAAGAACAGCGCCAAAAAAGCAAAGATCAGCAAATACAACTGGAACAAGATCTTCGCACTGCAAGAGAGCAGCATACTGACGTGCTAAATATAAATCGTAGTTTAGGTAAACTTAAACTGGTGAAAACGGAGCAAAATAGTCAGACCAATATGTCTGCTAAACCGGATACCGTTAACATTGCCCAGCGTATATCTGAGGGACAAGAATTATTGCAAACTCGTGATCGTTTGTTGGGCGACATCAAGGTATATGTGGAGCACTTTGACCAACTTATTGCGGCCCAATCGGGAACAGGTTTAGCTGATATTTGGGAACGTTCTAGAGATGAATGTGCGGTAGTCAATGATCAAGGTATTCGAAACATCGATCATCGAAGAATGGTGAACCATTTGGCGCAGCTATTAAACGAAGTTGTACCGCAAAAACTCCATGGTTTGCGTGAACAAGGGCGCATTTTTGGCGCAGATTTAACCCAATATTACAATGTCTTGGAAGATATTGATAAACGTATCGCCAGCCAAAGTAAGCGGATCAGTAAAGAAGTTGATGAAGAGTTGTTCCTCGATGGTGTATCTGATTCAGCGGTGAAAATTCGCTCGCGTATTTCAGAGTTGGAGTTTTGGCCTGAGTTAGCCCAGTTTAATAAGCTCTACCAGGCATGGATGAAAAGTGGTGCGGTTGAACTTCCTGATGATGAGTATGCCCAGAGCATGCGTAAGGTGTTAGACATTCTTGGACGGGCAGCGTTGAGTGGCGGGATCAGTAAGTTATTAGATATTGAGCTGCACATTAAAGAAGGTAATTCGAATTTGGTGATTCGCACGGATCGCCAGTTAAATGAATCTTCTAGTCATGGTATGGCCTACTTAATTTTATGTAAATTTTTACTGGCCTTTACGCGTTTGTTACGAGGGAATGCAGATGCAACTATTCACTGGCCCATTGATGAGCTAGGCACCTTGCATCAAAGTAATGTGAAGAAAATATTTGATGCCTGTCAGAACAATAATATTAGTGTGGTGGGGGCATTCCCTAACCCGGAATCTGAAGTATTGACGTTGTTTGATAATCGCTATTTGATTGATAAAACCACGCGAAAACTGCAAGTGGTTCAGCCTAAAGTCAGTGCTATTGCCGAGCGTATTCAAAAGCGCAAACAAACTGAGCAAGGAGTTAACCTATGATTAGTGAACAAGGGCGTATTCTAGAGAGTTTGTTATCGGGGGCTTTTATTTGTCAAATTAGTGATGAAGATGGGTGGCGCTTTCTGAAAACATCAGGCAATAGCGATAAAATTGAAGGGCAGTTGAATATGTTAAATCGTACTTTGGCCAGTGCCGCTGAAGGAGAGGTGTTTTACGCTGCCTATCAAACGCTTGGCGATAACGAGCGTAAAGTGCTAACCAGTCAATTTCAGGACATCTCTAGTCACTTGGTTCCTTTAGTTGAATGGTTATTGTTGGTTCAGCAAGCCAGCGGCACTGATGTACCTGTAACCCAAGGTACCGCTTTGCGCTTGGCAGAAATTCAATTGACCATTGAAGATACCCCAGCATTTGCCGAACAGTTAGCCAAAATTTCCCATTACAAACTCTTTGGTTCCACCAGTGTTTCGGTTGATGGTCAGATTAAACAGGTATTTAAGCGTCTTACTGATTTGGGCTATATGTTGCGACCTAACCAGGACAAACAGATATTTATTGCCACTGGGAAAGTGGAATATCTATATGAAGTAATTAAGTTTATCGATGAAACAGAGTCGTTATCCTTGTCTGAGCAAGCTGATAGTGCTGTGCAGCAGGGAAGTCTGATATGAATCAGAATTTACATCAAGCCGGAGTTAAGCTGCTTAATGCGTTAAGTCGACATGCTGATCTTCTGATGCAGGTGTATTTATCTGGCACGGTGGACGAGTCGAAATTTAGTCCCAAAGTTATTGATAGTTTAGTGCAAATGGGTATTTTATGGCGGCCAGATGCTGACGCTGATTTACGTTTGAAAAATGTGGTAAGGCAGTTACTCGAAGGAAGTCTCCATGACGAACGTAATCGCCAAATAGATGCCAATATTGGTTCAGCCTTAAAAGGGCTTAAAACCCTTGCTGATCATTATAAAGAAGCATTGCAACATCAACGATTTACCGAGGCGAACGCCCATCTTTCTGATTTAACAGAACATGTTTATGCCCTAACGGAGTCGTTAGAAAACAATGTACGTGTGTTGTTTAGCCGCATTAATAATGAATTCGGTTATGTCTCTTCTATTGATGCTAAGATACGTGAAAATCAATTGGCACAGTCTCAAGTTTCCGAGTTATTAGGAGAATTGGAAATGTTCCAATTTGATGAACTCAGTGAGATTGCCGCTAGTAATCGAGAATTACGCCATTTATTGATAGTGACCTTGCAACACAGTTTCTCCCGAGTAACCCAAGAACTATCGATAGTACAAGCTCGATTATTGTCATTGCTAGGCCGTTTTAGAGAGTTACGTGGTCGTACTCGCTTACTTAAAGGCTTTTTGTTGCACATGGAGCACTCGCCTAGTTTTGTGCCAGTCAACTATTGTGGATTAACTCAAGTACCTATGTTGTTTAATCAGGCGGAAGCTGTAATAAAAGCTGCTGCTGTCGATGTGACGCGGGTTGAACATGAGCAAGATTTACAAAAACTAGTGAGTGCAATAAAGACCTTAAACCGACCGCAGAAGTCTTATCAACCCGAGCGAGCTGCCCATCAAATTCATGTAGAAAAACAAAGTGAAGTCGAGTTTGCTGAAGACAAGCTCAAGAAAGCCGTAGAGGGATATTTCTGTCAGGTTATTGATACTGGTGAGCGCTTAACTGCTCTCGAATATTATCAGCAGCATGAATTGGCATTTGATACCGAAGCTTGGTTATACCAAGTGATTGGTGGTTATCAGGGGTTAACGTCGGAAGAGCAGTCGTATTTTGCCATTGAACAAAGTGGGGAGCCGCACCCTGTATACAATGGTAATTTCATTATTCGAGATGTGGAGTTAGGGTTAAGATAACACTTCACATGGCGCAGTTTTCTGCGTCATGTGAGAGGAAATGCCTTAGGGCATGACTTTCATAAAATTATTAAATTTATCTTGGCTTTTGACTACCCATTCTGGTGGTGATTCGCCGCTTCCTGCGAGCTTAAGGTTGGTGTGTTGACTGGCTACAAGTTCGACAATCTCTAACTGTTGCTCGGAGGCATCCACAAAAAAGATGTGTTTCCCTTGTTTTAGCAGTTTTTGAAACTGTCTGAACTGATAATTAGGCAGTTGAATACCAATTAGGCCTCCTTCCCAAGTGCAAAACCCTAATATGACTACTGCAAGAAAGCCAAAAGGGATCCAGCCTGCCGCGGTAAGGTGCCAATTCATGCTAAACGCTAGCAGTAAAACCAAGGCTGCGCCGATTACACCTATTATTGCTCCCATTTCTGTAGAACGTATAACATCTTTTTTCAACACGGACTCAATGGCATGTAAATGGTGTTTTTCAACTTCAGCATCATTTTCACTTAACACATGTAATTGAGGTGCACTTAATCCTTTATCTTCAAGTTCACTTTGGATAACACTTAGGTCATTCAAGTCATCACTTATGTAGTATTGTCTTTTCATCTAAAGTACCCTTTTGCTGTCGAGTTGTTTCTAAAGCATAAGAACAATATTAGTACAAAAAAACATTTTTGTTTATTTTTTGTACAATTTATATTGTTGCTCCTATACCAACACAAGTTGTTTACACGATGGAATAGTTGTAGAAAAATTAAAACCTTTGCCATGCGCAAATCCAAGAGAGAATATTTATGAGTTTGTTAGGTTCAACAATGATTTTTCTGGCTGCGGCAGTGGTTGCTGTACCCATTTTCAAACGTTTGAAGTTGGGGGCAATTCTGGGGTACTTAGTCGCCGGTATGATAATAGGACCATCGATTATGGATTGGGTGTCTGCACCTGAAACCATTTTACATTTTGCGGAGCTTGGCGTTGTATTTTTGTTGTTCATCATCGGCCTAGAATTAGAACCTAAAAAACTCTTAAAAATGCGTGATCAGATTGTTTTTACGGGGGGCGGGCAGTTATTTTTGAGCGCCTGTTTTATCGCGATTTCAGTTAAGTATATTGTTGGTACTGACTGGACAGCAGCCATAGTGATTGGCTTGGCCGTGGCACTTTCCTCTACTGCTTTTGCCATTCAATTAATGGAAAATCAAAAAATTTTAAAGACCCCACCAGGTCAAAAAGGGTTTTCAATCTTGTTGATGCAAGATTTAGCCGTTATCCCCATTTTGCTGTTAGTACAAAGTCTTTCCACTGTTCCTGATGTCGACTCGCCAGCCTGGTGGATAAGCGTGTCTGCAATTGTAACGGTACTAATTATTGGAAAGTTTCTGATCAACCCATTTCTACGACTGATTTCCCATTGGGGAAATGCTGAAATTATGACTTCCGCAGCCTTGTTAATTGTTATTGCTACAGCCTTGGGGATGCAAGAAGCTGGATTATCGATGGGTATGGGCGCATTTGTTGCTGGTATGCTGCTTGCCAATTCAAGTTTTAAACATCAATTAGAGGCGGAAATTGAACCCTTCAAAGGGTTGTTGTTAGGGTTGTTTTTTATCGCTATTGGTATGAATTTAGACTTGGCTTTGTTTTTCCATAATCCGTTATTCATTATTGCCGCTGCATTAGCACTTCTTGCTATCAAGACACTGATTATTTTCAGCATTCTTAAACTTTCAAAACAAACCAATACAGACTCAGTACGTATTGCTCTTATGCTGTCTCAAGGGGGAGAGTTTGCTTTTGTGGTCATGGGGGCAGCCAGTGGTGCAAATATTCTTGAGCCAACACTGGCCAACCAAGTCACCTTGGTTGTTGGGGTGTCAATGGCGTTAACCTCTCCGTTAGTGATATTACATAGTATTTGGTTTAATAGCCAAAACTGCCCTGCAGTGTACGACTCACAAAGAGATACAGATGAGCCGAGAGTACTAATAGCCGGTTTTGGGCGGTTCGGTCAGGTGACAGGGCGTATTTTGGCTGCCAATAAAATTCCTTTCACTGCCTTAGACAAAGATGCAGAGCACATTGCGTTTGTCAAAAAATTCGGTAATAAAGTGTTTTATGGTGACGCTACTCGATTAGATTTATTGAAGGTATCGGGCATTGAAAAGGCCTCCATTCTATTAATTGCGGTGGACAATGTCGAAGACACCTTCAAAATCGTCGCTCTGGTAAGTGAACAATTTCCCCATGTGAAGATGGTGGTTAGAGCACGCAATCGTAACGCGGTAATGCGTTTATCTAAGGTAGAAAATTTGCGATTTGTTAGGGAACTCTTTTGGTCTGGATTGCGTGCAGCTGAGTTCGTCTTAGAGGATTTTGGTTTTGACAAAAAACAGGCTACACATATGTGTGACATATTCGAAAAACATGATGAAAAAATCCTTAAGGAAGTGATTGAGGCTGATTCTAATTTAGATGAATTAATTGAACTAAGTAAAAAAGGGCGGGCCGATTTGGAAACTTTATTTGCCAATGATATTAAAGAGATCGGTGGAAACTAGTTTAAAATACTCACTTTGGGTCGTAGTGTAACAAAAATGTCATCTTAACAGCATAGGCTTACCGGCCGGCAATATGTACTTGTTTATTGCATTGCATAAATGCATTTTTCTCATCCTACAGCTCAAGGTAGTCGCTAGTGTTTGAATTCTTTTATCTAAATATACGAAACAAGCTGCTTTTTCTGATTTGTTCTATTTTATTGATAATTTTAGTCGCAGTATATATTGGGTTGTCTTCATTAAACTCGGTTACTCAGGAGTATTCTGCCACCGTTAATCGAGAAGTAACTAATATTACCGAAGTCTCTGCGTTAAATGTGCGCTTTAAAACACAAGTTCAAGAATGGAAAAACACCTTAATAAGAGGCAAAGACCCAGAGCAGCTTGAAAAATATTGGGGAAGGTTTGTTCAAAATGGACAAACTATTGTCGCCCAATACAGTAATATTTTAAACAATATGTCAGAGCAGCATCCTGCATACAGTCATGTTAAAGACTTTTCGGTGAGCTACCCTAAAATGCTGCTGGCATATGAGTCTGGTTATGATTCCTTCTTAACTTCAGGCTTTGATATTGCCGTTGCGGACAACAGTGTAAAAGGCATAGATAGAGCACCAACTAAGAGCTTAAATAACGCAGTTGAAGCAACTAATCAATACGTTTTAGGTTTGAAAAAGCAAATTGAATCCCGCGCCAGTTCAGTATTTATTTATACCAATGTGATCATAATCGTAACGATTTTAATCTGTATTTTAGCGGTGTCTTGGTTTATTAATGCCAGCGTGCTTACACCGTTAAATCGCTTAACGGATGTTTCAAAACAAATTGCAGCGGGGGATTTCACCGGTCAGATTGAAAGTACTACTCGAGATCAAATTGGTCGGGTAACTGATAATGTAAAGCTCATTCAAAATGACTTGAGCAAAATGTTAAGTCGCATTCTTGGCGAATTGAAAGAACTCGGTGAAATCATCAATGACTTGGTTGAGGCGTTTCAAACCGTAAAACATGGTCTGAAGAGCCAAGTTGATTTGACTCAAAAAACCAGTGACCGTGTTGAGCAATTAACTCAAACTGGAAATGAAATTGATGGAGCCATTAAAAAAGCATCAGAATTTGTTGCTGCATCTACTAAGGAAGCTGACCAAGGTCGAATGGTGTTTAAACAAAACGTGACGATTAGCCAAAGCGTGATGGACGCGACTAATTATGCGTCGGATATTATATCGACACTGAAAAAAGACTCTGATGACATAGGCGATGTGGTAAATGTGATCAATAGTATTGCCGATCAAACCAATTTGCTGGCATTAAACGCTGCTATTGAAGCTGCTAGAGCTGGTGGTGCGGGCAGAGGTTTTGCGGTTGTGGCCGACGAAGTACGTACTTTGGCAACGAAAACTCAGCAATCGACGCAACTTATATCACAAAATGTACACAAGCTACAAAATGCAGCGGATGAAGCTGTTTCTGCTATGGCTGAAGGTAAAATTCAAGCCGCTGATGGACTTCAACAAACACAGTCTTCGTTAGAAATTATTGATGCTTTAAGTCAATCTTTTAGCAAAATTCACGATTTGAACTTGCAAGTGCAAGCTGCTGTTGAGTTGCAACAAGGTCAAAACACCAACGTGAATAATGATATCTCGGAAATTGTTGGCTTGAGCGAAAGCTCGCAGTTAGCAGTCAACCGAATGGAAGGCGCGTCAAAAGTACTGTCATCTATTTTTGAAAGTATTCACCTAGCGACCCGAGACTTTAAAACTAAAAACGAACAATAAATTGCTTATGGGATGTTTATAGGTTTCTTAACGAAATCTACCTTTATATGGACAGGCATCTTTTTAGGTTGTGGTGATAACAACTTAATAATCTAATATGGACAGGCATCTTTTCCTCTAATATGGACAGGCATCTTTTTAGGTTGTGGTGATAACAACTTAATATTTTTTAGTGAGTACCAACAAAAAACTATAATCGGCTGTTATTTTAGATAAATGCATGCAGCGATTCGGTATCTGCGTTGGGTAAGTGCTTTTGAGATGAATTTAGTACGAGGCTAAACCTGCTTCTTGTGAAAAAATGCCTGAAATGAAAAGTGATTCAGAAGGGCGTTAACCCAATGAGCTCATTTGCCGACGTTTTCGTTTGTAGTGCTTTAAAGTGTCTGTTTGTCCTGCAGCCACACTAAAATGTGTTTCAAAGGTTAAAAACATATCTTGCCAGGTGTGTTCGTCGAATCCTAAGCGTTGCAATATGGGCGATTCAGACATATCTATTGCCCCTCGTTGGTCAGGATTGATTCTGCGGCCCGATAGGTCCACTAATTGTAGATAGTCGACTAAATCAAACGTTAGTCCTGCCGGTTTTGGCTGCATTGAGTTACCGACAAAGGGCATTAACGTAGAGGGCTGATACCCTTTTTTAAAATCATGAATGCGGCGCTTTATGCTGGTGTGGTGAGATGATTCTGGGGTGGTTGCCATTTTAGCGCGTATTGGATTTAAATCTACGTACACCATACATGCTGCCAAGGCATGCTCATCCAACAGGGCTTGTGACTTGAATCGCCCTTCCCAAAAATGCCCCGTACAGTTATCTTCCTGGTTTGC